>JASLKO010000140.1 GCA_030747475.1 Candidatus Thalassarchaeaceae archaeon | reverse complement strand
TTCACCACCTCGATAGTGCATTTTCTTCCACCTCATGCAAATTCGCGGGGACGACTAAACAGTGGATCCTCCCTTCATCAATTCGCATGATTTCATCGGGTATCCCGACTCTGATTTTCGCATCACAGGTGCCCATATCTGAACATAGAACCAACACCCAATCATCAACATCTTGACCCAGTTTATTTGCCATTTTGTGAAGTACTTCAACCGCAACTTTTGGGGTCATTGGAACTTGATCACCCTCACCCATTCCCGTGGGATCCAAATCTAATAGGACCAATGTATGCAAATCTCTAGATTGGTTTGCAACAATAATTTCCAGTGGCGAAGTAGGCAAATAATCCCCATATGGGTATGCAAATGTGCATTGTCTACCAAATCGATAGGATTGCAATCCTACTGCACCAGTCACAATCGTCGTAATTGAAACACCATGTTCTACATGACACGGAATGCCCATTTCTTGACATCGAATTTGCAGATCTACATGCGTAGTTGCCTGAAGGGGGTCCCCCACAACCAGGAGGGCAACCTTCGCAGTCTTTGCCAGAGACAACAATTCAGTGGGGTCTTCAACCGCAGATCGCATTCTCAATTCCCAAGAACCGATAACTGACTCCATCTTCTCTAATTCAGATGGCGGCAATAGGGCAGTATAACCTTCTAAAAACCGATAATCTGCCTTCTTTGCAGCAACCAATGCGGACCCCGTCATTTGTTGCAAATCGCCGGGCCCCAAACCAATCAACCAGAGGCCAACATCCACATCATCCCCCTCCGTCATCGTCAAGCGGTATGCGCCCCTCGACCCCATCGAGTGGCATGCTTCATTTGAGCGTACCGAGCCAAGATACGCAGCGTATTCTCTCCTTGTTAAAGGCCGAGAAAGCACTTCCTGAAGGGGCCCGAGTCCAATTAGACCCAACAGATGAAACCCGCCGCCTCATCCCGTTCATAGGCCCGATTTCGAACCAAGATCTTGCACAATTTGCCGTGATTGACGTGGAGACCAAACCTAGTCCAGCGCGCACGTATAGAGACCACCTCCCTTCGCTTTTGGATTCCCAAATAGTAGAATCAATAGAATGGCCCACGCGCCATGAATTCGTTGGCGATTTGATCTTAATCAAACTTGATGAAAATCAACGAAAATATGGCCCTGAGATAGGGGTCGCTTTACTGACACAGCACGCGCGCACACGCGCGGTATTCGAGGACCGCGGTGTCAAGGGAACATTCCGCGTTCGAGACCTCAAATTGTTGGCCGTTAAGGAGGGCGAAGACCCCACAACAAGAACGACAATTATCGAAGGAGGGCACCGACTAGAAACAGATCCTTCAAAGGTGTATTTTTCGACACGATTGTCACATGAAAGAGAAGGCACGATTGAATGTGCAACAAAGTTGAGGGAATCGAGAGGGAGGCCGCTTGCAATTTGCGATCCTTATGCTGGAGTTGGCCCTTCAATCCTACCACTGATAACGGTGCCTGGTTTGGTCGGCGAACTATTCGTAGGAGATTTGAACCCTTCAGCTGTCGACCTCCTTCGTGACAATATCGATTATCCCTCAGCAACAATTGAATGCGTAGATGCTCGTGAATTGAAGACCCGTCCAGAAATGTGCAATAAATTCGATTTATTGTTGGTCAATATCCCACACGATTCTCTCGAACATCTAAGCTCACTCACACCTCTGGTAAAGGAACATGGGATTGTAAGGGGTTGGGCCGTCATTGAAGATGATGACTTTGAAAATGCAAAGAATCACCTCAAAGAGATTTTTGATAATACGTATACAATTGAGATCCGCCGGTCATATTCAGCAACAGCAAACCTATGTCGATTTGAAGGACAAATAACCCTCTAATCGGGTAACTGGTGGCGCCCCCGCCGGGATTTGAACCCGGGTCGGAGCCTCGACAGGGCTCCATGATAGGCCACTACACTACAGGGGCTGAGCGGGCAAGCGACAGCGGACCTGTATTTAATCGGCACGTGTTCCGCGGTTTGGGTGCGGACATGACAGAAGAGGAAGTTGATACGGACGACGAATCCCAAGAGATGTTGGAAAAGGTGACAAAACCGACACCTGCATCACCACCAAACGCACCCCCATCCGGCCCACCAAGCGGCCCACCAAGCGGCCCACCAAGCGGTCCTCCAAGTGGCCCGCCAACGAGCGGTTCGGGTAGCAGAGCCATGTTTGGTGGAGCGTCATCACCCCCATCATCACCTCCAAACGCACCCCCATCGGCCCCATCTGGTGCCCAGACAATGAACACAGGATCCAGCGTCGTCATCGAGGCCGGAAACGAGAAAATCGAAACGGCCAAGCGAATGGTCGATGGAGATGAAAAGCTAGAGTTGGAGAAATTAAGGGAGGAAAATGAAAATCTCAAGCAAGGTATGGCAGCTGCAGGCGAAGTCATTCAAGAGGTCGAAAACCCACCCATGCCACCAATTGTTGGGGATGGTTTTGTTGTTCCTGGGGAAATCGTTGGGATGTTTGCAACCCTAGGCCGCCAACTTCACAAAGAACGTTTGCTTCATGGGACCGCAGGTTCATTCAGCATTCTATCGACCACTTCACCTGGACTTGTACACATCACTCGACAAGGTGCTGCATTGGGTCTGATGAATGAGGGCGATCTCATCACAGGCCGTTTGGGTGATGCTGCACCAAATTCAGCCAGTGAAGATTGGCAAATTCACAGTGTGGCCTTGGCCATTGGCAGCCTTGAGAATGAAGGGAGGGGTGCATGCGTCCACGTTGCAGCCCCGTACACGACGACATTGAGTTTGGAAAAGGACCGATATGCATTGGTTCCAACCGATTTCGAAGGCCGTTCCAATTTTGGACGCGCGACCATTGTCGACGTTCAATATGATGACATGGAGGGGTACCTTGTAGAAATCACAGAAGCCCTCAAACAAACGGGAAACAAATTGTTTGTTGCTCGCGGACATGGTGTTTACGCATTGGGTGCTGATTTGCTTGAAGCATGGGGTCATGCAGCAGCGTTCGAACACAGTATGCGAATCCTCTATCTCAGTGAATTGGCGGACCTTTGAGTTCCGCCACCTTGATTGAGCGCCAACCAAGCCACGCGTCAATGAGTGAGACTCCATTGGTGATTGACGTCGTCGATAACGGTGGTCAGTGGACACATCGAGAATGGCGAATGCTTCGCTATCTTGGGGTGGACACCCAGATTATTGGAAATACAACACCAGTCTCTGATTTACGAGAATTAGATGGCCTGATATTATCGGGAGGAGCAGCTCGAGTTGGCCTCACGGGAGAACTCGGAAATTGCGGCGCTTATCTTGCCCTCGACATCCCCATTTTGGGGATTTGCGCAGGACATCAATTCATGGCAGGTCATTACGGTGGTGCGGCCGCTGAAGCAATAACGCCAGAGTTTGGTGCGGCAACAATTGAGTTGGTCAACGGGGGTGGGAAAATTTTCCAAGAAACACCAAACGAGCAAGTCGTTTGGGAATCACATAATGACGAAGTGAGTAAATTGCCTGACGGTTTTTTCATCACTGCCAGCAGTGAGTCATGTGAAGTTCAAGGGATGGAGAATGATCAAGGGGATCGATTTGGGCTACAATTCCATCCAGAGGTCAATGATTCTGAATTTGGCCAGCACATGTTCAAGAATTTCATCGAAATATGCCGTCAATCTCGTCAATCCAGTTGAAATTGCAAATTTGTCTAGGCGACGGCTTCAAATGGGAGCGCTAAGTCGGCCGCTTCGATGGCTAAGGTATCTTACAAGTGTCTGCGCTGCGGACATACCGACGATTTCGAATCCACTAGGACAGGAATCGCATGCAAAGGATGCGGCTTCCGTATTTTCGTGAAACCACGTCGCCAGGGGCACAAAACCCTAGATGCGATTTGAAGCGTCTTGTTCAAAGACTGCGAGAGTTCCGCTTTACACGATGGCCTCGTGGCTCTCTACTCACGCCCCCAAGCGGTTCGACACACTCGCCGCCCCACAGAAAATTCGTGACCAACTCACCCGGGCTAGTTTAGCAGGCGACCCACCACATCTTCTCATCACGGGACCAGCTGGTGTGGGGAAAACAGCAGCGTGGCGTTTGGTCGCCAGACAAGTATTGGGCCCCGGCTGGAAATCCACCTGCCACGTTCTTCAAGCCAGGGATTTGTCTAGACAAGCGGGCGCGATGAAGAAATTCGAAGAATTTCTACGCCCAGGGGGGGCCACATCAAGCGACACACTCGCAAGTCGAACCAGTTTGGATGCATTTGACAGAAATATGTGGAGTGGTGAAGTGGGAGAGGCACCGTGTGGGAAAGAAACAGAGATCCAATTTGGCCGAGCACCTGTGAGCCGACTGATTGTCATTGAAGATGCAGATCACCTGGGTGATCGTAGACAACCATACCTTCGCAGGATGATGGAATCCGAATCTCACACAACTCGATTCATATTCACAGCAAGAGCACCGAGCCGTATTATCGATGCTCTTCGAAGCAGAATGCAGCACATCAGAATCCCTGTGGTGCCCACAGAAAAAATCATCGCAACTGTAAACAAAGTAACCTCCCTAGAAAAGATCACTCTTGCAGATGGAATGGCGGCAGATATTGCTCACGTAGCAGCAGGCAACTTGCGAAAGGCATTATTCACAACCGAACTTCTTGCCCATCGGAAGATGACAAATGAACGAAACAGGCTCTATGATCTGGTCGCAGCCAGCACATTGCAACATGCACGTCGGATGTTGGAATTGGCTCTGAGAGGGCGCGTAATAGAATGGAGATGGGAAAAACAAGGTTCTCGGAACGTAAAGAATCTTGAAGGCGCAATGGGCCAATTAGACGAAATGATGGGCGCACATGCTTTGGATGCTGAAGACGTAATCCACCAAATCCACATGGAATTGATCGGCACCCGTTTGATGTTGCCCACATTATTGCGTAATGAGATTCTAACATCACTTGCAGAATGCGACGTGGGGCTAAGGCGCACAATTCATCCACGAATCCAAATTGAGAATTTCTTGCACCAAGTTTCAGAGGCCGGCCACCGTCATGGATTGGCCATTGGATGATTGAAGCGGGCGCGGCAGGATTCGAACCCACGAAACCCGGCTTAGGAGGCCGGTGCAATATCCAGCTATGCGACGCGCCCAACGATTGCTCCGATTCCATATTCAAGGAGGTTCCGGCGGCGCAAAGCGTCACGCTGATGACCTATTGCTTTGTCACCTCACCTGTTCAGATGCAAAGAGACGATGGTGGAGTCAACCTTCCTCGACCTTACGGTGAGAATTTTGAAACCGATGACGCCCTCGATGATTTGATCAATATTCGAATCGATCGCATGGAAAAATCAAGACGTCGATGGGGGCGTTTAGCCGACAGATGGATTTGGAAAACAGTTCGGAATATCCTACCACCATCAATTATTTTGATTTCTGTGGCTGTCATGGCCATCCCAGAACAAGTCAACCCATCCATTGCTGCAATTTCCGTGGGATTCATTACTTTATTTTTCATTGGCCCATCATTGGCGACTAGCAATTACGCCCTCAAGGTCGGTTTGCATAGGTTGGGTGCCAGGGGGCGTACAAGAGATGAACGCGACAGTAGCATTGAACGAATTCTAAATACACTGACCGAAGCTCGTTTGCATGAATATTTACGCCTCAGTTTTTTGTTGACTTATTCCCTTTTATTGTGGCTTGCAGACCGATACCCAACCGGCGATGAATCGCGTGGTTTATTGTTAGTGAGTAGCATTCTTGCAGGCAGCATCGCCCTCGCCCATTCAGTATTGGTCGAGAGTCGAACCTCCACTCACTTCGATGACCTCCCATTCTTGGTACACCACGCACCTAGCCAACACAAGAGTACCCTACAAAACCCTTTGACAGAGATTCTTATGGCCCATTTGGACCCTGAAAGTATCCAGCGATTCAACCAATGGGAACAAAGTGTGACCCCATTCGTTTCTACACAAAAAACCCCCAATCAAGCGATTGAACACATATTGAATCTAGTTCATTTGAGGGGTCAAAAAATGCTTACTCAAAATCAACTCATCGATGAATTTGGCAAACTTATTGGTCCGACAAATGTAGATTCGAAAATCACACATAATCCACACCTAGACCTCCCCACACTTTCTCGTTTGATGGGCCATACTAGGGCGTGGCAAAGTGATTTATTCCGTCAGGTGAATAGATTACAATTTGGATTGATGGATCATAATGAATCGATAGCCGGCCATTCCTGGAGACTGGATGCCAGCCTACCCCTGCGCTGCGGCGATTCCCGTGGTGATTTATTTGTCATGGTCAACAATCTCGGTTCGCATGAAACACCGATTGAATTAGAGGTCCACGTTCCTGACGGCCAACCTTCGCGTCAAATTTTCAGACTGACACCAAAACCAGTCACTCCACCAAATCATCCACTGCCCATCTTTTCGAATGATGAAGAAGATGTTGTGACATGGTTGAGCAATTTGATGGGTGCCGCACACGTGCTTTGGCTCAGTGTTGCATGGGTCGATGAAATCGAGGGGCGGCAACCCGTCCGAATCACAATTCGTCATGTTGATGGACATACAATTAGTTCAGATACACTGTGGACAGAGGTGCAACCAAGATCAAGTGGAGGCGACTCATTACGAAGAAGGATGGGGGTCGCAAGAACGGTGGCCCGCCGTTGGCAAAACCAAGCACTTTCGCATATGGATGCTACCAAATTTATCGCACCGTAGGTGCGAAGCCACTGATGCCTCTGAGGGGGTGCGTTTATGATGCCCCTTCAATTCGACCGGAATGTTCGGTGACATCATGCAGGCATGGGACGTAGTTGTCGTTGGGAGTGGCGTTGCAGCATTACGTGCGGCCATTGCATCTTCAGATGAAGGCGCAACCGTCACCGTACTCAGCAGTTCAACCGCTTCTTCTTTTGCAGACGACACGGTTGTTGGTGGACTATCAGCCTCATTGGGTGAGGCCACCACATCCGAGCACGTTGCAGACATTCATCGAATTGGAGCTGACTTGTGTGAGTCTGATGTCGTTACATCAGTCGCAAGTTCAGCAATCGAACATTTGGCTGAGTTAGAGAAATGGGGACTTAATCTCCGCCGTGACCGTAATGGAGCCCCACACCTAGCAAAATTGCCGGGACAATCCAATGCACGAACCGCTAGTACTGGCGACTCAACCCTCCGCGAAACACGTACGATTCTCCAAGAGCAATGCATGAAGCGAAACATTCCAATCCGTGGAGATATTGAAATCATTGACATTGTCATTCACAATGGAAATGCAAACGGACTTATCGCGTTAGATATTCAAACTGGAGAGATTATTGGAATCCAATCGAAATCAATCGTTCTCGCCGGTTCTGGGTTCCAATCCGCCTGGAACGGCGACGGTTCAGCAATGGGTGGGGCCGCCAATCTTGCCCTTCGTTCAGGGATTCCATTGGCGAATTTAGAATTCACATCGATGCACCCACTTTCAGTGTCTGACACCAATTTGCAACTCCCACTCGACCTCTTGGGGTCAGGTGGGGTAGTGAATGGCAATGATGGGCAACCACTGGCGATGGACGATGGCCCAGATGCGCTCTCTCAAGCGATTATTTCAGCTGGAGGTGGATCACTAGACCTCTCTGGCTTATCGCCAATAGACGAACCTTGGTTTGCGGGCATTGCCACCAATCTTCAATCCCGATGTGGCATTGATATCTCACAAGAATCCATCCCTCTATCCCCAAGAGCAGGACCATCGATTGGGGGCGTCCCAATCAATGCTGCAGGCTCGGTTGTGAATGGCTCATGGGATTCATCCATTCAAGGATTGTTTGCTGCAGGTGATGCGGCCTGCTCAGGGTTATATGGTGCAGCAATGAACAGTGGAGACCACCTTCTTGGCTCGATTACGAGCGGCATGACCGCTGGACAATCAGCGGCAGTACACGCACGCACCTCCAAGCACTCATCATCATCCCGAATCTCAGTCGTTTTATCGTCTGCTCACCATGATTACGATGCACATCTATCCAATGCTGGTTCAGATGGTGTAAGTTATGGAGCGATTCGATCTAAATTGTCCATTACAATGCAGAAGCACATGGGACCAACTCGGGATGCTGCCGGATTGGCAATGGCTGCAGCAGATATTCAGAATCTTCAAGACCTTGATTTGAGTATTCGCGATTCCAGTCCAGTGATGAATACCGAAATTGTATCCGTGATGCAAACCAAGGGACTACTGGCCGTATCCGCCGCCGCCGTATCCGCCGCTTTGGCTCGCGAAGAATCAAGGGGAGCACACATTCGTTCCGACCACCCTGAGGCGGACCCTAGTCAAGCTAATCATTCTCTTTCATCAATAGATGGGACTGTAACAACTCTTCCATTACGCAGTTGAAATATTGTGGCCAGTAGCCAACGATAAGAGGTTACAACCTCTCCGATTAACAATGGCCTCGAAATATACAGGCATCGCACTTCTCATTTCGATGCTGATTATACTGACCATTCTGGCACCTGCATCTGAGCATGAGGCTACATCCCGACACGTCCCAGATATTCCATTGCCCTCTGATCCACTTTGCCCGCCAGGTAGTGATTGTGCAGAAGTACACACATGCACATCTGATCCATTCACTTCTCCGCTTGAGGCTGAAACATCTTGGGAGAATTCTGGCCCCAATCGAATGATGTCATCTCCGCATACAGCTGATCTAACTGGAGATGGCATTCTAGACATCATTGTGGGCACTGGTGTTGAGCAACCTCCTGAGGGGAGCATCATCGCCTTGGACGGCTCAACAGGCGAGTTGTTGTGGGAACGAAATGCTTCACAGGAAATGTTCGCCTCGGCACAATTTGCTCATTTGAATGACGACACAATTCTTGATGTTATTTTGGGCGGGCGTCAACATGAATTGCTCGCGGTTAGTGGTGTCGATGGCTCATTAATTTGGCAATTCGATGCCTTAAACGATGCTAGAGAGAATTGGTATCAATTTTACACAGGCCAATTCATTGAAGATCAAGATGGAGATGGGTATGAAGATTGGCTAACCTCGAATGGCGGCGATCCAACCGCTGCCCCCGGGGCTCCCCGCGATAACGGCTATTTGACAATCATATCAGGTGCTACAGGCGAAGTCATTGCCGTAGCAGATACACCCGATAACAGGGAGACGTACATGTCGCCACTGTTGTATCAACCACACCCAGAAATGGAACTAGAAGTCATATTTGGAACAGGTGGAGAAACTTGGGATGGGGGCTTATGGACCACATCTATTTCTTCAATCATGTCCGGGGACATATCCAATGCCATCAGGATTGTATCCCCTGTCCCTGGCGTATCAAAAGGCATCATGGCTCCACCATCGATTGCAGATTTGAATTTGGATGGTATTTCAGATATTGTTGCTGGAACATTTGACGGGCGATTGATTGCGATTGATGGCCGCAATTACTCGACTCTTTGGTCATTGGATGCCAAAGAATACGCTGCCGGGCAACCAACTGATGCAGAATCATGGGCATCTCCCTCAATTGGATATTTCACAGATGACGCTATTCCAGATGTTGTCGCTCATTTTGTCATTGGGAAATTTCCTGAATATCATTCTTCAATCACTTTACTTGTTGATGGGGAATCTGGCGAATTATTGTTCAGTGAAGATACCCACCACACCAGTTTCACAACACCACTTGCTGCAGATCTCAATGGTGATGGGCGAGATGAGGTTGTCATGATTCGGGGTGCAGGGGCACTCTTCTCAGACAACGAAGGCTACATTTTTTACAACCAAGCGACTATACTTGACACCTGCCAAATGAGTCAATATGAGTTATACAATCGGAGTGGGATGAGCATAGGCACACCAATGATTGTTGACCTTGATCAAAATGGGTATTTGGAAATGATTACGACCACAACAACAGGATATTCCTCAGACGTAGATCAGTGGACCTTGACTCGAATCAACCTGAATGCAACAACTCCAGATCATCTGAGTTGGGGTGCATATCTGGGTACAAACTTCGATGGTGTCTTTGAGTCGGATTCATGATGCATAACAGCGTCGGGCGAACATGGACGAGCCAACCCTGTTTACCAAAATCATCCGCGGCGAAATCCCATCTTCTAAGGTTGCAGAAGGCGAACATTGGTACGCATTCCTGGATATTTATCCACGCCGTAGTGGCCACACGTTGGTGGTTCCAAAACAGCAAGCGCAGAGAATTGCTGATTTAGATCTGGTGAATCGACAGGGACTAATGGATGGTGTCGTTGAGGTTCAAAGACGACTTTCTGCAGAATTTGGAACATCTGATTTTTCCGTTGGGATCCATGATGGCCCAACGGCAGGACAAGAAGTGCCTCATGTTCACATTCATGTTTGCCCTCGAACATTTGGGGATGGGGGCTTGAGTCTGCTTGCATGCTGGCCAAATTCACCCCC
>JASLKO010000139.1 GCA_030747475.1 Candidatus Thalassarchaeaceae archaeon | reverse complement strand
AGTGACCAAACCAGCCTTCACAATCCATGGCAGGGTGGGTACTTCCCAGTGGACATCCCCTTTAGTGCCTCAAAGAACATGATGGCTAATTCTCCAAATCAGTTCACTGAAGCCGTTAAGCATAGTTTGATTCGACATACTGATGCCATCAATAAAATGGTCCAGAATGGCATGTATTTCTGGGATTATGGCAATGCATTCCTATTGGAATGCTCACGTGCTGGTGCAGACATAATGAATGATGATGGTGAATTCAAGTACCCATCTTACGTTGAGGACATTATGGGTCCCATGTGCTTTGACTATGGATTCGGGCCATTTCGTTGGGTGTGTTGCTCTGGAAACCCTGATGATTTGTCTATTACCGATCAAATCGCTTGTGATGTATTGAACAAACTTTCTGAATCATGTGACGTACGGATTCAACAGCAAATGATCGATAACATTCGATGGATTGAGGAGGCCGGACAGAATAATTTGGTTGTCGGTAGTCAGGCAAGAATTCTCTATGCAGATGCACAGGGCAGACAACGCATTGCAGAGGCTTTCAATCAAGCCATTGCATCAGGTCAGGTTTCAGGTCCAATCGTTCTAGGTCGTGACCATCATGATGTTGGTGGCACAGACTCACCATATCGGGAAACTGCCAATATTCGCGACGGGTCTATGTTTACAGCTGATATGGCCATTCAAAACTTCGTTGGAGACAGTTTCCGTGGAGCGACCTGGGTCAGCATTCACAATGGTGGTGGAGTTGGATGGGGCGAGGTGATTAACGGAGGCTTCGGCCTTGTTCTCGATGGGTCCCCGGAAGCATCGATTCGGCTGAAATCAATGCTTAGTTGGGATGTGAACAATGGTGTTGCAAGAAGGGCATGGGCGCGTAATGATGGTGCTGAATTTGCTGCCAAGCAAGCCATGACAATCGATCAGCAATTGCAAATTACGTTACCCAACCACGCCAATGATGACATTATTGACAAGGCTCTGCGTCTCTGATACGGTTATATTCCGCATCTGGGTAGGGCTTCCATGCCTGTTGAGTTAGATGGTCGTCAACTGCGAATTGAAGATGTCGAAGCCGTGGCTAGGAATCGCGACCAAGTTAGTGTCTCCAAGGATGCATGGGGGCGTATTGATGAGTGCAGATCCATGATCCAGCGTAAGATTGATGCTCATGAGGTAATGTATGGAGTCACTACAGGAATCGGCGAATTCAGTGAAGTTGTGCTCTCTCCTGACCAAGTCGAAGAATTTCAGCGATATCTGATTTATTCACATGCTGCTGGTATTGGTGAACCCATGATCGAGGAAGTGGTTCGTGGAGCCATGCTCGGCCGAATCAACGTACATTGCCACGGCAATTCTGGTGGTCGACCCGAAATTACTGAACATCTCGTCAATATGCTAAACCGTGGAATTACCCCAATTGCTGCTGCTAAAGGGTCGGTGGGCGCCTGTGGTGACCTTTCACCAATGTCACAGATTGCAATGTCTATGATGGGTGAAGGTGAAGCAATTTATGATGGTAAGCGGATGCCTTCTGATGCAGCATTGGAAAGTGCTGGATTGCAACCACTTGTACTGCAAGCTAGAGACGGATTGGCGATTATCAATGGTAGCAACATGCTCACCGCTATGGCTGCATTGAGCCTATGTGATGTTGAAAAGTGGCTCAAATATCACGATATTGCCACAGCAATGACGCTGGAGTCACTAAATGCCAATATGACTCCATATGATGCACGATTGCATGAATTGCGTGGTTTCTCCGGCTCACAAGTTGTGGCTTCTAATCTACGTCGACTGACCGATGGTTCTGAAATTCTCGCCGGTGATGGCAAAAAGGTGCAAGATGCCTATTCATTGCGATCAACACCTCAAGTGATTGGTGCCGTACGAGATTCACTACGATATGCACGGAAGCAAGTCGAGATTGAATTGAATGGTGTGGGTGACAACCCTGTCTTTTTGCCAGATGAAGATCGTGTCATTACTGGTGCTAATTTCCAAGGCACACCCATTGCATTGCCTATGGAAATGGTTGGCACTGGAATGTCAATGGCCGCTGTACTTTCAGAACGACGTCTAAATCGCCTAACCAACCCTGCACTTAGTTCGGGATTACCACCATTTTTGACTGAAAAACCAGGTATGCATTCTGGATTGATGGTTGCTCAATACACAGCTTGTGCATTGGTTGCTGAAACCCGTATTTTGTCGCACCCCGCTGCGAATCAGAGCATACCTGCCGCGGCTGATCAAGAAGATTTTGTGAGCATGGGGATGACAACAACACAGAAAACACAGCAAATTATCAAAAATTGTTTTGGCGTTTTGGCGATTGAAATGATTGCTGCAGCACAAGCATTGGATATTCGTGGTGGTGCACCAGGTAAGGGTGTGAGTGCTGCTCATCAAGTCATTCGGAAGTATATCGATTACTTGGATGATGACCGACCACTTTTCCCAGACAACGATCGCATGGTTGAAATCCTGGAATCAGGGGAATTGTTAGAAGCTGTGGAAAGTGCTATCGGAAAATTGGATTAGGCAATCTCGCCATCTAAAATTTGATCTAATTCAGATTCCACATCACTCAATCCAGTGAGTTGCATAATTCGAAATCGCATTTTTGCAGCTTCGAGGGAGAATCCTCGAATTTCAATCATCTGAATTCTACGATCACATTCGATTGCACGACGAATCCTCTCCTCAATATCGCGATAAATGGTATAGGATTGCTCTTGATCGATTGTCAGGGCATAATCCAACTCTGTAACATCAAAACCCATCGATTCCCACTGTAGTTTTCTACGGGATAATACTGCGGGGGTTAATGCGGATTGAGCAATCGTCGATAGCATATTCAGTTTTGATTCTACTGGGATTTGTTCTGTGGACTCGACCTTGTCAATTGGTACAGTTTGTGGGTCCTCGCCAGCATCCATGATTTCATCTTCGACTTCTACAACTGACTGTTCAACAGGTGAAAAATTCTGGATTTCAAATGGCATCGCCTCACGTCTAAGATGAGCGATTTCGGTACCATCCATTGAGAGCGGTGAGAACGGCAACAATACCGTCCATTCGGTACCACTCAATTCATCTGCTAGACTCCTCGTAAATGCAAGGAATGCGTCAAAACCTTGCCTGTGAATCAAGTATTCTACAGCATCAAGCCAAATTATTCCACCATCTGTCGAAATACGTGTACCAATTGCGTGATGTATACGTTCTAATGATGGCGACAACGCATGTGGGTCCATGTTTTCAGTTAGCCACTTAAATTCAACACGATCTAATTTGAGATGCTGACCTAGTCGCTGAGGCGATAAACGCGTGTAAATTGCAATGTTTGTATCTGTTTCATGTTCGACCATCGCCAACCAATGTAATGGGGCCCTAGGTTCCTCAGCAATGACACTCAAAATGCGACCCTGAGTGGGAAGTCTGAAGGCATCACCCCGGCGAATCGACATGGGAACACTGCGTCATATGCTAGGGCCGCTCTTAGCCCATTCGGATGCAATATGTACTGCATGGTGATTCGCCATCAATCACCACGGCTCCGAGTGAACTGTTATATCGTCCTGCAAGAGTGGTTCATTCGGTGTGGGCTTGACGACGGACGATGGCGACAGTAGCGATTCAGAAACGCAAATGGCTGAATGTGGGGCCTGCCGCTCCGAAATTCCAATTGATTCCACGTCCTGTCCGGACTGTGGTGTCTCATTCTCAGGTGTTGCTGATGATGATATGGGCGAATGTGGTGCTTGTGGAACTTTACTCCCAATGGACAGTAAATCCTGTTCACAATGTGGCGTCCAATTTGTTCTCGATGATTTAACAACCGCTCTATCCGTATGGATGAAGGATGAAGGGATGACAATCTCTGAACTTTTTGCGCAAGTTGATTCCGATAATGACCAATCTCTTACTGCAGATGAGGTAAAGAACGCCTTGGAAGGTCGAAATTTAGCATTCCTAGGTTCCAACGAATTGGATCGGTTCATCTCACAAATCGATTTGAATGACGATGGTGTCATTTCCTTCGCTGAATTGGCAGCAGCATTGTCAATGCCATGGACGCCGCCAGAAGAGAAAGTCGTCCTCGAGCCAGATGTAAGTGATGAGGATGAAGATGAGTCTGATGGTGAAGGCAGTGACGCGGTAGCCGATGAGTCTACAGAAGATGATTCTGAAGCGGAAGAAGAAAATGAATTAGGATATACTGAGCGTGTCCTTGAGCGAGTGATGAAAGCACATGGAATCACCGATAAAGAAGGATTCCTGGAACACGCAAAATCTTCA
>JASLKO010000138.1 GCA_030747475.1 Candidatus Thalassarchaeaceae archaeon | reverse complement strand
GCCGGGCTCGCAGTTTGCAAGGTCAATTCATTCACGTCAAGGGAAATTGATTCAACAGTAGACGATCAACTCTCTGTGACACATGCAATGATGCTTGTCGACGTCTTTCGCACACGTTCAGCGTTGGCAAAAGACCCTAGGATTGGCAAGATCGGAATTGCCGGTTGGAGCCTGGGCGGAACTGTTGCCCTGTATTCCGCATGGTCTCCAATCATCGAAATCCTCGGGTCTGCGTTTGATGCTCATGTGCCATTATATCCAGCGGCTCACCTCCGTCCTGATATCAAAAAATGGTCAGAATCACCAATATTGATTCTGCATGGTGATGCGGACGATTGGACCCCTCTCCATCTGGTTGAGGCACTTATGCCTCAATTCCCGAATGCGACCTTGCAAGTTTATCCTGGGGCCCATCACTCCTTTGACGGCACCAAAGAATTAACTTGGATTCCCAAAGCTGTTCGCTTAAGGAAGCGAACGGCTAGAATAGACAAGAATGGAAATATGTCTGGTAAATTGTTTCTTGGTATTCGATTGCCTCTGAACGAGCGTTGGCAACGTAGGTGGATCATCCGAATTTTGCGAAACAGAGGTGCCCATGTAGAAGGGAACCCCGCTGCTCGTGCTGATTCATTAGAACGGGCGAAGCAATTTTTCATCGATACAATCGGTGATTAAGTGGACCCGCTCAGATTCGAACTGAGGTCTGATGCTCCCAAAGCATCGAGCATAGCCAAGCTAACCCACGGGTCCAGTAGTCCTGCCGCGTCGCTCAACAAACATGAACATTCTCATGCACGTTTCCAACAATTTACACCCGCTTGAAGCAACTCACCTTCAGCACATGCCTGTTCTGCAAAGTGCTCAGCTTCCATACTAGAATTCAGTGCTTTTAGCGCCTTTTCAAGTGATTCTAAGGTGATTATACCCTCGTCATCCATGGCATATGTAAGGACGGTTTGGCCATCTGTTGGCAAGATTTCTTGCTTGGGTTGGCTCGATTTTTCATTTTCGAGCCAAGTGGCCAATTGATCTCTGATTTCAGAAGGCACATTGGCAACGGATACCGCATCACTTGCATCATTCGCGCTCATGTGTCTCGAGAGTACCTTGGCCTCAGGGTGATTGCAATGTGGACACTGTTGATTCTTAGCCGACTTTGGCTTGCCGAATGCACGATTGCAAGATTGGCACAACAATACTTGCCAATGTGGCTCCATACTTCGGCTGGATGAGCGGCGGTTGTTGAAGACTGCGCTCAAAATCCGAAATCGCTCTTCCCGGTTCCGCCAAGCCCACTGGGACCTCCAAGGCTGCCACCGATGCTTGAGACTCCAAGATTGCGAGAACGTGTCGGACCACTGGACGAGCCAAGATTGAGGCTGTTTGGTAAAATTAAGGCCGCGAGAACAACACCATGGAATCCTTCCTGAGCTTCGATTTCATCCACTGCACATTCAAACAGGGCTCGCCCATCATCTCCCTTGCTTAGTTCAAGGTCTCGATTGCCCAATTTCCGTTGGAGATTGCGGCGTAGCTCGACTTCACATTCTTCCATTGAACCCTGATGAGACATTGTAGAAACGATCGCACATTCATCACCTTCCGGTGTTGTACAAAGCGCCCATGCAACCCCAGCCGAAGCGGTTCCAGAGCCGTGCACTGTTGCTTTGGAAAGGTGACATTCGACCAGAGTGCCCATTGGCAAATCCTGTGGTACACCCGGTTCAAAACCGATCGGCAACATTGCACCTTCGCCGCGAATCAATCGTGCGTCCCCAAGTCCCAATTCAACCAAGGCTTGGTCCATGGCATGTTCTTCGTTTTCACCAAATGGTGCGACTGCAGTCATCAACCAGCCGGCCAATGCTCCGCCTGTGCGCGGGGCTGCCTTGGCGGTTTTACGCGGACCTGATGATCGCCCGATATTGAAGTCCATGTATGTCCCGAGGAGCGTTCAGTTCATCAAAGGCAGGGTTGACGGAGTTGCATGGCGAACCCTCGGCCGGTGGTGCTCATTGCATCTTTTGCGATGCTTGCAACGGCTTCGGTGTTGCTCATTTGGAATGAAGGTGCAGTTGGCGCCAATGCGTGGGCACTCCTGGCCTTGACTGGGGTTATTGCGGCTGCTGCGGTCATGGCGTTTTTCCAGCAGGAACAAGTCGGTGACAATGGGGTTTCTGAAAAATTGGTCAAAACTCAATCGGGACTGACTGAAACACAAGCGCTGCCCGACCCTGCCGAAGATGGGTTTGACATCCCTGTGATCTAAATCAAGCGAATGGTTTCCAAATTTTTGGGAGCATGGGTTCGAATCCTGAATGTGCTCGCCAAATCTTTCCGGAACTCAGCACATGTGTGTGAATCGCCATGATGGCAAATGATTGTGCGTGGCTTAGGATTCATTGCTTTGACATAATCCATCAATTGACGTCTGTCACTATGTCCACTAAATCCATCGATTGTGATGACATCACATCCAATGCTGACCATGTGGGTTTGCCCTTGGTCATTAATTGGAACCTCTGCAAAGCCCTTCTGAAGTCGACGACCGAGGGTTCCATCGGCCTGATATCCAACAAAGCAGAGTGTGTTGTTCGGCTCTGGTGCCCAGTGCTTGAAGTATTCAACGATTGGACCACCGGTCATCATTCCAGAGGTTGCAAGAACGATACAGGGGCTAGGATCTAACAGGATGCTTTCTCGCTGCTCTCGGCCACTGACCTTTCGGAACCAAGTCGAATTGAATGGGTTTTCTTCACCACCTTTCAGCACCTTCTTTCTGAGATCCCTATTGAGGGCATCAGGATGGCTGGCATGAATGGCTGTAGCTTCGGTAATCATGCCATCCAGCCAGACAGTAACCGGTTCGCAATTGCCAGACTTGAACAATTGATCAATGGCAATCATGACTTCTTGAGAACGGCCAACTGCGAAAACCGGACAGAATATCTTGCCCTTCTTGGAAAGGGCTCTCTGTATCAGGTCCTGCAATTCCTGCGTAGCCTCCTGTCGAGTCGGTTGGAAATCCTTGGCGCCACCATAAGTCGATTCCAGAATCAGTGTTTCGACTCGAGGGAATCGAACGGCTGCAGCATCATATAGCCACGATTTTTCGTATTTGATGTCTCCACTGAACACAATATTGTGCTTGCCTTCACCAATGTGCATGTGTAGAGATGATGAGCCAAGGATATGCCCGGCATTGTACATCGTGAGTTTGATGTCTGGAGCAATATCGATTGTTTTGCCCCATTCAACGTCGACGATGTGTTTGATCATTTCTTGAACATCACCCAAACCATAGGGCGGTGGATTGCCCTCAGCAGCTGCGACCTTGATGTAATCACTTTGCAAGAGAACCATGAGGTCACGTGTTGGAGGTGTGCAGTAAACTGGTCCACGGTAGCCATACTTGTACATCACTGGCAATTGGCCAATGTGATCGATGTGAGCGTGTGTAATGACAATCGCATCGAGGTTCTCAAATGGCATCAATTCGGGTGCATTGAAAAATGGTGCAATTTCACTCAGATTGTTTGTGGGTTTAGCACCCACATCAACGACGACCTTGGACTCATTTGTGGTCACCAAGTGCATTGCACGACCCACTTCGCGATATGAACCAAGTGCGGTCAAACGGCACCAAGATTCCCCGGGGCGTTGTGGTCTATAGATTCGTGTTCCGAATTTTCGAAGCAATGCCTTACGATCTTCTGCATTCTCCTGACGGTATTTTCGAATGTTGTGCATGGTCCGACTTTCTACAGCAGCAAACCGCTCCGTTCGAATAATCCAACCAATTTCATCCCGGATGCCACGGATTGTCGCACCTTTAGGCCCAACGGCCATGCCTGGGTCATCACAAACAATTGTGCATTCGCAAATGGCGGCATCAAAGTAGATTCGCTTCAGACCAGCTTCATCAGGAAGCATTGCAATGATTTTTGCTTCTGCATCTTTGGCATCCATCACGATTTCAGCCGAAGGGCGAATCTCAATGCGGCGTTTGATTGTCTTGGCGATTTTACTCGCCAAACTATCTGAACCCGAAAAGGCATCAGGATCTGATGTTACAATGGCGATGCTCGCCGCTTCCAAATCTACTTCATAATCGACGCCAGATGGCACCATACTCTCTATTTTCTTTTTCACTTGCTGGAATGTTAGACGCATGTCTCCAACCTCCTGTCGGCCCGACACACTTCATCACGACCCATCGGCAGATGGGACGAGGACGGCGCGTGCGCCGGGAATGGATTAGCACTGCTGAATGAGTGCTGTAAGTTCGGATTCGTCGAGTAGGCGGTATCCGGTTTTCTGTGTGATGACTGCAAGGTCCATGCCGTTTCCACTGGCGGCATCACGTTGTGCGCTAGCCAACAGAGCTTTTGCGGCGACTTTGAGGGCTTCTTTCTCAGTCATACCAGATTTGAATTGGTCTTCCAGAACACCGTACATGTAAGGTGAACCGGAACCTGTGGCGCAATATTCGTCAGGAATAGAACCGCCAGCTGAATCGATTGAGTACACACTACCGCCGGTATCATCAACACCAGCGATGAGCAACTGAACCCAGTGGGGACGGCCCACAAGGATGTTTGCAGTCATGGTTGCCGCACCTTTGACCGTCATCTGCTGATCACGCTTGAGTTCAAACAAACTCATCTCAGCAGCGAGTGTACGGGACAGAGATTGAGCATGTCCGACTAAACCTGCTGTGGTCAACGCAAGGTTGTCTGCAATCTTGAACAACTTCTGGACACTTTTGTTGGCCACGAAGTGACCCATTGTCGCCCGGTGATCGGCCCCGACAACGACGCCGCCGTCAAAACAAATCCCTACCGTGCTCGTACCAGTCTTTACTGCCGTCATTTCCGCATCCATATTCATTTCCTCCAAATTCGCGAAGTTGCGCTTCGGGGATGTTACGGCCAGAAGAGGGGTCCTTTTGAATCCCTCTGCTGATGTCCCCTCGGTCGCACCTCGGACCGTGTGGAGTCGCGACGGTTCTTGAACCTATGAAGTCAAATGGGTCCGAGGATTGAAGGATTGTCACTGTTCAGGGGTCACCATGGAGGAGGGTGAATCACCTCGATGGATGGACATGCCATCCATTGCTGAATCGCAACCAGAACCTGTTGAACCGGCCCAATCTTACCATGATTTGGGGGATTTGTACCCAGATGCACCGGTTCCGACAATGCGAGGGGAGGCCATCATTCATCGGGCAGTATTACACGATTATTCCGGCATTGAGACTTTGTTTGATTGGGTTTCCGCCGGAGACGTTGCCATTGTCGAATTAAAGCGTTTAATTCACAGAGAAGTTGAATTCGCAAGTTGTGTTGCGAGATTGCAAGAACTCGTTGAAGGGGACCTTGGTGGAACGCTCGTCCAAGTTGGTGACGATCGTCTCATTTTGCTCCCTGAAGGATTTGCAGCGGTCAAAGGTGTCGAAAACGAAGTATTCGCACCGGACGCATAGGTTCATACCCCACGAGGAGGATATACGGTTATGGAGAGTACAATCGATGTCTCTTGTGTCATCTGTGGGCATGACAAAGGCCTGTCCATGTTGGCGCATACCGAAGAAATCGCGTATTTTGGCGAGCATACCCAAATCACACTCACTTGCCCTGGATGTGGATGGAGACAAACTGATTTCATCCCTGCCGAAGCCCGTGAGGGGTCTTGCCAAACATATCACATCGATTCAAGTGAAGATTTGCAAGTACGGGTCATTCGTGGGTCGGCCTGCACTGTCAGATTGATCGAATTGGACTTGGAAGTGCGCCCGGGTTCACATTCCACAGGATATGTTTCCAATATTGAAGGCGTCCTCAATCGATTTCAGGAAGTTGTTGACATGGTCGGAAGGCAGGCGATTGCAGAAGGGAATGAAGAGGCCATTTCAGAATTGACCAAATTGACAGAAGCGATGAATGAGGTTCGTGAAGGGCAACGGGGCGCCACGTTAGAATTTCTTGACCCCCACGGGCATTCAATGATCATGACAGATGATGTTGACTCAAGGCCTCTTACAGAAGCAGAAATGGATGATCTGCCGGTTGGCCCTGCGGCAGGCCTGATGGAAGCGGGAGCTTCGCAATCTCGAGCCGGGCCAGTCACTGAAGAATGAGAAGCAAAACCGATAGCGTGCTTTTGGTTGCGTAGCAATATGCGGCAAGCGACGGATGTCTTTTCCGAATGGGCAGACATCGGCAAGGATGCAGGGATGGAGAAGGGGCACGCCCCTGCAGTTTCCGAAATCCTGGCGGCTGCGTTCGAAGAAATGGGGCATCTGGAATCTGGATTTGATGCGATTGATGCCGGTTGCGGTAATGGTTGGGTTGTGCGATTGTTATCATCAATACCCGATTGCAAATCAGCGATTGGTATCGATGGTGCTGAATCGATGATTACACGTGCGAGCGAAATAGATTCACAAGGAACATACACCCATGCGGATTTGCTATCTTGGACTCCAGAGAATCCTGTGGATTTGGTCCATTCAATGGAAGTGTTGTACTATCTGGATGACATCCCTGGGTTCCTTGAAATGGTGATTTCAAAGTGGCTCAAGCCCAATGGGATTTTCGCCTTTGGTATCGACCACTATCTCGAGAATGAAGATTGTCATGGATGGTCGAAAAAAGTGGGCACACCGATGGCGATGCACAGTGAACAAGATTGGGGGGGTATGGTTGAAAATACTGGCTTTGAAGTCTTGAGAATGTTCAGAGCTGCGCCAAGTGATGATTGGGCTGGTACATTGTCATTCATTTGCCGAAAGTTGTAATCGCATGGGTAGCGAGGCGGGAAGCCCACTGCGAGCCCATTGATTCAGACATTCTGAGCGTGAGGGTGTTATACAGAGAACGATTGCTTCAATGGGAAATATTGATTGACACTCTGAATGCTAAACATTCTATGACAGACGGGAGCC
>JASLKO010000137.1 GCA_030747475.1 Candidatus Thalassarchaeaceae archaeon | reverse complement strand
GGTATGGGCGACGATGCAGCGGGCAAACCCCCCGTCGTAATTCTCCGAGAAGAGACCAAGGTCACCAGTGGAACTGCAGTGCAGGAGAAACTCATTGCAGCCGCCCGCGTATTCGCCGATTTACTTCGCCCAACATACGGCCCAAGGGGGTTGGACAAAATGTTGTACAAAACCGACGGCAGCACCGCAGTCACCAACGATGGTGCAAAAATTGTTGCCGAATTAATGGTGAAACACCCTGCGGCGAAAATGTTTGTTGCAATGGCCGAATCCCAAGAGAACTCATGTGGCGACGGTGTCACTGGAACCCTTCTATTGAGTTCTGAGTTACTACTTGAGGCAGGCCGATTATTGCAAAAAGGATTGCATCCATTAACAGTCATTGACGGCTACGTGCGAGCAAATAATTTGGCATTGGAGACCATCGACAATCTAACAAAATCTATCACTCCTGAAAGTTTACATGAGGTGGCAATAACATCACTGACAGGAAAGGGTGCAGAAGGGGCATCAGATACACTGGCCCCCTTAATCGTCGGTGCCCTGAATGTGGTTCAGGGCGACACCGATTTCGTGACGATGCATAAGATCAATTCCGGTAGTCTTGCAAACAGCAACCTGTTACACGGCATTGTTGTGCGCCGTCGTATATTGTTAGATTCTTTGCCAACTACAATCGAAGACGCAAAAGTAGCGACAATCAATGGTGACATTGCACCACGTAAACAAATCAGAAGTGCTGAAATTGAAATTGAAGACACAGAACAACTCGATGCGTTTTTGCAGGCCGAGGAAGTGATCCGCGACAAATTATCTGCAACACTGGTTGCTTCAGGAGCAAACGTCTTCCTATGTTCGGGCTCAGTCGACAAAGGCCTTCTTCACAGATTGATGAGGGCTGGATGCTTTGTTGCTGGCGAATTCGACGATAGCGAATTGCGTAACACTGCCCTCGCTACAGGTGCCAATATCGTTGAACACCTCGAGGACATTTCTACTATGGACATAGGTGTTGCCGGGAGACTAACAACAGAGAGGCGACCATCAACCGATCAAGTTGAAGACCTGATCCGATTGGAAAACTGCCCATCTCCAAAGGTCGTGACGATTGAGGTCGGTGGGGCAAACAACCTCGCTGCAGAGGAAGCCATTCGTGCCATACATGATTCATTACGGGCAACAGGGTTGGCAATGCAAAACAATCGCCTCGTAGATGGTGGTGGCGCTACACACATGGCCTGCGCGTTGGCAATACGCGAATCAGCGGAACATGAACCAGGCCGCAATAGGCTGGCAATGGAAGCATTCGCCAGAGCACTCGAGATTATCCCCTCAACTCTCGCGCAAAATGCAGGAACCGACTCACTTGACCAAATATTAGAATTACGTGCTGCACACCGAAACGGAAATTCGTCGATAGGCATCACATCAAATGGGAAGGTTGGTTTGACCGGTGCCAAAGAGGCAGCATACAGCCTCGAATCTGCATTATCTGCCGCGACAGAGACTTGCGCTAGCATGCTTCGGATAGATCAAGTGGTTTCAGCAAGAGGCGATTGACCCACCATCGGGTTCAAAGGCGGCCATACATTCGCTGCCTAACGGGTTCTTCTCATGGTTGACCGTGCCCAGCCAACATTGACATCAACCGTGCCGGGCCGCGAAGGCTCTAACGCGCCACGCGCCCTTCTTTCAGTGTACGATAAATCAGGCATCACTGCATTTGCAACCACTTTGACAGCCATGGGTTGGCAAATACTGTCAACGGGCGGAACGGCACGCCTTCTTCGTGAAAATGGCATTGAGGTTACAGATGTGACAGATGTCACCGGCCACCCAGAGGTATTCGATGGGCGGGTCAAAACATTGCACCCCGCAATCCATGCAGCCATTTTGGCAAGGGGAGACAACTCTGATGATTTGGCGACATTGGATGAATTGGGATATCCACGTATCGACCTTGTCGCGGTCAATTTGTATCCATTTGAGGAGGTCGCTGCTCAAGACCCACCAGTGAGTGAAGCAGAATTAATTGAAATGATCGACATTGGTGGACCAACTCTAGTTCGCGCCTCTGCAAAATCACACCCAGATGTTTTGATTGTCACAAACCCTGACGATTATGGCGGACTTCTAGAATCCCTACAAGAGGCCAATGGCGACCCTAAAGCAGTCAATATTGAGACGCGCCAAAGACTCGCTCTAACAGCTTACCAAAGAACGGCTGCCTATGACGTAGCACTGGCAAACACATTGGCGAACAGACTCGAATCATTAGAGGACGAGGCCAAGGAAATTTTGCCTGAGAAATTATTGGTTTCGGGCGGATCTCGAAATGAACTGAGGTATGGAGAAAACCCGCACCAACCCGCTGCATTTTACCCTGGAAACACAGCCGGCGCCCCACCCAGTGGATTGGCAGCTGCAAAGCAGCATGGCGGCAAGGCCCTCTCATTCAACAATTATCTTGACTTAGATGCAGCACTACGATTCTGCCGCTCACACATCGGCCCCGAATGGATCCAATGGCCTCATTGCTGCGTGATCATCAAACACACGAATGCCTGCGGCGTCGCCCTCTCTACCAATCAAGTTGCAGCCTGGGACGATGCCCTAGCGAGTGACCCCGAATCCGCATTTGGATGTGTAATCGCATTCAATACAGTCGTGACAAAACAAACCGCCGAGCGAATTGGGAGCCATTTTGTTGAATGTATTATTGCACCGGGTTTCGATGATGATGCGTTGGAACTGCTTTCCGAGAAAAAGAACCGTCGAATGCTAACCTTGGAGAATATGACGTCACTAGACATGTGCACCCAATTCCGCCAAATCGATGGAGGGTGGCTTGCCCAAACAGAAGGGGCACCAGTTATCGATTGGAGTGAGGTGCGATGTGTCACAAAGGCAGATGCCGATCCAACCCAAATGGACCTTGCCCGCTTCGGTGTTGCAGTATGCGCACAAGTCAAGAGTAATTGTGTAATTTTCATCCAACCCACAGAAACGGGTTTTGCCACCGTCGGCATAGGCCCCGGCCAAACCAGTAGAGTGGAAGCCGTTCGAATCGCCGCCCGTCGAGCGGGAGAGCGCGCGAAGGATGCCATGATGGTTTCAGATGCGTTTTTCCCATTCCGAGACGGAATCGACACGAGTCACGAGATTGGAATCACTGCGGTTGTTCAACCCGGTGGCAGCATCCGTGATCAAGAGGTCATTGAAGCCGCAGATGAACACGGCATGACGATGTTGTTCACCGGCACACGGTTATTCAGGCATTAGTGATTAGAATGAGTTGGAAAAACATCCTATTGTCTGGCTCCGTGAATGGTGGATTGATGGCAATACTGATGATTCTCAATGTGATCAGTGGTGTGACTGACGATGTTGATTTCGCATTGGCAATGCTGTCATTCCTTGCAGTGATACTCATCCCACCCTTTGCACTCAAACAAGCCAAACCGAACGAGGTCAGCCTAACCCACCTGATTCCCGTTGCCTTTCTAACATTCATTATCCCTGTCTTCGGAGCTGCCTTTGGCGGACCTGACATGGGTGTTGAGTGGCTGGTATTGATTCCAATAGCGGCAGTAGGGGGGGCTTTCTGGAGCCTTCCATTTGCCGGTTGGAATTATTTCAAATCGATATAATCACTCCTAACTTTCATGTTAGAGGCCCGAAACGAGTGTACCAACCGCCAACAATTCAACCAAACCAACCAATAGAAGAACCCCGGCAATAATTACAGCAATACGAATGTAGGGGTGAACATATGAATCATCCAATCCACTCTGGACCAACCCCCCACTAATTACAACAATTCCACCCATCAACAACAACACCATACAAGCTGGGTAAAACTCGGAACGAGATTGGTGCGATTCAACAGCTTCCATATATTCATCACTATCATCATAATCTTCCGATTCTGGGCCATCATCAATTGCCATTATCAGCACTAAACCAATGGCCAGTACCAACATAACATATCCAACAAAAACAGCCCCCCGGGCACCACCTCCACCAACAGCTCCCCCGGCTGCAGAATCAAAATCATCCATAAAGACAAGTTCGAATCCCGGTTAGAAGTCTTTTCTGTAACATTTGGGCCATTTTGTTGTACTTGATTGAAATAACATTGCATTGGCGCCATAACCGGGGAACGGTAGTATGGACGTCAGTTTCTTTGATTTAGGCGTCGACCCCGCCCTCGTCCGAACACTCGAGGATCAGGGGATCAGTGAACCCTTTGAAGTCCAAAGAGAAGCCATCCCAGATTCCATGTTGGGCAAAGACATCTGCTGTCGGGCACCAACAGGGTCGGGCAAAACATTGGCCTTCGGCCTTCCATTGATTTCCAGAACACCACGTGCAGACCCTGAATTCCCAACCGCGCTCATATTGTCACCTACTCGAGAACTTGCAGAACAAATTTGCAAGGTGCTGACCCCACTTGCTGCCACCTTCGATTTAGAAGTGCTAGCGATCTACGGGGGTGTGCCCTATGGGAGGCAGAGAAAGGCACTTTCAAGGGGGGTCGACATCGTTGTCGCTTGCCCAGGTCGCTTACTCGATTTGCTAGATCACGGAGCCCTCAGCCTAGAAGACGTCGGCGCAGTTGTCCTTGACGAAGCCGACCGCATGGCAGATATGGGTTTCATGGAACCCGTTTGCGATATCCTTGATCGATGCGCACCAAATCGACAAACAGTATTGTTCAGTGCCACCTTAGATGATGAGGTGGGTGATTTAGTTGAGAACTATCTCCACAATCCAATTACCATTGAAGTCGGACCAAAAGA
>JASLKO010000136.1 GCA_030747475.1 Candidatus Thalassarchaeaceae archaeon | reverse complement strand
GAGGTGAATCCGCGGCCCACGCCATCTGTGGAACCGCTGAATTCGCTACAGTCACCGCTGCCCGATGAATACGATGAGATTGTGCCATCAGCCATACGCTGGTGCATTTGGGGTGCGAAGTCAGCAAGTGTTAGCAAATTGAGTGCTGCCTGATTCGCATCTAGGAGTGATTCGACAGATGAATTCCAAATGCCCATTCGATCTTCCCAGTCAATTACATCCCAATACGAGTTAGGAAGTGAAGGATAAGTTTGGATTCCAGGGATGTATGACCACATGTGCGATACACTTCGAACGGTCCCATTGACCATTCGTGCAGTCTCATGGCTGCCTTCAATGAAAATCTCACGACCCACTGTAGGGTCACTTCGATTGGTGACATCAATCACTGAATACTTGACCAAATTTGAGGAACGCCAGTTGCCATCTTCAGTTTGCATGATTGAGCGCAGTGGGTCATTTTGAGGGATATTCCAACTGTTGATAGATGATATGATGACAAGACTGGGTCCTTCTTTCATCATCTGCAAGGGTTGACCTTCCAATTCTAAATCGGCCTCAAGCGTGACATTGCCATGCTCAGGAACACCAATGATGACCAGATGATTGTTGTTAATCATGTAGAAATGATGTCCGTCAAACTTGAGGAAATCCGCTTCATCAACTCCGGATTCCTGATTGTTTGTTTCAGAATATGTGCCCGAGCGGTCTTCCGCACCACTACTCGAAGGAGCAGTTCCTCCATTCGAGCCCATATCTGCGGATTCGGCGACTGCACCATCCATGGCGACATCATCGACCATCATTCCACCACGAAACATCACTTCAGGGGCCCAATTCCAGTAGGCATTCTGATCGATTTCAACCAAAGTCTGTTCCCACAAGGCATTCTTTAGATCTTCAAGTAAGACTGTGCAATCATCGTACACCTCGAGTGTGGGTGTTGTTCGGGTGCGCTCACCTAGGCTCAATTGTGGCCATTCACCATTTGGTGCCATATTCCAAATGCTTGGTTCATCGACATCGTCTACAAGACCACTGATGCATCCGGGTAGTAAAAGCAATGATACGAGGACAATTGGAATTCGTGCATCAGTCTTCATGGTTTGACCAAAACGCCCCCCCATATAGTACACGCGTTTGCCTGTGTTAATACACAAATAAACACAGGATTGATGGACAATGGCCGCAGTCCGCGCTACAGCGCGGATAGGGATGACCAAGATGGCACGCAAAAAGAAAGGCAAGGATGACATCATCATCGCGGAGATTGAGGACGACCTCGATGCTGCTGTTGAGGAGGCCTTGAATCGTGCTGCTGACACCGTTTGCAAAGAGTGTATGCAAATCCAAAGAAAAGAGAATGTGCTCATCGTCACCGACCCACATACATCCGTCATCGGTCAAGCACTCTACGAAGCAGCTGCTAGAATTTCAGATCGTGTTCTATTGGTCATGATGCCAACCACACACCGGCATGGGGATGAACCACCCGGGCCCGTTGCTGATTTGATGCGTAAACAAGATGTGGTCCTTGCTCCGACTCGTTATTCACTCACGCACACACGTGCGCGTATGCAGGCCTGTAGAGAAGGGACACGAATTGCAACGATGCCAGGAATCACGATGCAGATGTTCACAGAGGGTGGCATGACGACGGATTTCAACACCATGCAATCGGCAATTGCTCAACTCGGTAAATCCCTCAAACGTCAACGAAAGGTCAATGTGCAAACAGAATCCGGTACCAATGTCAAGTTTGAGATTGGAGGACGATGGGAATTGGGGGACAATGGAATCTGTAATCGACCAGGTCAAGTCACCAATTTACCGGCAGGGAAAATTTTGGCCATGCCCAAAGAAGGAACCATGGAAGGGACGATTGTCATCGATGGAACTTGGGATGCTGCAGTGGTCGATGAACCACTGACTTTCATTGTCGAAGCAGGTATGGT
>JASLKO010000135.1 GCA_030747475.1 Candidatus Thalassarchaeaceae archaeon | reverse complement strand
TCTATTATCCAAGGTTAGAACACGGTGTAATTGCCAAGCAGAAATGAGTAACCAACACAATGTGAACACGAGTAATGAAAACGTCAGTACATTTTTGTCATCAGCCCAAGAGATGGCCATGCCGTGCAATGCAACGGCGATTGACGCCAATAGTAAACGAACCTCCAGTTTCCCTGCCTTGCCAAAATCATCGTCATCTTCAATTTCAAAAGGAGATTTCAGCGTCTCACTTTTCAAACCACTCTGATCAACGCTTGGAGGTTGTGCCAATCCGAATGGCTTGCCCAACCACCTTCGCCAAGGCAAGGTGATGAGCATGATTGCAAGGATCAGCCAAACCATAGCCAATACCACAAGATACCGTCCAATATTTTCGATAAATTGTTCAGAGATTGCACCTTCTTTGACAAAGAAAAATGCAGCAGAATCTGCAGAAAGTGCACAGACGACTGTAAACCACCAAGACCAAATCACCAATTCACGCGATGCACTGTCTTCCGATTCCCTGTACTCCTGCATCTTTTGATGAATTTCGTCATGGGCTTTGATGCCCTTTTGAAGTGCATCTCCTTCACCACTGAATCCAATTTTTGACAGTTGCCAAGAAAGTGGACAATAGGTGTGCCTCTCAAGGTCAGATGCGGAAACCGGTAGTGGTATGCCAGACGAGTCTGTCCAAAAACCATCATCACGTTGTTTTCCTTCAGTAATTGGTTTTGAGAGATCGATTGTAAGTACTTCTGACAACTTCTCACCCAGAATGAAACAAAATTGTCCTAGGGTTAAGCGTTCTGTTGATTTGCCTCGCTCATCCCTTTGCAGATTATATCAAATGCAATATTCGGGATACTGCGCTTGAAAATCTCACGTGCGCGAGCGAAGCGGTTATGAAGAGGAGGTTGGTGGCGAGGCCGCACGAGGCATCACAATGACCGAATCTATGCTAGTACCACACGAAACCTATGAGGTTCACAAGGTACACATTGGTGCTCTACAGAAGAGTGCGGACATGAAGCCATTTCTCAGTGATTCACCAGGTGATGGTACTGGATTGCACCTTATTGACTTGGAACAAACCGATTCCAGAATGCGAGTTGTTGCACAATTCCTCAACCGATACGATACCAGCAGAATCCTCGTGGTCAGTGCCCGTCAATATGGGCAGCGCCCAGCCCGGAAATTTGCGCAGGCCATTGGGGCGAAGCACATCGTTGGACGATTTATCCCAGGCACACTCACAAATCCACGACTTCGAACTTACATCGAACCGGAACTGATTGTTGTCACCGACCCTCAGGCAGATCAACAATCGCTTTCCGAAGCAGTGAGTAGTGGCTTGCCAGTTGTGGCAATTTGCGATGCAAACAACAACCTGCGCAATGTCGATCTTTGTTTGCCGGCCAATAACAAGGGTCGTCAGAGCTTGGCATTCATTTACTGGTTACTTTCACGAGAGGTTCTCAAATCTCGCGGTACCATGGATGACGAAACATGGGAGACCATGCAAGACGTCGCCGATTGGGAATCCACTTTCTGAGTCGACTCAGAGGTGGGTGTATGGTGGAACAGGTTCCATTGTTCCTCGCTCCAATGTCTGGTGTCACAGACGTTGCTTATCGATTATTGGCACGCGAAGCCGGTGCTGACTTCACTTCAACTGAATTTACTGCAGCAAGTGGACTTAGTCGTCATGATGCCAGATCATGGGCCAAGGTTGAAACTCATTCCCGCGAATCACCCTTTATTCCACAAATTTTCGGTGGCATCGAAGATGAAATGGTCGAAACCACGAGATTACTTTCCAAGAATGCCGATATTATCGATCTCAATTTTGGCTGTCCTGCACCAAAGGTGACCAAAACATGTGCAGGAGCTGCGATGATGGGTGATCCAGACAATCTTGTATCCATGGTTGAACGATGTATCGAAGCGAGTGAAGTTCCCATTTCTGTCAAAATGAGATTGGGGACAGGGCAAGCGAATATCACCGTATTAGAAATTGCAGAACGATGTGCACAATTGGGCGTTCTCAGAATTTGTGTCCATGGCCGAACATTGTCGCAAAAATATCGTGGTGTTGCGGACTGGGATCTCATTCGTCAAGTCGTTGAAATCACTGAACAATACAATACTCCTGTTATCGCAAATGGTGACGTGGTTGACGCAAAAAGTGCGGCTAGATGTCTAGAAGTCACAGGCGCCGCCGGATTGATGATTGGCCGTGGTGCGATTGGTGACCCCTGCATATTTGGTCGCATTAAATCCGAATTAGGCTGGGAAGAATTTGAGGCCCCTTGGGGTGATGGCAATGAAGCAGTGCAGAAACATTGGGCTTGGAATCGTTATGTGGAATTGGTCGATGAAATCGGTGGGCCTCACGCTGCTAGAAACATGAAGCAGCATGCGATATCATTCACCAAAGGACTCCCAGGGGGGCGTGAATTACGCCCGCATTTACATGCGATCAAGGATTTCCGTTTGCTTGGTGAACCGCTTAATTTGGCATTTGAGGCCTATTCAAGTCGAACACACAATACATTGGCCTATCCAGACGCCATTTCCTTGGCTGAAAGCCTGAAAAATATTGAATTCAATCGAAAATAGTCGAAAAGTGACCCCATTGAATTATTAATTGATTCTGCTTGGGATATTCATGCAACTAAGCGATGATGGCAATTTTCAGTGGGATGGGAACGAATGGGTTCCAGTACAACAGACAGCAGCACCAGCAGCCCCGATGGTGGTATCACCTCATGCCGAAATGGCAGCCCCAGTCGCCGCAGCTCCTGCAACAGTCATGGTCTCAGCGTCATCCTCAGGTGGCGGATTGGATTTCACTCGTGGATTTAGTACCCTTAAGTACGGTCTAGCAGCCGTGCTAAGCAGTATCCTAACTCTGATTTTGATCCTCATCGTAAATGGAATCATTTTCATGGTTGCTCTCGATTCAGGCGATGGTGCAATTTTCATGATTGGCACGCTATTGGCGATTATGTTCAATATTCTCGCATTTACACAAGTACTCACTTTAGTCATGGGCATGGGTATTGCTGATGGTCTTGGTACATCCGGATTGGGCTACATGGGTAGTTGGAAGACAGCTTTCACTGCAATCCTCGAATCGATTCCAGTGCTCCTCACTGCTGCAATCATGTTTGGTATTGGTCTGGGAATACTAGAGGACAACACAGGCCTGGGCGGATTACTACTCTTCCTTTCAGGAACGATCCTTCTGCTGTTCAACATGGGCCTAATGGCATACATGGCACGAAAGGTCGCAACCGATCTTTGAGTCATTTGAGGCACTAACGAGCAAAGCTTCGGCTTTGTTAGAGCCCTTGTCAATTTGCACTTAGTATTGACAATTACCGTGGAAAAACCTGATAATGACAATGCCAATCTCCGGCCATGTCATCAGCATCCCCATGGGTACTCAAAAAATTTCAGATAGACCACTCCGGTATGACCGGCACACTGCTAAACGTCGAAGCTAGACAACCGGGATTCGGTGCCTTCTTACTCAATTTGATGGGGCTTGATCCAAACGCTTCGGTTCGTGTAACAAATGGCGCAATTTCGATGCGTCAAGCCAGCATTTAT
>JASLKO010000134.1 GCA_030747475.1 Candidatus Thalassarchaeaceae archaeon | reverse complement strand
TCATCGGTCCAACCCGCTGGACGACGTGGGTCATCAAGGGCAAGGGCCTGAGGCTGCATTTGTGGAGTCTCAAACTCGGGTGCAGCCATCGATGGAATCACCATACTGGTTTGATCTGCTGAAATGAGTGCCGCCTCGGGTTCTACGATTGCACTTCTTGAAGGTCGTGCCATTCGCCGTTGAATCGAGATGCACAATGCAAGACTGCCGAACATCAACGCCATCGATTGGAGGCGTACAGCGAAAATATCTGCGCTATATGCTTCAACGTTATTGGCGACAGAAATCCATCCTGTTGTTTCTGTGAATTCATCATTGCTCATGACCACTCGATAGGACAGTGTGATCTCTGAAAGAGCCGCGGGGAGTGTGACGACCCATTCATCATCCACCATCTCGGCATTGATGGAAGCGATTGGCCCCTCACCAATTCGATATTCTAGAGTGACGGTTGTTGCATTGACAACGGGCATCGAAAGCTCTGAGGCTTCACCCAGTGAACGAGATGTCATTGCCTCCCATGGCATCATTTGTGGAAGGTTTTCTGGGATTGGACCAACCGTTACATTGTGAACGGATGAAATCTTCATGCGCGCTGAACCACCGCCACCATGATGGATGGCAGCATAAAATTCGTACGTACCCTCACTGGAAGGTGCGAGTAAACTCCAAGTCATGGTCACGCCAGTTGTTGAATCTCGGACGTACGTTTCCACGTAATTTGTTGAACCACCTTCTCCATTCGATAGAATGGTCCAGCCATCATCCTGTGGTGTATCTGAGACACCATGTGTATCACTCAGCAGGAATATACCGACCATTGCACGACTGGACAATTCCATATCCGTTGCCGTGACACTAATTGAAATTGGGCCGCCCACATAGGCTGATTCTCGGTCCTGTGAAAATGTCAATACGGCTGATGATGGCTCTGATAGACCCGGATCACCATGGCAAGACCCTCCACATGCTGCATCACGATTGCCATCACCTGTTCCACCTGGGTTGGCAGAAAGCGGTGGGACACACAAAACCAGTAGCAAGAGACTGGTCAGTAAGATTGCGCGACGCATCAGGCACCCCTCCCTAGAAAGCGATCAAGAAGCGCGGTTGCTAACGCACCAAAAATCAGCATGAAGGCCAACAAAGAGGTCAATGTCGTTCCAAGTGAACTATCCCCTTCAGGTTCAATCGTCGGCATTTGCGAGACCTCTAAGGCCACGCTGACCGTGTTGCTAGAGATACGTGGATTGTGGACATCTCCAACATCTGCAGTCACAGTGTAATGGTAATTGCCGACAAGATGCAATGGTTCTGACCAAGATGTGACATTGGTTTGACCAACCGATTCTATTTCCAATAAACCACTGGAATGAGCAATGGGTTCGTGGGTTCTCCATACGGTAAATGTCGTCTCATCCCCTTCCCAGTCCCAATTCAAATTTACATCACCATCTGAAACACTGGCATCTAGATTCGAAGCTACAGGACCCCATGTCGCGGCAACAATCTGTTCACTACTACTTGAACCACCATTCGAATCAATGACTGTCAGATTGACGACAGTGTTTGGATCGGTGAGGATGACTGTTATCTCTTCACCGACATAAGAATCGGTGCCAATGCTCCAAAACCAAGCCACAATTTCACCATCTGAATCAGATGAAAAAGAGGCATCGAATTTGGTCAATGCTTCGATTAGAACTGTATCTCCTACAACAAATTGCGCAGTGGGCATCAAATTGGTGATTACACCATCTCCACTTCTGATTGTTGGACTGACCTCAAACCCATCGTACAGTTCCAAAGATACTGACCATGATTGGCCAACAGCCAACCATTCGGTTGGAACCGATGTGGCATTGTCGAGGGCTTCAACGTGGAAGCCGTCTCTCATCCATTGTATGTTTAATGTAATTTGATCATTGTCTTCATCATACGGCAACCCCCCAAGAATGAGTTCAAGCGGGGAAAGTGCGGTTGCATTTTCAGCCAATGAAACCGAAGACAATGTTGCCAAAGAATTCCCAATTGTAACACTAGACGATTGAGTTTCAGAACCCATCGAAGTTCCATCGTTAGGTGTGTATCTGGCCATCCAGACTTCACCGCGATTTGTTTCTGATGCAGAAATCGCCAGATTGTTCGCAAATTGACTTTGCAATTGTCCGTCACGATACCATCGAACGGTTGGATTGGACTCAATATCACCATCTTGGTCACTGTAATTGGCGAAGATGTTTATGTTGTCAGATGATGTTGGAGAATCTGGGCTAAGGCGAACATCGGTAACCATGGGTGCCGTATTGACAATGGTCACACTCTGGGAGGATGTAAGAGAACTCCAATCGATACCATCCGATACGATTACGGTGTAATGCCAAACCTCTCCTCGCGATGTTGCGGTATGTGGCAGAGGATCTACACCATCATATTCCGGAACATGAACTCCATCTCGATACCACTCAATTTCAAAGCCCAATTGAGTGTCTCCATTGTCCGTATCGACAAAGGTCCACACCGCATCTAAATCAGCGTCTGTGGCTGGTGAACTTGGTCCAATGAGAGCAGATGAGACTGTAGGGGCATTGTTCGATGAACCAATGACGACCATATTGCTCAGAACTTCAGAACCTGAATCTTCACCATCATGCGGAGTGACTGCAAAGTGCCATTGATCTCCTGAACGTGTCATCAAACTCGACACTGATGCCGCGTCATCCAATTCTGCAACCCGCGTACCATCCAAATACCATACAATTGAGGTGCCAGATTCAGTATCTTGATCAGGGTCACTATACTGGTAAGATGCGCTCAGTGTGCTGGTTTCATCTGGACTGGTTGGTGTCACTTGGACATCTTGTGCCTGTGGGGCAGCATTGCCAACACTGACTGGCCCAACACTGACCATGGTGCCAGCATCCTGTCCATCGGAGGGTGTGACTTCAACAGACCATGAATCTCCTTTGACCACTGAAATCGACAATTGACCGTCGTTCGGGTGGAACAAAGCACCCTGATTGTACCAATGAATCGTTGTTCCTGATTCAGCATCCCCATCAGCATCATTGTATGAATAGCTCAATGCCAATCCAGTCAAGACGGTTGGATCCGATGGTGTCAACAGCAAATTAGAGGCTGTAGGTGGATTATTTGGAGGTGGACTGCCACCTTCAGGAACTGTGAATGTTGCTGTTCCCCAGTAGTCTCCAGTGTTCTGGTTATTTCCATTGGCGGCAAGTCCAGCAAGATCGAAGGTGGTGGTTCCCGAACCCGACGAAGGCGCGGTCCAATCTACACTCCAACTTCGGTAACTTGAGGTTGTATGAGTGGCGCTATTGCCGGCAGTATTCACCTTGACTGCCATGATTCCAACGCCGCCGGTGGATAGGGTTCCTTTATCCACTTCAAGGCTAAATCCTCCATTACTACCTTGACCGGGGCCACTAACTGATATTGAAAGCGTGTAAGTTTGCCCAGCTGTGTATGTTGCTGGTTGACCAGACATAGAAACCGTTGCGCTTCCAGCATAATGGCAAGTACAACCTGATGCACTCTGATACTTTCCACTAGAATTGGCATCCACAAGATTGGCTCCTGAAACGGCCAACAATAAGAAACTCAACACGATTACACGCAGTCGCATGCTTTCCCGATTCAG
>JASLKO010000133.1 GCA_030747475.1 Candidatus Thalassarchaeaceae archaeon | reverse complement strand
CGGCCCTCCTTCCAATTTGGCGCCTCGATGGTGTTGTGACTGTTGAACAACAAAATGTGATGATTCCATTCCTGCAAAATTCAGTCCCCGCAATGAAGGTGATTGATTCTGATGAATATCAAGATACGATGCAAAACCTTGGATACCGAGGAGATGATGTTGTTGTTGCAGTTCTCGATACTGGTGTTGACAACGAACACCGTTCACTGAATGATTTTGATGATGTAAACGATGAACCTGACATTGATGCGAACAGTTATGTCGATCAAAAATGGGTCGCTGGATATGACGCCACCTCTACATTTTCAAACACAAGTGGAACAGATGATCCGGATGATTCGAATGGACATGGGACACACGTTGCGGGAACAAGTATCGGAACAGGTGGTAGTGACAGGACCTTTGTTGGTGTTGCACCCGGCGCCTATCTTGTAGACGTGAAAGTGTTGACCGATGCGGGTGGAACCAATGCACAGAATACCTTACGCGGTTTACAATGGGCCATCAACAATGTCGATACTGACTGGGGCAACAATCAATCTAGCAATGGCATCGATATATTGTCAATGTCATATGGAAGTGTGACCAATCCGAATTCAGATGACCCGGGTGACAACGGAACATCAGCAGAATCTTCACTCGTCAATCAAGCATCCGATGCAGGCCTCATTTGTGTCATTGCCATGGGCAATGATGGTATGCGTCGAGTTCCAAGCCCGGCGAGTGCAGATACATCGATTGCTGTCGGGTCTATTGATGACAAGGATACGGCTGATCGTGAGACTGATTCGATTGCCTCATACTCAAATTGGGGGCCTCGTGAAGATGATGGTGATGATGATGATTGGGATGAAATGAAACCTGATGTTGTCGCCCCAGGTTCTGGAATCAACGCACCTCGACACCAGGAAGGCTCCCTTCAATTGCCAAATCAACCAAGGCCGATGGCCGACAATGAATATCAAGAGATGGATGGAACCAGTATGGCCACTCCGCATGTGAGTGGATTGATTGCCATCATGCTCGGCATTGATGATGATTTAGATCTCGACGATGTTCGTGAATTGCTTCGAGAAAATTCAGAATTACGCGATGGTGCTTACGACACAGGTTTTGATGAAAATTGGAACGAAAAGTATGGCTTTGGTATCGTCGATGGTTCCCGCTTATTGCAAAACCTCACCGGCTCAGGAGGCGGTGGCGGTGGAGGCGGTGGTGGAAACAATTCTACAGAACCTCCTCCAACAGGCTCAGGTGATTGGATTGAAATTGTCAACCCTTCAGATGGAGATTGGCTAATCGAAGGTGAAACCTATCGTGTCAATGGTACATCAGAATCTGAAACAGAGGGCGCCCAAATCGAAGAGGTTCTGGTACACGCTTGGTATTGGTACCAAGAGCAGGGCTCACCCAAAGAAAAGCGGGATGCATTTGATTGGACACAAGCGACTTTGAGCAGTTCAGGGGATTGGTCATACAACTTCTATGCACAAGATTGGGTTGATGGTGAAGAATTGACCATTGAGACCAAAGCACGTGATAGCACAAATGCTTGGTCGGATAATGAAATTGTTGAGTTGATGTTAGGCAGTCAAAGTATCTCAATCGGCAATCCAAGTGGTCAAGAAGCAGTCAGTGGGACGACGTCCATCTCGGGGACATTTTTGACACCAGATCCAATCAGTATTGATTGGAGAATCGGCCGTGGTGAATGGCAAGAAATTTCAGTATCAAGCAGTGAGGACTACACTTCTGTGGATTGGTCGGTCAACTGGGACACCACTCAATTGGAAGATGGCTTCCATCGAATTTCTGTCCAAGGGCGTGACCATTCAGGCGTAATCAGTGATGAGTTGCGGAGAACTGTAGAAGTTGACAATTTCCCTCCTGCTCCTGACCTGTCAATTTTCGGTTCAATATCCGTCGAAGAGTATGGAATCCCTGTTGAGGATGCTTATGTCAATACTTTCTTGGAAGTGAGGGCGGATGTTCGTAACAATGGGGATGCAGATGCGGAAGAAGTCGTTGTCCATCTTCGTGAACAGGGTACAAAACGAAGTGAAGCAACCATTCCACTCATTCAACCAGGACAAGTGGTTCAGGTGGTCCTATATTGGAATCCAATGGAAAGTGGAAGTCAAGATTTAGAGGTGGTCATCGACCCAGGTCAAGCGATTCCTGAAACTGATCGTTCAGATAATTCAGGTAGCATCACATTCCCTGTGCAACCTCGCCCAGACGGTGTGGACCTCTCTATTCGGCCCGGGGCGGTAACGACTTCACCTTCGATTCCTAGGCCGAACGAGCCGTATACAATTTCGATTAGAGTTGACAACCTTGGTGCCCGTGATTCTGAACCGGTTTCATTGGAATTGAGTATGATGAATGAATTTGGATACGAGTTGATTGATTCGATTACGGCATCAACGATTATTGGTCAAACCAGTGCGACGTTTACATTCACAGGCAACTTATCTGATTCTCGTGGAATATCATACCGTGCTGCCATCATCACATCATCTGATTTATCATCAGAAAACAATGTGGCCAATTTTGTTGTGGTTCAAGATTTAATCACATTGTCTGGTTCACGGACACCGGCACTTCAATCGACACATACAATCGAAGCATCTGCAGGATTGGGAGAAGATTCACTTCTGTTTACTTCATCAGGATCGAAGATTTTTGTTCATCGAATGGCCGCTGACCAATCATTGTATACTTGCTTAGAACTGGAAGCTGAATGGATTGGAGACATTTCTGTGAATAGTTATCAAGACATAGTTACAGTTTCTTGGACTCGGTCATACCTAGATGAAAACTCGTTTATTCGTTCGACTGTATCGTATACAACAATCGATCGTTCTTGTCAAATGACACCTCGTCAGGATTTGATGCCAGGCCTGTTGACTGCTGAAGGAACCTACTGGGGCATTGACATAGACCAAAGGGGTGATACTGTAATCATTGCAGGATATCATCGTGATTTAGTCACGGGTGGGACTTACCAAGATACAACCTCGGTCTTCATGATTGAAACTGATTCTCCACTCTCTGCAGATGAATGGGATGTCCATCGGAATTGCATTCTGAATATTGACATGTATCCGCGCACGACCCCCCCACTTGAAGTTGAAATTGGAAAGGATGATATTCACATTTTGTATCAAAATTTGCGCGATGATTCGACTGGAGAATTGCGACTTGGTATATTCTATGCTCACGGTGACGTCGACGAACAGAATTGGGCATTTTCTATTGCTGCGGGAGACGAAGCAACACTAGGGCGCATGCTGTTAATCAAAAATGAAGATGGTTCTGAATCGATATTCACAGCATGGAGAGAAGGCACTGAGGCCAATGCTGAATTGGTGACTCGGATATCCCCCCCATCTTGGCTCCAGGGAACTGAAGTTCGAACACCTGCACGAGGTTTGACCAACATCATGTTGCTGGAAACTGATCGAGGTGTACAAGTTCTATACGATGCGATTTCCCCCACCGGTCCAAAATTACACTATGGGTTGCTCTCTGATGGAGATGGTAGCGATGAAATGTGGTTGTCTGATATGGTCAGTAGTGGTGTTCTCCTAACGGCTTGGAGGACAGATGATTCCGGTGAATTACATTTCACCTATGTGACTAGCAATGGCCTTCGTGTTAGAAAAATGGTCGATGATCCAGTACCGAGTGACCCGAATCAAGGATTCTTAGATGACATTCGTTTGTGGCTTGGTTTGGATGAGTCCACTTTCCAAGCACTCACAAATACCGTATTGATTACATTCTGTTCCCTCTCACTGTTTGTCGTTTTCGTTGTGAGCAGTAATCGAAGGCGACGTGGTCAGCATTCTGAAAAAGCTGAGTTCGTCAATGAAAATTGGGTTGATTTAGATGATGATGATTCAGATGAAGATATTGAAATTACACCGATAGTATCCGTGGATGACGTCTCTGAAGAACACGATGAGGCACAAGATTTGCGTGCTGAAGAATCAACTGATTCTCCTGTCAGCCCAATAGTCATTGAAGATGACAATGATGAAGCGGCATCTACATCCAATCGATCCGAAAGAGCCAATCGACGTGAACGCCGAGCAGTTGAGGCCGAAATGAAGCAGGTATTGGCTGATATGCATAAATCGTTAGAGGAATCCGGATTGCCACCCCTTCCCGCTCCCGGTGAATTGCCACCATTGCCAGCCCCCGGTGAATTGCCACCATTGCCAGCCCCTGGTGAATTGCCACCATTGCCAGCCCCTGGTGAATTGCCACCATTGCCAGCCCCCGGTGAATTGCCTCCCCTCCCCGATCTTCCTGCCCCTGAGATCCCCGTCACTTGCACGGCTTGTGAATCCACCTTCACTGCTCGAGCAAACAAAGCAAGGCGAGTAAAGTGCCCACTTTGTGGTGAAACAGTCAGGTTGTGATTTTCATGTGTGGTATCATTGGTTACATTGGGGATAAAAAAGCGACGCCATTCCTAATTGATGGCCTTAGGCGACTTGAATATCGAGGTTATGATTCATCTGGAATCGCTGTAATAAATGGTGGAATTTCAGTCCATAAAAAAACAGGAAAAGTTTCCGAACTTGAGTCTAAGTTGCCAAAAAAATTTGAGGGTCGTTGTGGTATTGCACATACGCGATGGGCGACACACGGAGGTGTCACTGATGCCAACGCTCATCCTCATTGCTCATCTGATGGGAAAATTGCTTTGGTCCACAATGGAATTATTGAGAATGCCCGTTCATTGAGAAATCGATTGGAAAAAGAGGGTGTTAAACTCCGTTCAGATACGGACTCAGAGGCATTGGTACACTTGATACATCGGGAGGTTGAGAATGGTGCAAAACCACTCACAGCAGTTCGTCGAACATTGAAACGTGCTAGAGGTACCTGGGGCATTTGTGTTGTTTTCGAAGGTCATGATATGATTATTTGTGCACGAAATGGATCACCATTGGTCATTGGAATTGGTGAGGGAGAGAATTGGATTGCCAGCGATACATTGCCGTTACAATCCCTTACTCAACAAGTCATCAGATTGGATGATGGCGATCTTGCTATTGTGACATCAGATAGTATTCAAACGAGTCGATTAGATGGCCGCTTTACAGATTCTGAAGTGACTCCTCTCGATGATGACTGGGGAGAAGCTGAATTGGGTGATTATCCTCATTTCATGTTGAAAGAAATTCATGAACAGCCAGAAGCTCTTCGCCAATGTCTCACTGGTCGTTTGGACATCAAGGATGGAAATGCACGCTTGGGTGGCCTTGGTCTTTCATCCAAGAAATTGCAAAAAATTCCGCACGTCCGTTTACTTGGATGTGGCACAGCCCTACATGCGGCTCAAGTGGGGCGCCTAGTGATTGAAGAATTGGCAAGGGTGCCCGCTTTGGCCCACGTCAGCAGTGAATTCCGTCACAATAACCCGGTCATTGAAACGGATGCGATTCATTTCGCAGTGAGCCAATCTGGCGAAACTGCAGATACATTGGCAGCGGTAAAGGAAATTCAGCTGAAAGGTGGAGAAGTTCGAGGTGTCATCAACGTCGTGGGTTCAACCATTGCCAGACAATGTGGAAAAGGATGCTACATTCATTCCGGACCAGAACAATCCGTTGCTTCCACAAAGGCATTTTCCAATATGGTGGCTGCACTTTCGATGTTTGGCATACAAATTGGCCGAGCCCGTTCTCTTTCAAGGGAAAAAGGCAAGCGTCTGACCACGTCTTTGCAAAAGGTTCCACAATTGGTCGATCAATATCTTTCAAACCCAGGTCCAATCGATAAAGTCGTCAAAGCGGTAAAGAATGCCAAGAGTGTTCTATTCCTTGGGCGCGGAATTTCAGCACCTGTAGCACGTGAAGGGGCGTTGAAGTTGATGGAAATCGCGTACATTCCTTGCTTAGCCTATCCAGCAGGTGAAATGAAACATGGACCAATCGCTCTTCTAGAGGAAGGAAGCCCAGTCATCGTTGTCGCCCCCAATGATTCATTGAAGGACAAGACGGTATCAAGCATACATGAATGCCGTGCTCGTGGAGCGAAAATAATTCTCATTCACGAGGAAGGTGATTCTATCGCTGAAGAGGCCGACATCTCGATTCCAGTTCCATCAACCGACCCAATGTTCTCTCCAATGTTGACCGTATTGCCAATGCAGTTGATTGCCTATCAAACGGCATTGGCTCTTGATTGCGATGTTGATCGCCCAAGAAATCTTGCAAAGTCGGTCACAGTTGAGTAATCAATGAACTGTGAACTTACACATTGATGAATCCCATCTCCATGGATAATATCCCAATGTGTGGGATGTATGTCGCATCTTTACGATGGCGATTTTTCTATTTATTTGATCTCCACTTCGTTCCATAGTGAGATGAATTACACCATCTGAAAGGTAATCTTCAATTCCAAATTCCCCATATTGA
>JASLKO010000132.1 GCA_030747475.1 Candidatus Thalassarchaeaceae archaeon | reverse complement strand
ACAGTGGCTGCCCAGTAATCTTCACCATCATTTAGCCCGGTAATCAACATCGATGTTGTCGGGTCATCACTGCTGATATTTGCATATGGAGTCAATCCCGATGCGTTGGTGAAATCACTATTCTCAAAGTAGACCAATGTGTATTCCAAATCTGTGGATGAAGACGGTGTGAATGAGAGATTCATCACCCCACCGTTGTCATTTGGAACATCTGAAAGGGTCACTGAACCAGAATCTGGTGGTGTGGTATCATACACCGGTGGTACATCAGGAACAAGAACTGAGACGATGTTCGAGAGGTTTGAGTGAATCCCATGATTGTGGACGGAACGGACTGCATAGTCCCATTCCTGATTGGTGATTTCAGGAGATGAATCTTGGTACCCCCAATATGGATGATCTGCGGCAAGGGGTTGATTGATCGAAATCTGTGAACCGGTTGGGGCCCTGAATACCTGATAGGTGACCCAATCTTCTGGACTTGTCGTATTGGACCACATCAAACTGACTTGGTTGTAAGTGAAATTGAATACCGTCAATGTCGGAGGTTCAGGTATCTCAATGTTGGATGCACCGGCGATCCATGCAATGGATAAGGAGTCAAGTGTGACTGTACCATTACGTGTACATGTAACATTCATTGGGATATCAATGTCGCCGGTACCCATGAGCATGAATCCATTCATGGCGTTGGATAGGTTGCCATTGGTTGGATTGGTTTCAACCACGAAAGTGGCAGTGTATGACATGTTCAGTCCCGACTGTGAAATGGTTCCTGCTCCCATGCTTCGTGCAACTGGATTCATCAGGCCCCATGGTGTATCATAGGCATCGTAGGTGACGGGTGTGCTAACCAATTCGGCTGCCACATTGGTGATGAGTAAACCTTGGTCTGATTGTGTCAAAGGATTAGATGTGCTCGCATAACCTTCCATGGACATTTCAAGTGTGCTATCGCCCTCTAAGTCCCATTCTAATGAATGCCAGGCTCCTATGAACAGGCCCGGTGTGGCTTCTCCTGCAGCGACAATTTGTTCCGGTAATCCATCTCCATCAAGATCTGCAAACACAACATCTCTTGGTGATGTGTGAGGGGTGAAGCTGGTTGAGGTCGTGTTGAGTCCGCCTGTATTTTCGAATTCATGCATATCCAGTGAACCTGTTTGCGTACTGTCAGATCCATCCGGCGTTCCTTCTATGGCTCGAAATAGGCTGACTGTTCCATCACCATCATGATCTCCAATCGAATAATTTGTCAATCCAACAATTGTTGAGCTGGCTGTATTCCACGCTGTTCCGTTCCAAGTTGCAGTACAAGCATTTGGGGAGGATGGACCCATCAAATCATGGAAACCATCTCCATTCCAATCAAAAATTTCGAAGGGGCCGCTTGTGCATTCAAATTCTTGCATGTCACCAACCCAAGTATTTCCAGAGAAATTCCACAGGGTATTGTATGAGGTCATCATGTCTTCTTCACCGATAACAATCGTTTGATTGGTTCCATAAAACGAACCAACGCCAATGTGTACGAAGTTCTCCATGCCCGGCATTTGGTTTCCAGATTGGACCGTCTCAGTCACTGCAGTTGTGTAGCTGCCACCACTGAAGGCCCGCATGCCGAGTGTGCCATCAGCATCGATGAAGACCAAATCATCCTGCCCATCTCCATCCATATCTGCAAGGACGGCATCTTGGAATTTCTCATTCATCGAGATGTTTGTTGAGTATGCCCAACTGCTGCTGCCTGAGATGTGTTGGCAGAGAGTATCTTCCTCACTAGCGATTACGAGAATATCAGTCTGGCTATCATTATCTGAATCTCCAAGAATCAAACCATCCGCATCAAAACAAGTTGGTATCCAACTGGTCACGATGGATGATCCACTCCACTTGAGCCAGCCAATATGTGGCCAGATGGTGCCATTTGTTCCAACGTGGTCAGGGACCAAGTAAATCGCATCTTCAAATCCATCTCCATCCATATCCCCCACTGCAAGATCGGTTACTGCTCCAATTCCACTAAACTGAGCACTGAGGTCGGGAGTGAAACCAACTGTAATTTCTGATGAGGACAAAAGCCCTGATGTGGGCAAACGCCAACCACCAGTAGACAACCATGTCTGATTCCCATTCGCTGATACCGTGGTTGTCGTGGCCCCATTGTCGAATTCGGTTTGTTCACCGACGCTACCATCACCATTTCCACCCAAATGCCACTCATATTGTCCATCATTGTCCAAATCAACAGTCATTGAACCAGGGGATGCATCGTTGGTATCGTATGTAATGTGAAAACTTGCACTATCGATTGTGGTATTTCGTTGGACGGTGACATTGACCGATGATCCACTTTGCGAATCGGTATTCAGCGTAACACTAGAGCTGCCATCGCTAAATGATTCAATCGTTCCAGAGGTCGGATTTGCGGATGCAATTGGCATCGAAGAAAAGACACTCAAAATCATGAGAATTGCAAGGCTGACCGAGCGCGAAGCGCTCGCCTGCGCACGGGTACGCGTGAGGGGCATCAGCACTGCGGACAACCTGAGGGGGTTATGTCGCCTTCGGCGTATGAACCAATAAAAATAGCAGAATCGGCGATTTACAACTTAGAGAGGGGAGGGGGAATTGTGGTGTATTTTCCAGGGATGTTTTGAGATTCATAAAGTTAGCATCGCAACGATTAAAATAACCCCTCTACTGGTTGGAATTGGTCAGGTGACATCATCGTGACAAGTTCAGGGGGAACCGGGGATAGTCGTTTGCTGATTCGTGTCGGCGATGTTGAAATCGATTTATCAGGTTCTCAAAAAGAAGTAGATGCGGAGATGATGAATATTCGACAAGGGGAAGAATGGTCAGCAGCCATTGCCAAAGTCCGCAGTGCTAGGGAATCTGCAATTGCTGCTGCGGTCGAAGCCGCAAAGAAAAGCGGCATGCCAGAGCGTGGTTCTGCATTCCGTTCCCTCATTGAAAACAGTACTCTTTCCAAGAAACCTGATCAAGTATTGGCTGCGATTCAATACCT
>JASLKO010000131.1 GCA_030747475.1 Candidatus Thalassarchaeaceae archaeon | reverse complement strand
ATCCACATCAAAACTACCGGTTGCACTATCGCCAACGTTTTCGACAGTGACCTCAATTTGTTGGGACAAGCCAAGCATCCCATCAATAATCCACAAATCTGCGGGTCGGTTCATGCCGATAGAGGAAGGATTTTGCGAGGATAGTGCGGCATGGTTTGTGTGATCCGTACTGCTAGAATATGTCACTACAGCAGCAGTGGGGGTGACGTCTGGACCCGCACGACCTTGCGTTGCTTGGCTGATAGGCAGCACAGAAACGATCATCAAAGAAACCAGAAACAACGCGAGTCGAGGGGCGGTTTGACTGGATGGTGAACGCATGCGCCTCAAATGCCACCTTTCTGGCGAATTCATCAACGTACCGGTCTAAAGACCGACTTATTCAGAATCAATCGTTTTCTCCAATGCGGCTTTGCGAACGCTCTCTTCGCGCTTTTCTTTGGCGCGTGCTGCAAAATATATCGTCAATGGGATAATGAGTGCCAAACTGAAACAACCGATCAGGGCTGCAATCGACCACAGCATTTCGGTTACGGGATTGACTTCAAACGGCTCGACATCAACCAATTCGTGTATTGTCGTCTGCACATAAGGTGAGTATTCGTCGGGGTGGATTTCATCAGAACTTACGAGAGTGATGGTCCAAATCCTGGTCCCATTGTGCGTCGAAATTAGCTCAGCAGAATCCGCTTCAGCTTCAGCCAAGGAATCTGCGAAAAGACTGCCTAAACCACCCATGGGAAGTTCGGGAGATACAATGCCCCTGAAGGTGATATTGCCTGTGACTTCAGCCGCGAGGCTGTGGACTTGAGATGCGGTACAAACATTGTACTCTTCGAATGCACTGTCGTCGGTTTGCCGACAACTGAATCTGTCAGCATCATCCTCCCCTAACATTTCATGATGATACCATACTCCATCAGAGACGGATATTGAAATTGTGTCCCCCTCTTCGACACCTGCCATAGAGAGATTGAGCCAAGTCGTTGCTCTGTTTGTTGAAAATGTCCACGACTGGGTCGTATTGTCATTCTCAAGACCCTGGTCGCTAATGTTTTGATCCACCCCCTCATTGGAAGTGTGGTAATAGTAGTACGATGAGTCAATTGTAGCGCCATACACCGCATAGGATAAGATTAGAATCAGCGTCAATCCGAGTCCGATCATGGTCCGAAGCATGTTCGGGTTCTGAGCGAGCGCCTTCTTCATCAGAACGGCGACTGAGAGGTCACGCTTGAACCTTGGCAGAATCACTGCGGAAATGGCCCCACCGTAGGTGGGCGGTCAGCGTTAAATATGGGAGGTTGGTCGGCGACCTGCTTAGGTGCCTCTCATGACCACGTTTTACGATGTTCCAGCAGACCTCCTAATTCCTGTACTTGCGGACCGCTTAGAGTCCAATGACAAAATCAACCAACCAGAATGGGCTGAATTTGTAAAAACAGGAGCACACAAGGAGCGTCCTCCAGTTCAAAGCAATTGGTGGTATCTGCGCAGTGCAGCAATCCTTCGCAAGGTTGGCCGAATGGGACCAATCGGTGTCAATCACCTTTCACAGGCCTTTGGAGGCCCAAAAAATCGAGGTGCTGCACCCAATCGAGCAACTGCAGGTAGCCGACATGTCATTCGAACATCTCTCCAACAATTGGAAGATGCTGGTTTGGTCACCGTTCGTCGCAATGCTGCAGGCACGGTCAACATGGGGCGAATTTTAACTGCAGAGGGGCAGAAAATCCTCGACGCCGTTGCCCATGAAGTCCGGCCACAGGCCGAGGCCTCTTACCCTGGATTGGGCAAATACTGATTGGAGAGGAGAATTTGGGTGAAGTCATGTCTGTCAACGACGATGAATTGACTCGAATCCGAGCCGCCCGCCAAGCTGAAATCCAACAACAAATCGAAGCACAGGCCGAGCACCAAGTTCAGGCTGAAGCACAAGAAGCCGCTGCAGAACAAGAGGCAAACGTGCTAGCGCTTGCAATGCGGACCATTCTCACGCCTGAAGCACGTGACCGTTTGGCACGTGTTGAATTGGGACACAGTGATCTTGCGACTTCTGTCAAGCAACATTTGTACACCCTTCATCAGAGTAATCAGATTCAAACCCCAGTCAATGAGGAGATGCTCAAGCGCATCTTGCAGGGAATTTCACAGAACAATCGTCGGGAGACAACAATTCGTCGGATTTGAGGGATAGAGATGTCACGAAACAAACCCTATGCAAAGAAGAAGCGCCTTAACAAGGTGACAAAACAAAACCGACGTGTCCCCGTCTGGGTGATGATGCGTACAAACCGAAAGGTCACCAATCACCCAAAGCGTCACCACTGGCGACGCAGTAAATTACAACGCTGAATGGAGGAATATGAATGGCAGAAACCAAAGAGATGGTTGTTCCACTAAGAGCCGCATGGGCAGTTCCTCGAACACAGCGAGCCGCGCGTGCAATGAAGGAAATCCGCAAGCACGTTAGCCGACATATGAAGGTCCAGGAAGACGAAGAGTTGTGGATTGACGAAGCTGTCAACCACGCGATTTGGGCACGAGGCATCCAAAAGCCTCCACGAAAGATCCGACTTGTCGTTACGCGTGAAGAAGGATTCCCAATTGAAGTTAAACTTGTAGAGGAGTGAGTAAAATGGGAAATATTCGACCTTCATTCATTAAGATCCGAGCCATTCGTTTGTGCGAAGAATATCCTGATCAATTCAATGATGATTTTGATCACAACAAGGCCTTGGTTGCAGAGTACACAGACGTCGACAACAAGCGCATGCGCAACTGGATTGCCGGCTATGTCACTCGATACATGCAGCGCCGCGAGGACTGAGGTGCCAATATGTCGGCCCTTGAGGTCGATCAATCCGGTGAGATTGGGCACGTACACCATCCGCAACGACAGGTGCTTATCGATTTCATGAATCATCTCAAATCAAGTGGCGTTCTCAAATTTTCATACCCGATGCCCGATCAAGAGAGAGGTGAGGGTTGGATGATGTTCCTATATGTTCGAATATCAGAGGAAATTATCAATTCATTTGAGGCATGAAAATGGGCAACCATTCGAACATCCCTCGCCCAGAGTGGAACTGTGAACTTGTGATTGTCCTGGTCGAGCCACAATTCGAAGGGAATATCGGTGCAGTAGCACGATGTTTACGCAACTTTGGATTGCACGAATTGCGAATCCTTCGACATGATGGTGACTTTTCTGAGGAAACCAGAAAACGTGCAAAACATGCCCAAGGTGTTCTCGATGATTGCAAGGTACACCAAGATTGGAACAGTTGCTTTGACGACATTAGCCTTGTCATTGGGACCAGCGGGAAACGTGAACATGGTGACAAGGTC
>JASLKO010000130.1 GCA_030747475.1 Candidatus Thalassarchaeaceae archaeon | reverse complement strand
CTGCCACCAAGTTTGCAAGATGCAACTTCAGGTCAAGGGCAGAGTTCAGGGCCATTGCTACCCGTTTCATGGCAACGCTTGGTGCACGATTCCACCTTGTTAGACACAGAACTTTCTCCAGATATCATCGTGTTACAAGATGCGGTTCAATTGGCCGGTCACCCAGGACGACTTGTCCAAACAATCCATCTCATTCGGGAACGTTTCCCGGGTTCACTCATCTGGGCTCCAGGATTGGGCGGTCCTGACAACTGTGCCCTTTTGTCTTGGTTTGGATTGGATTTGTTCGACCTACGTCGTTCTCAACAGGCTGCTGCTGCTGGAGTACTCCTTTCTCGAGATGGTCCAAGGCATGTCGATCAAACCAGTGGCGAAACCGCTGAAATGGAATCGCAAATGGCTGAATGGCGTTCATCCCTTGCAGCAACACGTGCGGCTATTCAGTCCGGGACCTTACGCGAACTTGTCGAAAAGCAATCACTCAACAGTCCACGCCTCGTAGAGCATTTGCGTCGTCATGATGCGTTGTCAATTGAGTCAGCTCCTCTTGCAAAGCATGTCGATAAATCTCAACGATTTCGATGTCATAGCTCGGTGAGTCGCGAAGATCCGATCGTACAAGATTGGATCAACCGAATTGAAAGTGACTACATGCCAGATGAATTGCAACGACAAACTTTGGTGTTACTCCCCTGTTCCGCTCGCAAACCCTATTCAAGAAGTCAAAGCCATCGTTTCTTCCGCTCAGCCATTCGGGATCGGACTGTTCATCAGGTCATCGTCACCAGCCCACTTGGGTTGGTGCCTCGGGAATTGGAAGAGCAATGGCCTGCTGCCCATTACGATGTCCCAGTCACTGGAGATTGGGATGATGATGAATTGGCAACCATACGCAGGATGGTTGGAAATCTTGTGGAAAAAGTGGGTTACAAGAATGTCATTAATCACTCTGGGATCGAATTTGATTTCGAAACGATAGACACTCGTCCCGAAGGTGTTGGGGCCTCATCTAAGGCGGCATGTGATGTGCTTCGTCAAGCGGTTGAATCCGTTGCCAACCAACATATTCCTGAGAAGAAATATCTTCGCAGTTCATTTGCTTCTTTGAGTCGATGGCAATTCGGGACTGATGGATGGCTTGATGGTTTGCGTGTAGGTGGAAAGCCACCCCGCTGGATGTTAATGCAGGGCAAACAGCAGATGGCCCAATGGCATCCCGATTCGGGACGCTTTTCATTCACCAAATCCATGCTCGAAAAATTACGAGAAACCGGGACATTACGTGAAGTTGAAATCGGAGGCAGTGATGCTTGGAAAGGTGATATTTTTGCACCAATGGTCATTTCGGCTCCTAGCGATCTCAGAATAGGGGAGGAAATACTCGTTGTTCGCGATGGAAAATTACTGGGTTCGGCCCGCTGCATGGCGGCAGGGTGGGAATGGAAGGGTGGCGTTGGTCGGCTTGCCAAATCCCAACATCGCCTCTAAGGTTGATGATGCAAACTTGGGGGGTGTTAAATACCGCCCAGAGGGCGGTAGGATGTATGGCCACTGCCTCCCGAACGAACCGCTTGAGCACCGCCCTCGTGCTATTGATGATCCTCTCGGCTCTCACGCCGATGTTGGCCCCACATATGGGGATTGAAACTACCACCGACAATAACGACTCCCCTGAAACACTGAAACGTGCCGATCGCACTATGGATTCTGGAAGCCGTGCACCTTGTCCTGCTGTCCAGAGTGATGCAGGCACTGCAGGAGATGCAGGCAATACCACTGCGACTGCTAAATCACAAGGCAGTGATCCCACTGTGACCAATTTGGATGGTTGTATTGATACAACTGACACTGAGGATTGGTATGGTGTTCAACTGTCTGCAAACAAAGATGTCGTTATTCAGTTGCGTGATTTCGGTGACGGTACAAACACAGATTTTGATTTGGTGGTTTCCGATAGCACCGGTGGGAATCCACAAACCGGTACTGGATATGTCGATTATTCATTGACCTATTCTGCAACCGAACGCGTCGAGTTTTCGACAAATTCAACTACTGCCGGCATGCACTATGTGCAAGTTTGGCAATACAATGGTGACGGGAATTACAAGCTCGATATTTGGACAAACAATTCGGTTCCAAAGCCAGATCTTGCTGTAAATTCAATTAGCGGTCCAGTGAATGCAACTGCAGGTGATGTTGTAGATGTCACCTATACTGTCGAGAATTACGGCCCAGGTGATACAAATTCAACCAACCCATATGACATGGTATTCATCCTTTCATTGGACGATACCTACGATTGGAACGATTACGTTGTTGAGAGCCAAATTGCGGGTCCTTACCTCACAGCAGGTAGCAATTCCGTAGAAACAAGTCAACTGACAATTCCTGATGATGTCGATAGTGATGATTATCATTGGATCGTTTGGGCTGATGGTTGGGGCAATGTGACCGAAGCGGACGACCTCAACAACAACAATGCCAGCACAGCAGTGACTACGATTGCAGGCATGCCTTGTCCAAATATTGACGACGCCTCTACCGGCGCTGATGTCGGTGGGGTTGAAGCAGAAGCCTACGATTTGGGTGCAGGATTCACCGGTGTTGTCACTGGATGTGTTGCCAGTGGCGACAAAGCGGACATGTACATGCTGTCCATGGGGCGAGGACAGAACATTACCGCGGTCCTGACCGCAGACAATTGGGATACGGATTTAGATTTGAGAATCTGGAATTCGACCTCCGGAACCACTTCAACAACAGCGGTTGACAACAGTGCTGGATTTGATAGCAATGAGTCCGTATCAACCGCTGGATCTGATGCAGACGGTGCCGCGGATACTTACTACATCAACGTCTCACATTATTCTGGTTTGGCAAATTACACACTAGAGATTTGGACCAATGGCACCATCTTCATCCCACCATACGATTGTGGAATTCAATCGGATTGGGGTCAAACGAATTATGATGCAGGGTCTACGAGAAACACGGCATTCGATGTGGGTGAAAATCCTGAATCCATGGGCCGTGGATGCATGGATCCAGCTGACACCACAGACGCCTATCGATTCACCCTTTCAGGAATGCAGGGTACAACAATTGAACTGGAATCTGAAGATCCGATTATGCAGATTGAACTTTATTCCACCGAAAATGGAATTGACCAATTGGTTGCCGAAAGCCAAACACTCAACGGTGTGGCGATGGTCGATACGACCATGATTGATTACAACGATTTGGATGGCAATTACTTCATCCTTATCCATGCCAATGAAACCTATGACAATTGGGATTCAGGATGGTATAACCTGACGTTTACACCCTCTGATGCGCCAATGCCAGATTTGAATATTGTCAGTGTTGGTTGCCCTACGACTACTGAAACAACTGGATACAACGCAAACTTTGTTGTTGAAATTGGCAGTATTGGCGGACCCATGGAATCCACGCCATTTGGTTGGGAAATGGTTCTTGTCCATGAGAATGGAACAGTCATCATGTCCTTGATACAAGGCAGTTATTCCGATTCACTAGATGGTAACGATGGTACTATCATCATGGATGGGTCACAAATATTACTCGATGGATCTATGATTACCACGGGCAACTACAGTTGTGTTCTAACCGTAGATGGCGGTGACGTCATCGCAGAATCGAATGAAACGAACAACGTTTGGACTTCACCACTCTTTGAAATTATCAACGAAGAGGAAATGTGGGCAGATGACGTCGATCGCGATGGTGTGCCCAACGACCAAGATGGCTGTCCCAATACACCGGGTGACTCCACCAAGGACCGCTTAGGCTGCCAAGATGCAGATGGTGATGGTTACTCCAATGGTGGAGATGTGTTCATCTATGATTCTACACAATGGAACGACACCGACGGTGATACCTTCGGCGACAACGCATCTGGCGTCCGTGGAGATCAGTGTCCTAACGAGCCAGGAATCCTGACTGGAACAAATGGGACTGGTTGTCCAACTTGGAACCCCGACAGTGATGGTGACGGTGTTATCGATCAGAATGACGCTTGCCCGGGAACCGAAGCTGGCCTTTCGGTCGATGCACTTGGATGCGCAATACCAACAGACGATGATGATGTAACCGGTGGAACCGATGATGACGATGATGATGTAACCGGTGGAACCGGTGGTTCTGATGACGACAATGATCAATCCGGTGATGCAGCATCATCTGGCGATGATGATGGTGACATGATGTTCTACATCATGATTGCAGCCGGTGTTGTCCTTGTTCTCGTCGTTGTCTTGGCCCTTACCTTGGTTGTACGCTCAAGAGGTGGCAGTAGCGACCCAACAGAGCAAGCTTGGGCGAGTGCGATTAGTCCAGAACAACAGGCCTATGAGCAGCAGTTGATGGGCATGGGTTACACCGCAGATCAAGCACGAGCCTATGCAAGCCAGTACTTCCAGAACTGATGCAAATATTTGGGGGTGATTCCCATGACAAACGCACTTCTCGATGAACTTCGAGAAACCGTTCGAACCATCCCTGATTTTCCCATTGAGGGCATTATGTTTCGTGACATCACACCGGTTCTCAGTAAACCAGGTCTTTTAGAGAGGATTACAGATCAATTT
>JASLKO010000129.1 GCA_030747475.1 Candidatus Thalassarchaeaceae archaeon | reverse complement strand
AATACTTCACTGCTACTGGCCAATTGTGCTTCTGGAAGCCTTGAATTATCGGGCAGATATGGATATGGTACAAAGCACTGGAATCCGCCTGTTTCTGCTTGTAAGTCACGTAACTTGCAAAGATGTGATATTCGTTCTAATGGTGTCTCAATTGTTGCAAATAACATGGTACAATTTGTAGGCATGCCGATAGAATGTGCATCACGATGTATAGAAATATATTCGTCACTTGTTTCTTTGCCATTGCAAATGATATTTCGGACACGATCATCCAAAATTTCAGCTCCACCACCAGGCAATGAATCCAATCCAGATTTTTGCAAACGACTCAACAGTGATCTGGGTGAAATACCACTCAACTCTGCGATGTGTTTGACTTCAACTGCTGACAATGATTTGATATGGATATCATTGTACTCAGATTTGACTGCTGCGAATAAATCTTCATAGTATTCAACATCCCAATCTGGGTGCAAGCCTCCAACTGTGTGGACTTCATCGATATGAGTTGCATGTGGCTTGATTCTGGACAGGAATTCATCAATACTGAGTGCATATGCATCCTTGGCCTTAGGACCCCTCCTAAATGCACAAAACTTGCATGCGAGTGTACAGATATTTGTCTGATTGACATGGAGATTGGAATTGAAGAATACATCCGAGCCAAAACGAGAATACTTGCAGACATGGGCAAGGTGCCCGATTAAACTGAGATCTGGATAATGCCACAATTTCAGACCTTGATCGATTGTTAATGGCTCACCACTACGTAAACAATCGATAACATCTTTCAATTCATCAGGATACAAACTCGTATCGGCAAATGAATCACATAGACGAGATTGCCAATCCTCACGGACTCCACAGGATTCAAGGTCAGATATCCAATTACGCATGATACCACCTAACGCATTCTGCGTAACTCTTGTGATTGCTGCAAAACCTTACGCAATTCGTCTACCAAAAATACGGTAGATGCCACTGCAACAATCACAAACCACCATCCCGCTTCCATCGGCACAACCGACAAGAAATCACCCATCTGCAAACCCGTAAATGGAATTGTGATCATCGACCCTTCGACCATGAATAATAGGAATGATGTGCTGATTAAGAAAGATATAGTGATGGCTTTATTGTTGAATAATCCAAGTTGGAAAATACTGCGATCTGCGCTGCGGCAATTGAGAACATTAAACAATTGGAACATGACAAAAGCCGCAAAGGCATGTGTTTGTGCCTGTGCAAAGCGTTCATTCGCGTCTGCTTCCCACGCAGCTTCACTCAAAGGACCACAATATGCCTCGCCATAACTATCGACATCTCGGAACCAAGATTCTTCTATTGCACCATTGTATTCAGTACATGGGTCTCCAGTAATGATGCCACCACCTGAGAAGTAGAACACTGCAGCTGTACCGAGTACCATCACAAAACCGAGCATCAAAATAAGGCTCATATCAGAACTATTCGGCAATGATTCATTGAGATCACGTGGGGGTTCACTCATCACATCAGAATGCCTTCTCTCTATGCCCAAAGCTACAGCCGGGGGGCCATCCATCAGGATATTGATCACAAGCAACTGGGTGGGTGTAATCGGCAATTTCCAACCGAATAAGAAACTGGTTACAACAATCAATAGAGTTGCAGCTATATTTGTAGAAATTTGATAACGCACGAAATTCCGTATATTTTGGTACAACTTTCGACCCTCTTCAACCGCTGAAACGATATTTGAGAAATTGTCGTCCTGCAAGACCATATCAGAAGCGTCGCGTGCAACATCTGTACCTGAATTGCCCATGGCGACACCAATATTTGCTTGGGAAAGGGCGGGGGCATCATTGTCGCCATCTCCAGTCATTGCCACAACGTGACCTTTAGATTGCAACCGTTCCACAATTCGCAATTTTTGATCTGGTGAAACTCTACTGAATACAGCTACGGAAGAAAGTCGTTCCTCGAGTTCTTTGTCGTTGCACTCACGTAGTTCCTTACCGCTCATGTGATCAGATTCTTCATCGACGATTCCAATCTCTTTCCCAACTGCCATTGCTGTCATCCGTTGGTCACCTGTGATCATCATCACACGTATTCCGGCTGCATGGCATTTTTCAATCGAGTCTGGAACTTCTTGCCGAGGTGGATCCATGATGCCCACAAGCCCCAAAAATATCATGTCGGACTCAACATCCTCAACATTTTCAATGTCAACATCACTGGTTATCTTACGCGCGCACAAGGCGAGTACGCGCAGAGCACGTGAGGCATATTCAAGATTAATTTCTGAAATCCGATCTTTGTGCTTGCCTTCTAATGGTACAACATTGCCATCTTCATAGATGTGAGTTGCGATGCCCATGAAAGGGCCTAAAGCACCTTTAGAAAACGCCCATCTCTCTCCATCAAATTCGTGAATTGTGGTCATGCGCTTACGTTTTCTGTCGAACGTGTATTCACGGAACCGTGGGTGACTACGTCTGTATGAGTTTACAGATTCTTTCAATTTCCATCCCAAAACCGCACAAGCAGAATCCGTGGGATCCCCAACAGATTCCCATTCATTATCGACCTTGTTAAGATTGGAATTTTGACACAATAGACATGTTGCAATGGCCTGTCTAAATGCAATATTTGTGTGCAATTCAGCCAGTTGCGTTTCAGGCAAATCCCTGCCCTTAAGTTGTAAACGACCCTCGGTTGGATTGAACCCAGTGCCGGAAACTCCGTAGCTTTCACCATTGATTAAGAGGGCACGAACAGTCATTTCATTACGCGTTAATGTACCTGTTTTATCGGTACAAATAATCGTAGTAGATCCTAACGTTTCAACTGCTTTCATTCGACGTACAATCGCTTTCTGTCTAGCCATATTGCGCATACCCATGGCCAATGCGACAACCAAAATAATTGGCAAACCCTCTGGTACAATAGCAACAAAAATGGTGACTGCAACTAGAAATTGTGCGGCAATCACCTCATACATTGTTTCATCGCCTGGGCCAAACCAATTTTTGACAACATGCAATAAAATTAGCAATGTGGCTACCGTGATGGCCACGGCACCCAATAATCGACCCAATGACTCCAATTTGATTTCCAGAGGTGTTTTTGGGGTTGTTACGTCACTAATGCCAGATGCAATACCCCCAAGTATCGTACTCATACCAGTCCGTACTACGACAGCCTTAGCTCGTCCACTAGAGGTCACTGTACCCATGAAGGCCATGTTAGATTGCTCTTGTAAAATTGAATCAGCAGGTACAGGATCTGGCTGCTTGTGTATAACATCCGATTCACCTGTCATGCTTGATTCATTGATTAACAATTGATGAACTTCGATAATGCGTACATCAGCGGGGATATTCAAACCATCCTCAAGCCATACAACATCGCCTGGCACCAAATCATTGATGCTGACCTTATGTTCGGTGCCATCACGAAGAACAACACAATGGCTCACAAGTAATTTCTTGAGTGATTCCATGGCTTGTTCAGCTTTGGATTCCTGTAAAAACCCAAAAAATGCGTTGAGTGTCAATGCAAAGCAGATGAAAATTGGAGTGGCTGGCTGATCTTTCTCGAAAATGAAAGCGATGAATGCTGCGAGAAGGAGCAAGTACACCATCGGATCTTGAAATTGCTCTAAAAAGCGCTTCCATGAGGGGACTGGTGGTTTTTCATCTAACTTATTTTCACCATGAATCTCAACGAGTTTACGAACTTCATCCGTAGACAAACCATCCGTATGCGACCCGAGTTTTTCGAAAACATCGTCGATTTCCATCGCATGCCAATCAACATCGCGATGAACGGGTTCAACAGTATCCGCTGGCATACGAACGTTCCCTCCGGTGCTTACCTTGCTTATGATACTCATGTTCTAGGTCCCTAAAGGGACCTGTTCATTTTCAGTATTGTCGACCGGATAATTGACAACCCCAATTGTTTACGACAAATCATGACGGACACGCACACACCGTACGTGGCTGCCGAGAAGAACATCGCAGAATTAACTGTACGGGCCATTGTACTCGGTTTGGTCCTTGGCGCGTTGATGACTGCTGCGAATACGTACCTTGGATTGTACATGGGCATGACCGTGTCAGCCTCTATACCAGCAGCGGTGATGTCGATGCTTTTACTCCGGCTTTTGAAGTTCAAAGATGTCACAATTCTTGAAAACAATGTCGTCCAGACAATGACTTCTGCCGGTGAATCATTGGCGGCTGGAATCATATTTACGATGCCTGCATTATTGGTGATGGGCTTTGCAGATGAAATGAATTTTGTAACAGTATTTATTGTCGCAATCCTTGGTGGTGTTTTAGGCACGATTTTCACCATTGCATTAAGACGCGTATTCATTGTTGAAGAAGCGCTTTTGTACCCTGAAGGAATTGCTTGCGAAGAAGTATTGGTTGCAGGTGAAAAGGGTGGTTCATCCCTGATTGTCATATTGTACGCGCTGGGCCTTGGTGCAATCTACGGTTGGTTCGTGAAAGGATTTGAAATCGCAGAAGCCAAAGTCATGGTGGGCATTGATGTAATTGGCACTCGCGTATATGCCGCTTCTGATCTATCTTTGGCACTCCTTTCTGTTGGATATATCGTGGGTCTACGCATCGCTTCATACATATTCACCGGTGCCCTACTTGGAGTGCTATTGATTACCCCCGTATATGGTTTGGTCCACGGATGGCCAAGTGGTGGCATGGATGTTGCACACAGTGCCCATGCTCTATGGAGCACACATGTGAAATTTGTCGGTGTAGGTTGCATGGTCGTCGGTGGATTGTGGACACTTTGGTCAATGCGTAAAACCATCATGACGGGTGTAAAAAGAGTCTTTGGCGCAGATATTGGTGAAGGTGTAGACGGCTTGCCAAGGACTGAACAAGATTTGCCGATGAAGAAAATGATGCCCGTACTAATCGCCATCGTGATTTTGACATTTGTATTCTATACGTGGAGACTGAATTTGAAGGGTGCATCACTTACAGAATCGATAATTTTGGGTGCATTGGGATCAATGTTTTTGGCAGTAACAGCCTTCTTCTTCTCAGCGGTTGCTGGATATATCGCTGGCGTCGTTGGTTCGAGTAATTCACCAGTCTCGGGGATGACAATTGCGACATTGATGGGCACTGCATTACTCGTATGGGTTGTTGGTGATGTTATTCTGGGCATGGAACAGCATGAATTGATGTATGCCACTCTGATTATTGCCAGTGTTGTTGCGGTGAATGCTGCTATTGCGGGAGACGTAATGCAGGATCTCAAAACTGGACATCTCGTAGGTGCAACACCATGGAAACAGCAAATTGCAGAGATTGTCGGTGTCATTACGGGTGCTGTTATGGCGCCATTAACTTTGGTTGTTCTCAATGATGCATATCGAATTACTAAGACCTACTGCATGGACAATCCAGTCAAATATTACGCAGATGGCACACCCAACTGTAGTTCTGCTTTGGATGCACCACAAGCGGAAATTATTGGAACATTAATCGAGGGGATATTTGGCGGCACGGTCAATTATCCTATGTTGGGGTTGGGGGTACTGATTGCAGTGCTAATCATTTGGAAAGGACTGCCAGTAATGTCAGTGGCCATTGGAATGTACCTACCGTTTTACCTATCAGCAACCATTTTCTTAGGTGGGTTGCTAAGTCATTTCGTATTGCGCACCGTCCACCTCAGAATTGATGGCACACTAACTGGAGAACCAAGTGAAACCGCCGTTGAAGAAGGTACAGAAGTTTCTAAGAAAGGTCTATTGTTATCTGCGGGAATGATTGCTGGTGAAGCATTGATGGGTGTAGTTGTGGCAATGTTCATTGTAATCGCCAACCTATTCAAGCCGCTACGGGCCCCAGCAGAGTGGTTTTGCACAAAATCACATGTCGATGCGAATACAGGTCATTCAATTTGTGATGAGAGATTAATTGGAACACTGCCCACTTGGCTATCAGTCCTATTTTTCGCATGGTTCTTTGTCGTATTCACATATTTGGCCACACGTGGTATGCCAAAATCACAGAATGGCCGCGGGAATATTCTTGTTGATTGGATTGCCATAATTGTGGATGGAATCCGTCGTTTGATCAACTCGATTAAACCACCATCTATGCGTTCGTAATTCAAAAATCAAGTGCGTTAGACTCAAAGACCTTCTCCGTAAGGTTTGGTCGATTTCAATGGGCCGTGGAATGGGGTTGGATGTCAAAGAACTTGAATCGATGGCCAAGCGCTGCCGTAAGAATATCGTAAAGATGGTTTACAGTGCTAAATCAGGCCACCCTGGTGGTAGTCTAAGTGCGATCGATATGCTAACCGGATTGTACGGTCATCGCTTGCGCGTAGATGTTGATTCTCCCAAATGGGATGACCGCGACCGATTTATCATGAGCAAAGGGCATGCAAGTCCTGGAGTTTATGCCATATTACATGAAAGAGGCTTTTTGACAGAAGATGATCTATGGACATTCCGAACATTGGGTGGCCCCTGTCAAGGTCATGTCGATATGAAGTGGTGCCCTGGTGTTGATTTCAGCGCTGGTAGTTTGGGCATGGGATTGTCCTTTGGAATTGGTTGTTCCTTAGCCGCTTCGTTAGATAACAGTGAACGAACATCGTGGGTGATGTTAGGTGATGGTGAACTCCAAGAAGGACAAATTTGGGAAGGCGTCATGGCAGCAGTTCATCATGAAATTGGCAACCTCAAGGTTATCGTCGATAGGAATGGTATCCAAAATGACGATTTTTGTGAAACTCAGATGCGTATGTTCGATGTATCCGAGAAATTTGCGGCATTCGGTTGGGCAGTAATGGAAATTGATGGTCACGATATGAAGCAAGTCGTTGAGGCCATTGATTGGGCTGATCAAGTCACGGATGGGCCAGCATGTATCGTCATGCATACAGTCAAAGGAAAAGGAGTCTCTTACATGGAAAATAATCCTAAATTCCATGGTGCATCTCCCAATGAAGAACAATTCGCTTTAGCAATGGAGGAATTGTCATGAGTGCTCCGAGTGGTGGTGGTGCAAGTCGCGATGGCTATGGTGCTGCATTGTTGGAAATGCTTGATGATGACGATGTCGTTGTTCTTGAAGCCGATCTTGGTAAATCGACTAAATCTTGCCTTTTCCGCGCTGAAAAACCAAGCCACACTGTGAGTTTGGGGATTGCCGAACAAAACATGATGTTAGTTGCCGCTGGGATGGCCACTTCTGGTTATGTTCCATTTGCATCGACTTTTGCAATATTTAGTGAACGAGGTTTTGAGCAGGTACGAAATGGCATTGCTAGACCAAATATACCTGTCCACCTATGTGGTAGTCACGGTGGCATCCATACAGGGACAGATGGGTCTAGTGCACAATCGATTGAGGATTTGGCCATTTATCGAACACTCCCAAACATGACCGTTTTGCATCCATGTGATGATTTGTCTGCTAAGGCACTGACGATGGCTTTACGAAATCATCCTGGACCGTCCTATATGCGCACAGCTCGAAATAAGGTTGCACGGGCCTATTCAGATGAATCCGCTGAGCAACTACAAATTGGAAAAGGGCATGTACATCGTGAAGGTCAAGATGTGGCCATTATCGCGTGTGGGGTATTGCTAAACGAGGCTTTTGAAGCTGCAGATGTTTTACTCGAACAAGGAATTCATGCAACTGTAGTAGACATGCACACAATAAAACCTCTAGACACAGAGTTATTGTCTAAATTAAGTCAACAATGTGGAGCATTTGTGACTGCAGAAGATCATTCGGTAATCGGTGGTTTAGGCAGTGCTGTGGCTGAATATGTTGTATCAAATTGTGTCGTCCCAATCGAAATGATTGGAGTGAAAGACAGATTTGGAGAATCTGGTGGAAGTGATGAGTTACTACAATTGCTAGGAATGAAATCTGGCAATATTGTTGATGCTGCAAAGCAGGTTATTGCCCGGAAATAGGGTTATTCTAATTCACAACTGTTCCATAGCCTTGATGAATAGGGGGGTTAACGCAAGGCATGAGGGGAGACTATGAGTGATGACGGTAATCGCTTGAAAGAACTCCTCGACGGTAAACTATCTGCACAAGAAATTGCAGATGATCCGGTACTTTCCAGTTTAGCCGAACGAATATACGGCGCTGATTTTCTCGATTCTGTTGGGATATCTCGTGGCGACACTAAACGTGCCCTTGCTGAGCAATTCTCTGAGATTGATGGCGATGATTTATTGATTGAGGATATACCAGACTTGGGTCTACCTTTACCAATGCCAGACGATATGCCGCCCAATCCAGAAAATGTATCCAAAGTCAGTCATTCAAACACAGGTCGAACGATTGGTCAAAAAATGAATGTGCTCAGCGGATTAACTGGAATGGTCGCAGTCGTGGTCAATCTTTTCTACGGTTTTGGAAATTTCCTGTCGGGATGTGACGAATCTATTCATTCAACCTGTGTGACGAGCATGAAATTAAATTGGTTGGATTTCTTCAGAATGGATGAACATATTGCATGGAGTCCAACGGGTGAAATTGGTATTCCTGATATACTGATTTTGGTTGTATGCCTGTGGGCATTAATCACTGGACTACGCAGCAAGAATTAGTACATCCTTGCGATGTGCTGTTTACGTGTGGTCGGTTTACCAGTAATAATGCAGACTTGCTCAGTTTCGTATGGGGTGAGTGCCTCCCCAAGCATTGCAAGTCCAGTGGTTTTTTCTAATAATTCAGCATCAGCATCCGTACCATCAAAAGCAATTTCATAAATCTGGCCATCGACTATCTCTTGATCCAATGAATTAAGACGATTGACACAGTGAATAACATGAGAATGGCTACGATTTGACAATTCATCACCAATCAAACTCAACTGTTGTTGGACAGAATTGGAAATGTCATCTAAGGGTATTGGCTCTTTTCCACCGGTCCGTCTGGCAGCGAATGCATTGCCATTTTCGACATCACGTGGGCCAATTTCTAGTCTCAATGGTACACCTTTGATTTCCCAATCCCAGTATTTCTGACCTGGTCTCAAATCTCTAGAATCAACCTTGACTCTAAATCCAGATTGTCTCAATGTTTCAGATACAGATTCAACGGTCGTCAGTACATCTGGATTTTTGTGAGCTGCAACAGGCATAATGACAACCTGAATCGGGGCGATTGATGGGGGGAAAATCAATCCATTATCATCACCGTGCATCCCGACAACAGCGCCTAGTAAGCGCTCTGACATCCCGTACGTAGTTTGATGGCAATACTGAGTTTCACCCTCATCATTCTGATATGTCATGTCAAATGCTTTTGCCCACTGATCTTTGTAATGATGGCAGGAAGCAACCTGTAATGTTCTTCCATTTGGCATGATTACATCGATAGCGATGGTATACCAGGCACCAGGAAACGTATCCCAAACAGGGCGTTTTGAAATGATAACCGGCAAAGACATCGATTGCATGAGACGGCCAACAATTTCCAAATCTTCTTCGATTTGTCTCGAGGCGCATGCTTCGTCAACATGTGCAGTATGTGCCTCAAAGAAATGTATTTCGCGTACTCTAATAAATGAACGAGTTTGCTTAGTTTCATACCTGAATGTATTGACAATTTGGTAAGTCTTTAGGGGTAAATCAGCATGGCTACGAATCCATAGTGGGAACATTGTATACATCGCAGTTTCACTTGTTGGGCGCAAAAACATGGGTACATCCAGATCAGTTTCCCCAGCATGCTTTACCCAATACACCTCTTTTTTGAATCCAGCTTCTTCCTCTTCATCACGAAGTTCACTAGGGTCGACACCTTCTTCTCTAGCACGTTTAAGCAATGAAACCAATCTGTTTTCTTTTTCCAATAATGATTCAGGGATTAACAATGGGAATCGAACTTCTTCATGATCTGTGCGTTCCATTTCAGCATGTGTTAAGTTGTCAATACAGCGCATTGCCTTCCAACCGTATGGGCGCCAAACGTCCATGCCTTTGATTGGATAACGCTTGTCGACCAATTCAGCAATCTCAACAATGGCAGGATACCAAGCATTGAAGTCTGACTTTGGAGGGATGCCCCGCTTAGCCTTACCATGCTCTGCCATGAACCGTGTCGTCAATGTCCTATGCTTGAATGTGACGCAACATACAATGTATTTACGATGTTAAAACGGACAAAATTGACTCACAGACATCATTCATGTCAACCAAGGGAGTTATTCCAACTGCTGTAACAAGATAGGCACGCGGATACATATCATCATTCATTTGTTCCATGATATTTGCAATCGTTGCATCAACACCATATGTTTGGATTTGAGCCAATGCACGCTGGTGTAGCGTATCTAAGTCAACATTTGTTTCGAGCTTGAATCCAATGCGTACTGAATCTTTAGTGTATTGAGATAATTGTTGTATATGTTTGGGCCCAGATTCCAGAACCAGGGGCCATTCTTGACTACCACTAGATTTCTTGCCTTCAATTGCATTTGGAATGTAATCTAAAACTGCAGCCGCATGTACCCAACCATTCGGTGATTCACCATGATTTCCAGATGCCAGATCTAGACACGCGTCGAGCATTTGATTTGGGTGACCAGCTCGTATAACATTGGGCAAATCAAAACTAGGATTAGCGCTCGTTTTACCTGCAACCACAGTGATATCATGGCCAAATCGGTACAGGTATTCAGATATGGCCCATCCAGTTCGTCCACTAGAGGCGTTCTGTATGGCACGAACTGCATCAATTGGGGCCCTATTGGCGCCTAGAGTAACTGCAAAGTGTCGACTATTTTCAGATCTATTGACCAAATGACACAATTCTGCTACTATTTGTACTGGATTTGGTTGTTTGTACCTGCCTTCTTCAAATGGACCGAGTAACACTGTAGCGTATTTGATTTGATCTAGTAAATTTTGAGTAATCGGGTCATCAAACAAATCATGATGCATAGATGGGACTGTGATGATGGGTGTATTACGAGACCTTGCAGCAGAGCATGCCATCAGCAATGGATGGTCCATCATTCCATTGACAAATCTTGAAATGAAATTTCTAGAGGCTGGGGCGACCAATATTGCATCATATTTCTCTAATTGCGCCATTTCTGCACTCCAATCCGTGATGACTGTTCCTTGTGCAGCCCAACCAACGGCAAGTGGTGTGATGACCTTGCGTGAAGCACTTGTCATAATGACAGAAACCTTTGCACCATGTCGACGTAGCTCCCGTAATAATCGCACGGCTTCAGTTGCTGCGATACCACCGGTAATGCCCAAAGCGATGTGTTTCCCAAGCAAAGCATTGCTATGGACTTGGACATCAACATCACCCGTCATGGTTTAGGCTCACATCCCGCCTTCATGAACCCATCCTATGTACACTTGCGATGGAAAGAACGATTTCCGTAATGCATTTCAGAGGCACATGGCCGACGAATTAGAGTCTGACCAACTGGCACTTGCACATCGCCAATCGGGTACGATGTTGGTGTTTACATTATTCCTCATTCTGTTTTTACTATTCACGTCTCTAGGTGGTATTTCAAGCAGTGTGATGTTGTTTTTGTTCGTCCCTATCCCGTTTTGCATACTAATCGTACGCGGATATTACCGACGTGAATCATGGGCGTTACCCTGGGTAATTTTGATTTGGATGTCTGCCATAGGCCTTTGTTTCCTGTTGAGTATCATTGAATTCTTTTATGCTGCGAGTGCGATAGGATATTTCCAAGGAATGTTGTTATTATTCCTGTGCTGGTCAATGTCTCAACGTTTGCGCATGCTCAGGCACCCGATGTTCCGTGCATGGTATGATGGTATATCTCCAGCATTTTCTCAATCGATCGCATTACAACCTGGTGAGGTCATGGCATCTTGTCCGCATTGCCAAAGTCTTCTCGCAGTGCAACCATACAGCCTAACAGCCAATGAGACATGCCCGAAATGCATGGGTCAACTTGTACTTCCCAGTAGCATTGAACAATATGCAGAAGAAGAGTAATCACATTGTGGCTAGAGTTAGATTCTTCCACATATCTTCTGGTACTTCCATGGCCAAACGCAGTCCGCCCATCGCACCCAATTCTAGTGGATCTTCTACGGTGAGGACTTCAACATCACCCAAATCTGAAAGACGTTCTTCGATCATTTCACCTAGGCCCTGAATTCCAGAACCGCCTCCTGCTAGAATCATATTTCGTCGGAATGCATCGTGGTACTCAGGGTTAGAGCCTGCAATCAATTCTTTGACACTCGCAACAATTGGATCTACAATCTTCTCGCAAGCAGCGCTTACACAATCTGTGATATCAAGAGACATTGCCTTACCCTCTATTGAGAAGTCTACGATGATGGGGTCACCTGTGGCACTACCGACGAAGGAATATTCTTCCTTCCATCTGCGAGCCATGTCTTTGGTAATTTGTGCCCCAGCATATTTCTTTTGAATTTCAGAGATAAGTTGTGCATCGATAAAGTCTCCAGCAAAATTGACGTGCATTTGGTCTATCGGGCTTGGAACAGTCCCATATACTCTGCACAAATCTGTAGTACCTGCACCAATGTCAATCACCAATGTATGTTCAATCTTGTCGAGTGCATATGCAACGGCGAAAGGTTCGGAGATAATCATACAAGCGTTCACACTGCCTGCAGCGGCATCAAAAATCGCAGTCTTATCTACGTGGCTGGCTTCCGCAGGTGCACCGATGACGGCGACAACTCGATCATAATCTTCAGGGTCTGCGAGTCCAATGATGTTGGTAATGAAATGTGCAATGAATTTCTTATCCTCCGCGGTATCCTTGATCACACCATGTTCTAGAGGGCGGAATAGGTTGAGAGCTAGTCGGTTCTTCAGTGCTTCTTCACCGAACAAAACATCTCTCTTAAGGAAATTCTTAGCGATTTGATCCTTAGGTGTTCCAATAACTGTCAGCACTTTTTCATCGTGTCCGTCGCTTGACACCATTACCGATCTAAAAGTTCCTAAATCTACACCTATGTAGAGAGTCTCATCTGCCATATCATTAACCTCTATACTTAACCCAATCAATCCGGTATTTCAACAATGCCCATTCAATGGTACTTATGTTACGGGTGTTTGGGTTATACCCAATGTTGGCATCCCTCGCACCACCAAGCACTATATTCGACGTACAGTGGGGCGTTTATACCACATTCTGGACATTCTTTAACAGCACTTTCACCAAACAAATCAAGCACGATACGAACATGGTCTTCGTCGCTGATTCCAATATTTTGTCGCATGGCCCACAACATCTGGTCTTCACTGGGCGTGATGATGCCGTCTGCTAGTGCGATATTGACAACCTTATGGTAGTCCTGGTATACTTGAACCTGATCTGGATCGAGAATCACACCTAATTTTTCGACGGACATGTTCTTGCCGCCGGGGTCATCAACAAAAATTACCAAACTATCAGAGTCCAAATGAACATCTCGAAGTTCGATGTTCACCGACGATCCCTCGGCTGAAGCATGTACAAGGTTACTTGATCGATTAATGATTGATGAAATATTTCTAGCTGTTTCTTCAAGAGTTCGCCCGCGTTTCCACCCCAATGCATCGTCCTCATTAATGACGAAAAATTCAGTTCCCATGCCAGGGTATTCGATTCGGATTTCTTCGCCACCATCGAACACATTGTCAGAGATATGAATTGTTCCAACTTGAGTTTCCAATAAATTGTCGTCTTCATCAAATGCAATCATAAGTGGCTTTCTTTCTTCTTCTGCAGCATTGTACTGCCCATGCATGCCAGACATCCACTTATCCTGTAATCGACCCAATGATGCCTTTTGTTCTGAATCCAATCCATCGTCTACTCCCAAAACGCTCGCTAGACCTTGACCAGATTCCATTTCACGCTTGAATTCATCCAATTGTTCCATGTCCCTTGAAATAGAATCGCGTGGACCACTTTTTACAGAACTAGATTCAGGATCTTGCCATTCATAACTGCATTTACTACACTGTAAATACCCAGGCATTGATGAAGGTGCAGCATTGCCACCACAACGAGCACAATCACCATCCTCGGAGCCTGTTAAATTTTCTCGCGCTTGGCGGCGACCCTCACGAATATTGAAGCCCATGTGGGCCCATCGTCAAGATACATATCAACACTATTATGATTCAATTCCATCTTTCAAGAACTGTGGCAATGCCCATCCCACCACCGATACACATGGTTGCAAGTGCATATTCCTGTCCTGTGCGTTGTAGTAATGATGCTGCTTTACCCGTAATTCGACAACCACTTGCACCCAGAGGGTGGCCAATCGCCAATGCACCACCGTCAATATTTACTCGTGCATCATCAATGGCCAAATCCATATCTTTCATACAAGCCAATGATTGTGCACTAAATGCTTCGTTTAATTCAATAATGTCCATGTCATCCATCGTTAAATTTGCACGATTAAGTGCCTTAGCACTAGCTGGCACTGGTCCGTATCCCATTATTTCAGGTGCGACGCCAGCGACAGCAGTAGAGATGATTGTCGCGAGTGGTGTCAACCCATTTTCGGTAGCAAAATTTTCGGAGCATACGAGAATTGAAGCCGCTCCATCGGTAAGAGGCGAACTTGTTGCGGCAGTGACTGAACCCGAATCAATGAAAGCAGGTTTCAGGTTACTCATTTTTTCTAAACTAGGTGGGCGCATACATCCGTCTTCTTCGATTCCATGAAGCGGAGTAATTTCATCTGTTAACAATCCATTAGACTGAGCGTGAATTGCTTTTGTATGGCTGTTTGCGGCAAAAACCTCTTGATTTTCGCGAGAAATATTGTGACTAACTGCCAAATTTTCAGCAGTCATTCCCATGCCGATATAGGCTTCTGGATAAGATTGGGACAATTCCGGATGCGGTTCTCGATTAAATCCACCACGCATGACCCTTGACATAGATTCGACGCCGGCACAAATGAATGCCTCACCAGATCCCATAGCAATAGATCCAGCCGCAGTATGAATAACTTGCATCGAAGAACCACATAAGCGATTTGTAGTCATCCCAGGAACAGTATATGGTAACCCGGACATATATGTCGCTATTCGGCCGAGGTTGAGACCCTGTTCCCCTTCAGGATAGGCACAACCAAGCATCAAATCTTCAATCTGTTCAGTATCGACACCAGTTCTTTGAATAGTAGATTTGACGACTGATGCAGCCATGTCTTCGGGCCTAGTGTCTTTCAATAGGCCTCGATGGGCACGTTGGAAAGGTGTACGACAGTACCCTGCAAGGACGGTTCGCATGAAGCACCCAATCATTGCGCCCCCATAATCTTGACCTGTATTGTGCCCATAGGGCACAGAACGGATTATCAAGGGGTGTCCATTCGCGAGGATGATGATTAGAGATTGTAAGTCACATGGATTCTTTGACGGACAAAATTGTCCAGCCTGTAATGAAGAAGGGAAGTTCATCATGAGTGATCGTGAAAGAGACATCCTTGGCAGACGAATGGCCGGTATTTTGAGACACTTCCCTGAAAAATTTGATCTTGAAATGGATTTGAATGGATGGGTAGATGTTCGTGAGATGGTTGAAGCACTAACTAAGAGAGATCGCAGAATGCACTGGCTACGCCCACATCATATTCGTGCAGTTAGTGAAACATGTACCAAGGGACGTTATGACGTTCGAGGCGATATGGTCAGGGCAACATATGCACACACCGTTGAAATCGAACTTGATCTGCCTTCAGATGATACCCCAAATTTGCTATACTACCCCTGTGGAGAAGAAGAAGTATCACATATGCTAGAACATGGCATTAAGCCGGGTGACAGAAAACACGTTCATCTTTCAAAAACGGTGACTTCTGCCGCCAATGCTGGTCATGTACACCACAATCGACCTGTTATTATTGAAGTCGATTGCATACAAATGGAAGCCAATGGCGATACCATTTACCATGCAGGTACTACTGTGTTTCTAACAGAAGAAGTTGAAGCAAGATATTGCGCAACGATTGATGCGGATCATCCTGAAATGATGGCTTGTATTTCCGATTGGGAAATGGAAGAAGCCGCTGCTGCTGAAGAAGAATGATCAGCGATTCTCCCCACATGATGGGCAGAAATCCAAATCGTCTTCGATGATAGAATCACACGATGCACAGATTTCAGTAGACATTTGATTTTGTTCAGATGTTGGGGCTTCCGATATCAGTCGGACTGGTTTCTGCCGTACGACTTGATTTACAGATGCTTCTGTCCGAATTTCCCATGCAATAGAGAATGCCATTGCCTCTTGCAAAGACA
>JASLKO010000128.1 GCA_030747475.1 Candidatus Thalassarchaeaceae archaeon | reverse complement strand
CATCATCTCATATTCACCGATGGGCTTCTTTTCGATATTCGGTTTGTTTTGTGCCTTGATGATTGCACTGAGTTTTATCGCATCAATGATTATTGCAAGCAGTGTCCTTGGCATGATTTCTTGGCGTGAAATCCAAGAGGAATCCAAGCATGCAGGCGGCTTTAGAAAACTGCAAATAGAGGCTGAACGAAGGTTGGGTATAATCGGTGGTGGTCCCAATGACTGATGCACCCAAATTAAGTCAATTAGAGCGCCGAGAAACAGATTTAATTCTACGTTGGAAAGATGGAAGCGAGCATACAGTTACGTATACTGAATTGCGTTTTTGGTGTCCATGCGCCAATTGTAAACCGCGACGTGAAGTAGAATCTAGAAAAGAAGCATTACGGGACGAAGTCAATCGTTTACGCAATGAGAAACCCAGAGCCGAAAATGTTGGTGGTTACGGCATTCGATTCACTTTTGATTCAGGTTGTAACTCGGGGATTTGGAGCACTGATCGTCTCCATGCAATCGCCACAGGATCACCTGATCCTGATTCGCTTTGAAGTGCGAAGAGTCATAACCAACACCCCAGTCGTTTTGCTCAGCGAAGGTATGGGTTGACCCATTTCTTCGCCCGCGAGGGTGGATTTATGGCTACGGATTCCGAAGAGGATGATGACTGGACAAAGTATGCTGATGCAGGTTATGCATCATCATATGATCCCTGGGCGGATATGGTGCCTGCCGATGAAATTGAAGATGATGAATTTGAAGACGATTTTGATGAATTTGAAGATAATGATCTATCGGTTCGTGAAATTCCAAGATGCCCTGCGCCCGGAGGCATTGAGCATGCCATTCGCATCGGAACTTGCAACCACTGCCTAGGGCGAATTGCAGGCGTTCGAATTGCTGGAGACCCGTTGGACATTGTCGGCGACAGAGTTCGCAGTCAAGCCCTTGAGCGCGATCCAGAATTGACGGTGAATGAAGGGGTAGATTGCTGTCCATTCTGTGAGGACCTGTTCTCTGATTTGGATATTATATCAAATCGAATTATTGCTTCGGTTGAAGGTGTTGAGTTTTCAAAAGCACAATTAGGAATCCATTTTTCAAAGGCTCATGTTGCTGCTGAGGAAGTACTCCGTGCAACACTTGCAGCGACGGGCAGTCGTCCACTCAAGGCATCCCTATCGGAAGTGGTTCAATCCACAATATCTGAAAAATTATCCACTATTCAATGGGTTAAAGAACGTCCTGAAGTCATGATATTATTCGATACTCTAACACTTGGTGTCAATGCAGATGTCCGCGCCCTTTTCCTGTATGGCCGATATCGAAAACTTGCCCGCGGAGTCCCACAAACACGCTGGCCATGTCGTGCCTGTAGGGGTCGAGATGGGGGTTGTGAATCATGCGAAGGAACCGGTCAACAATATCCCAATAGCATTCAAAGTTTAGTTTGTGAACCGATGGTTGAATTTGTCAATGCCAATTCAGATGCATTCCATGGCATGGGCCGTGAAGATATTGATGTACGCTGTTTGGGTGAAGGACGTCCCTTTGTTGCAGAATTAAAATCACCACGTCTCCGTTCAATTGATTTTGAAAAGCTGACCAAGACAATTAACAAATCGGCCAAGGATCTAATCGAAATTCAAGGTCTCCGATTTTCCAACCGTGCAGAAGTAGCTCGAATCAAAGAAACAAAGGCTGAGAAATCATACACAATACGATTCTCTTGTGAACATTCCCTTTCTGATGATGAAATCAGTAAGCGTATCCTTTCACTTTCAGGTCAGGTTTTGGAACAACAAACACCACAGCGAGTCGCTCACCGTCGCGCAGACAAAATTCGAAAACGAAAAGTCATCTCTATCGAGAACGTTCAGATCGAAGACAACGAGATCGAATTTGATGTTCGATGTGAATCGGGTACATACGTCAAGGAATTGGTGCACAGTGATGAAGGGCGCACAAACCCTTCAGTTGCTGCGGTCTTAGAGACCGACTGCGAGGTCATTTTACTGGATGTAAAGGACATCCATGCAGACTGAATTGCAATCTATTTCAGGCGGTGCGCTTAATTAGGGGCGGCAGGTCGCCCGATTCCCCCTAAAGGGGGAAAGGGAGGCACTCACATGCGTCGAAGTAAGGGAACTCGTCAGGGCACTCGTAGTATTCTAAAGCGATCCAAGAGTCAAAAGGGTCGTTTGAACATTCGAAGAGTGATGCACACATACACTCCAGGTGACCGTGTTGCGATCGTTCTAGACGGTGGAGAACAGCGAGGAATGCCTCATCGAAGATTCCAAGGCCGCACCGGTTTTATTCAGGAGCAGCAAGGCAGTGCCTACATTGTTGCAGTCAAGGACGGTAACATGCAGAAGACGGTCATCGCCCGCGCAGAACACCTTCGCCCATTGGAGTGATAATTATGACAGAGCGTGAATACACAGATTATGCCAGTGTCCGAGATGCATTACTCGATGCCCAAGGTCGTCGAGGCTTCCTTTCATACGAGCAGAAATTGGCCCTACAACATGCAGAGTGGGCAGCCAGTGATTTGCGAAATGGATTCAAAACAGATTCTAAGGTCTATCAATCGTTATTCAATGATCTGATGGCAATTGAGAAGCTACAAGAACACACCGATATCTGTGCTAAAATCGCAGAAATGATGCCAATGTCCGTTGAAGAAGTTCGTTCAATTCTTGCGAGCAAACGCATTCCTATGGATGGCGGCGAAATTGAGAACATTGTCGAAACGGTTCGAAAGCAAATCCTGTAATACACCCTTTATTGGTCCACTTTGACCGTTTTATTATTGAGGCAGCACCTACTTCGGAGAACTGATTCACATGCAACCCAGAGGACCATCGGCCCCTTCAGGCGAACCGGGACCTCTCGATGAAGAGACACATGCGAGAGTGTTGGATCATCAACCCAGTGGCATGATTCAAGGCATCTCAGAAAAAGGCCTTTACTTGATTAGAATGCGTGCACCTGTTGATGGTAATTCCCATGTTCCAGGCACATCAATTGAATTAGAGGCCGTCAATGTACTCGGTACAACCCGCCATCGAGATTTATCTGTGATGTCGCAAGCTGAATTGCAAAGTGTTGTGAAGGCGATCCTATGCGATAATCCAGAGGTTTGCTTATCATTTTACAACCGTGCAGGTAATTTAACACTCAAAATGCATGCATTCCAACTCTTGGACGGCATTGGAAAATCGAAGGCGATTTCAATGGTTGAGATTCGCGGACGTACTGGCTGGGAAACCATTGCTTCTCTCGATGAAGCTTGCCAAATTGATGCCGCTGACCTTCTAGCAAATCGCTTGTGTCAGGAAATTGCAGATCCGCACATGACACCCAACCTTCTCGATTTGCTCATCCGTGCGTGAGGGAATAGTCATGGAGCGCGATGCGCGCTTTTTGGTTGATTTGTTACGAGATCGCCATCCGGTTTCACGTGAATTAGGTCAACACTACCTCTTCGACACATCAGTTTTGAATGCCGCAATCGAACTTGCAGGTGACATCGATGGCCAACATGTTCTGGAAGTTGGCTGTGGACCTGGAAGTTTGACCCACCATCTTCTCCTCGCGGGCGCACGCGTAAGCGCTATCGAAATTGATGAGGGGTCATTGCAACATATGAAATTACATTTTGAGGATGAAATTGCATCTGGTCAATTGAATTTGATTACAGGCGACGCTCTAACCGTTCAGTGGCCACAAGACATTGATGCTTTAGTGGCAAACATCCCATACCAAATATCGAGTCCATTGTTAGAGCGCGTACAGAGGGAGATACGCACCATTCCAGCCGTTTTACTTGTTCAGGAAGAGTTTGCAGAACGAATGGCCATGTCAATTCCTCCGCTTGACCGTGGCCCCTTGGGGCTCTCTTTGTGGCTTGATTTTGACATTGAAATTGGCCGTCGAGTCCCCCCTTCTTGTTTTTCTCCTCAACCTAGAGTTCATTCACGGCTGATTCGATTGGAACCTATCGATCGTTTGGATATCATCGGCAGCGATGTTGATAGGCGAATGTTTAGACAAGTGACATCGCAATGCTTCAAGGATCGCAGGCGCAAATTACGAAATTTGATCAAACGCCCACCTCGTCGTTTATCTCGCATATCCGGATGGCATCGTGAACGATGGCAAGCGGCAATATCGTCCATTCAACAGCATCCACTATTCGAGGAAAGGCCCGATATGCTTGAACCGGAAGATTGGGTTGAAATCTGCACCTTGATTTCAGAATATAATTTCGAATAGGGAATGCATTCGACAACGACTTGATAGGGACACCCCCTATCGGCAGGACTGAGTGGGGGGGCGTGCAGATGCAGGGCTTTCAGCCTGAATTCAATGGCTTCAAGTAGGTCGCACGGTATTCAAATAACTCACGGGGGCTTGATTATGGCAAAGAAGGACACCTATCTGGCGTTATTGCGACGTGGCGTGGATGAGAAAACCGCCATGACGCTTGCCGATTCAGGGCTCAAAATAGGTGAAATAAAGAAACTCGAAGAAGACAAACTCGTTCAGAATTACGGTCTCAAAACAGAAATTGCCCGTTCAGTTCTCGAAGTGTTGCAATCTGGTTCTACAAGTGCAGGCAAAGAGAGATATCTCTCGAATGTACTTTCAGGCCCTCAAAAAAAGCCGATGGACAAGATTGAGGAACAACGATTCAAGCGTCAACAGAAAGATATCCTGCTTGAATTGCAAGAGGAAAGAGAACGGCTCAAAATCGCTAAGGTAGAACAATTTCGTAGTCAGAAAGTGGTCATGAACCGCTTGGGTAAAACCATCGAATTGATTGTGAAACTCGAGAATAACTTTGATGATGAATCAAAGGAAGAACAGCGTTCCAAGATTAGAGATCAACTTGAAACACGTGGTTTGGAAGCTGCTAGGGACCACGAAATGCTAGAGCTTGAAGGTACTCCTCAAGATATCGTTGATTTCCGTCGAAAGATAGTCCCTACCCTTTGCTTCCACGCTTGCCCATCATGTGGTGAAGACATGGATCCCCGATCGAGTGTAAACATGGATTTGGGCGATGATTTCGGCTTTATTTGCTGGGATTGCGAAACTGAATTCTCATCCGAAATGTCAACTGTGGTTGAATCACGCCTTTCCTCAAAGAAGGATTGGATCAAGATTGATCCAAAGCGAAAACCAAGAGAAAAAATCGCTCGACCACCCCGTGCGAAAGTATCTCGAAAAGACACAATTGCAGCAGATTTGGCCGCGACAGGTGCGTCCGCAGACACCATTGCAGCTGCAGTTGAAGAGAGCAACCTCACCAGTGGCCTAATGTCAATCAACGATTGGATTGATCAAACATTGGCTGTCAAGGGATACATCCAAGCTCAAGAGGATCGTGAAGATTTCATCATCGCAACAGGTGCCGGTGCGACCAAGTTCAACAAGTGGATGAAGAAGGCAGGCCTTGCTTTCAACAAGCAATCTGGCCGTTGGACTCGTTGGGAAGAAAATTGACGCTCAATGCTATGGTGTGACACCATCTGCAAGTTTTCATGATGATTCCTGCGCATGCTCTTGCGGGGATGACATGCATACACTTGGGATTGCTATTCTCACGGGAAAGTAAGCATTGGTTTTGGATTGGAATCGTGATGGCTTTCTTTTCACATGCTATCATAGATACTCTGGCCATTTTTACTTATCATGAAGGCAACCCATCAGGAACAATATATTCTCAATTTGTATTTTGGTTTTGGATGATTGGTGCCATTGCGATCATATTTTGGGGGCTGCGAACCGACCGACGCTATGGATATGGAATTCTCGCAGCACTTTCATTTGACATTTGGGACCACTGGATTTTACGAACCATCGCTTGTGTTCCCAAAGGATTCCCAGATGGTTGTATGGACGTTTACGCCTTTGAATCGATTCATCTTCACCATTTTGAATGGCTGATTCTTGATACATTATTCGCAAATGTAGAACGGCATTATGGCGATGAAGCGTATTTCTTAGTCGAAATTCTGAGTGTATCCATGCTGCTTGGATTGCTTTGGTGGCTTCGAAAGCAGACTCCATTGCCTGAAAATTGAGTTGAAACAAATCGTTTGGGACTGTTCAATTATATTGTGAAGGTTGTGGGCGGGCCATGGCGACAGTCCGCTTCTATCGAGGAGAACTCCTTCTCGGTGTGACCGAAACTGAACCCAATATTCCATTGATTGAATTGGCAGAGGCGATCGGTGTTGACATTCCACGCAATTGCACATCTGGAAATTGTGGAACTTGCATGTGTCGAATAAAATCAGG
>JASLKO010000127.1 GCA_030747475.1 Candidatus Thalassarchaeaceae archaeon | reverse complement strand
GTCGATGTCGAAATCGCACCACCTGCACCTGCAGAGATGATTATGCCTGACTTGGAAGAATGGGTCACCCTCCTCGACATCGACGATACGGTTGGCGATGAAACTGGAGATGGCGATTACACCTATCCATTGGCCGGAGATTTCGCACCTGGTTCAGGCCTATTTGACATTACACATCTCAAAATCAGTCAGAGCTCTTGGAACGCTCGCTTTGAGATTACATTCGATGAAATGACAGATTATTGGAGTCTGGCCAATGGGTTTAGCCACCAAATTGTGCAAATCTATGTCGATCAAGGTGAAACATCCTATGGGGAAACAGAGATGCTAGATGGCGCTCATGCTTTGATTCACGATGATTGGGCTTGGGAAGTCGCGGTTTCAGCGACGGGTGAGCCGGGTGCAACCAAAACAGTGAGTGCCAGCACCGGTGAGACCAGTGCAAAAGGCATCGAAGTTTCAGCTGATAAGGATTTGAAGACGATTACCATTACAGTGGCAAAGAGTGTCATCGGTTCAGAGATTCCCGAATACCGATTTGTTGTCGTCGCCGGTTCGCAAGATGGCTTTGGGACAGGCAAGTGGCGAGATGTCGATGCAGAAGCCAAGACGTGGAGATTGGGTGGTGGAGCCGATCCCAGCACTGTCGATGGGCGAGATTACGATCCGAACATCATCGACATGGTTCTTGACAATACAACGGACCAATCTGCAATGCTCAGTTCCTACGATGTCGACTCCCAAACCTATGCGGTCCTTACAGGAATTGAACTGCCTGAGGTCGCTCAACAAATATTTGGCGTCAGTGTTTCCAGTGTGACCTCCTCCTCAGCCATTGTCGAATGGTCGACCACCAACCCCGACAATGGTTCAGTCACTTGTGACAACCTGACTTTCTCGACATCAGAGCCTGGGCTTTCTCAGGCTCTACAGGTCTCAGGCTTATCACCAGGATTGGCCTATGATTGCATCATTTCAGTTGCTGAGGCTCCAGCGGTCACAATTTCGTTCAACACGACCAATGTGATTGACACCACACCACCTGAGATTCTGAATCTGGCTGTCGAAGTCATCGAGGGTGGTTCGCTACGCGTCACTTGGTACACCAGTGAAGAAGCGACAGAATCCATCGAAGTTGCCGGCCAAACCTTCTTCGGCGATGCGGTCGCCCTTCGCAAGAACCACGACATGACGATTGTTCCTTATCCTGAACTTACTGGACTAGAAACCTACACGCTAACGATTGTTGCCGCAGATGCCTCTGGCAACACGAACACATCGAGCGTGAACTTGGTCATTGATGAGGATGATGCAACCTCTCCATTGCCCGATGTCGATTCAGATTCGAGTGAAACTGAGGATGATTCCGAGGAGAAAGCAGACCTCAGCGCCCTCTTTGGCGACCCAATCATCCAAATTGCATTATTGTTAGTCGTCCTCATGATCCTCACTGCATTCATTCGCACACGCAAGCATGAGTTGGATTACTCGACACCCATCGAAGATGATTTGCTTGAAGGTTAGACGAACGGAATCGCAGCCGTTGCATGGGTATGCAGATTGACGACTGTCAGGATACAGGGCTTGGGCTGGAACCCGAGCATACGCTGGTAATCGGTTTGATCCTGCCATGTACTGCTGTGAATGAGATTGACACCTTTGTAGGTCTCAATGTGGTGTCCGTGAACGTGTCCAGTGACGAAGATGTCAGGGATTTCTTGGATGACCAATCGATCCTCTGGTTCGGGCGATAGTGGCGTTTTCCCACCCCATGATGGTGCAAGATGGCGCCTGTCAATCATCGCCTTCATCGCCTCTTCGGGTGTTTCAAAGGTGACCGTGCGCAGGCTGGACACGAAATCCATGATTGAAACACCATGGTAGGAAAGAACTCGCACACCATGCAAACTGAAATCACAGGGATTGCCGACAAAGAGTGTGTTGTTGTAATCGGTTTGCAATTCTGGGTCAATTGCAGGTTGAGGTTCTGCCGGTCGCACTGCATCGTGATTTCCGGGTAAGAGAAGAACTTCAACCCAATCTGGCAATTCCTGCAACATCTCGCCCAATCGAGAATATTGGTTGAACAAGTCGCTGATGTTGAGATGTTTGTCCTGTCCAGGATAGATGCCGACTCCATCGACACCATCACCGCTGATGACCAGATATCGAATGGTCTTGGCCAATGGATCATCATGGAACCATCGAATCATCTTGTGCCATTGTGGTTCAAGGAATGTTTTGCTACCGAGATGCAAATCTGAAATAAACGCTGCACTGACCGCTTGATCAGCACCTGCTGTACGACGTTTGTGCTTGCTCAGTGGTGGGAAATGAATGTCGTCAACATAGACGAGTTCCCCAGATGAATTGAAGAATCCACTGACGCCAATGACATCATCATTCATCAGCCCCGCATGGACAATATCCTGATTTGGACTATCTTCATCTCTCTGACTTAGAAGACATCGTACTTCACCTGTTGAATCTTCAATCGTGAAAAGAAGGTGGCCATTTTTTGTTGTTTTTGAATCACTCACGAGTCCAATGATTGTGAATTGGTTGTCACGATCAGCAAGCTGTTTACGTTGCCGAACAGCCTCATTCACTGCGATTGGTCTATTCGGCAAGTTGCGATCCAATATGATGCGCCTTAATTGTTTCAAACGGTCATTGAAAAATGATTGAATATCACCTTTTTTACCTTCGGTCACACTATTTCCAGTGATGTCAAAATGCACAGTAATTTCAGCATCAACATCTTTGGCTTGAACAGGGAAATCTGCCAATCTGTAATGGTCTAGGTCATGAATTCTAGCAGGTGTCACCGGCTCGGGTTCGGCGATTGGAGCGATTGTACGTGCAACCACTTTTTCCTGAGGTTTGGCAAGCAATGTTTCGAGCATTGCTTCATCCAATACGCCTTTGCTGCCACTGGATTGTGCAGCCTGTAGCAAGGGCTCAATCGAAGGCAATGCGAGGAGTTTTTCACGAACTGAACGGGCCGGCAAAAGGCCCGCTGCCATCACCTTCCGGTAGATTTCGCCCCATTCCGTGTCGCTCACAAGCCCCAAGCCCGACGCGACCGTTCAAAGGCATTACTCCGCCCCAAAGGGGCGAATTCACCCTCGGGAATCCCGTCGGCATGCCTAAGAACGCTCACTTTAGCGGTATGGTTGTGAGTGAGGAAGCCTCCATGCTCGCGGCCCGCCTCGTGCGGCGCCTGAAGAAGGAAGGGTGGAGCCTGTCTGTCGCCGAATCTTGCACTGGTGGATTACTCGCCAGTTGCTTTACCGATATATCAGGTGCATCGGATTGGTTCACTCAAGGTTGGGTCACTTATTCAAATGATTCAAAAATTTCACAGTTGGGAGTTTCACCTGCAAAATTGGAAAGGAAAGGCGCAGTCAGTCATGATGTTGCTCTAGGAATGGCGCAGGGTGCTCAGCAGGCTTCAGGCAGTAGTGTAAGCATTTCAATTACCGGAATCGCTGGACCAACAGGTGGTAGTGAAAACAAACCAGTCGGTACGATTTACGTTGGTGTTTGTATCGGTGAATCATATCTAGTACGTAGAGGTGAATTTGGTGGAGGCGATCGAGCTTCCAACAAACATTCGTTCATTATTTTTGCAATGCAGAAGGCGATTCAGGCTTGGGATGCGCACTTTGAACGAATTGAAGCAGTCCGCAGCGCTGCTGAGGCACAAGCCTCTGCTGATACGACCATACAGTTGGATCTCAGCCAAGCCCTCTCTTCGATTAATCCTGATTTGGACACTTGGAAAGACAACACTGTTTGGACCAGTGAAAAGGTCGCAACAACGCTCGAAGAGCAAGACAAAGATGCACTTGGCGATGACGCCGAGTGGGTCGAAGAGCAGTAGTGGGACCGACCAGATTTGAACTGGTGATATTCGCCTTGTAAGGGCGACGTCATAACCGCTAGACCACGGACCCGTGTTTAGGCCGAGAGATGGGGGGAATATGAGGTAAACCCCTCCGCAGCCTTTTGAGTGAGGGTGGAAATTGGTGCATATGGCAGGGAATGGGGGGGACACACGTCGCCTGATTCAGCGGCTTGTAAAAGCCGGAATTCCACTTGATCAAAATATATCTGCAGCCATGCGCTCTGTTGACATTGGCGGTTTTACAGATTATGCCCTAGATCCATTTTGGCATGATCGCCCGCTCATGTTCCTTGAAACTGCAAGAGGTGGGGTGAAAACAATCTCTGCCCCCCATATGATTGCAACCATGTTGCACCACCTTGAGTTGTCGCCTGGACAAGAAGTTCTGATTTTAGGAGCCAAAGGAGGATACATCGCCGCACTTGTCGCACACATCGTTGGCCCGGAAGGTGGTGTTGTCATCGTCGATCCATCACGCGAGGTGGTTGACCATGTTCGCAATCGACTAACAACCGTCTCTCAAACACACACTGTTCGCGTTCGAAAAATGCGACAATTGACACATTGCCCTCCGCAACTTCCTGAACCATTAGATCGGGTGCTTGTTACAGGTTCAATTCCAGAATTGCCAAATTGGCTTGAATCTAGAATGGTTGATGGTGGATTCGCAGTTGCTCCTATCGGTGGTCGTTTTTCTCAACATTTGATGAAGAGGGAACGGACTGGAGATGATTGGCTTGACACCAATCTCGGTGGAGTTTTGTTCGGTCCAGTCGATATTGCGGACACTGAACCCGAGCCGCTGTCAGCAAAGTCACTCGCTGAATTGCTTCAAGAAGGGGCAGCTTTGGGTGAAGAAATTGGACTTTTGGATGATGAAATTTTGAATCGCTTGCGAACATTGTCTTCTGCATTAGAGAATTTGCCTGAAGATATTGAGCCATTGCCTGAATCGCCGCATTTTGAGGATGAACCACCATGGGCTTTGGATTCCGATTTTTCAATAGATGAAGAACACCCTGTCGTAGATCTACTTCAATCAGAAATGGATTGGCTTGGCGATATTTGGCCATTGTTAATCACACTTGTTGACATTCGATTGATGCAGCCTGGACATCCAGATAAAACCGAAGAGGAAGGCGCGAGTGGTGGTTTTGGCCGTCACGGCGACCTCGTCCCGTAACGCTATACGACGTGTACACTTCCCTTTGTTTGAGTCATATGCTTCGACATGAACTCAATCGATTGAAGCACAAGGATGTGCGTCAACGAAGAATGGCCGTTCGGCGTTTATTTGAGATCAATGATCCTGCTGCATTGGCTGCATTCATCGAACTATTGGATGATGATGATGAATGGTTTGTCGAAAAATCGGTGGATGCCATGCGCCGATGGGTTGGCCCAGAGCATCGAAAAATCATCGTTTCTCTTTCAGTACGAAAAGAAGCCAGACTACGACACCTCGCTGCTGAACTCGCACCCCATCTTGGGGCTGAAGCCTTGCCCATCCTCTCTACACTGTGTGAGGACAATGATCAATCCGTTTGTAGAGAGGCCTGGAGCGCTCGTTTATCGGTGGACCCCGGAACAATTCCTGTGGCAATCGAAAGTCCAGATTACATCGTCCGAAAGATGGCGATTTCTCATTCAGGGGACACTACAATTCTTGAGAAAATGCTGCAAGATGACAATCTTCACGTTCAAGAATCTGCTCTAAATCAGATGATTTCGATTGGACATCATAGTCCGATGATGATGCAATTATTGAATGGCCCTTTGCAACTGAAAGCAGCAGATATTTGTTTTCCAACGATGGTTGAAACGGGGGATTTTGAATCCATATCTGTATTGTGTTCAAACCCGACACCAGCCTTGCGAAAAGTCATCGCCAAACATTTGGAAAGTGTGGATTGGTTTCAGTGGGATGATGTGGTCACAGCGATTAAATCAAGTTCGGATTTATTGTTGCTACCTCGATTACTTCGCTCAAGAAGAGAACCTGAATCAGATGCGATTCGATTTGAATTATTGCAATCGGGGGATGATACATCTCGACTAAGGGTGTTGGAACATCTTCATGGGCGACCAATATCGGAATCGATATTCGAACTTTTGGCAGACTTGAACCAAGACTCCAATCCTCTCATTGCACAGGCAGCCGAAAGTCTGATGGTTGACTCTGAAACACTGGAGATGGGTGCATGAGGCTTCTATTGGGCAGTGGTGGTTTACGCAGTGAAGCTCGAAGGCAACTCTACTTTGAAGAAATGAAGAATCATTTCAACGATTGTAGTGAGGTCGTATTCATTCCTTATGCGGGTTCGGATCATATCGATTACACGTCAAAAATTTCGACTTTTTCCAAGCCGAGTGGTGTGAATCTTAGGGGCATAGAAACATTTGATGACCCAGTTGAAGCGATAAAGAATGCTGAAGGCCTCTATGTCGGTGGGGGCAACACATTTTTGCTAACCAAAAATTTGCATGAAAGGGGTTTAATCGAAATCGTTCAAGAACGGGTTAGACAGGGCATGCCATACATGGGCGTTAGCGCAGGATCCAATGTTGCCTGTCCCACAATGCAAACAACAAATGACATGCCAATCGTTCAACCGGCATCCTTTGAAACGTTCAATCTAGTTCCATTTCAGATTAATGCACATTACCACGATGGACGAATTTGGCTCAAAGATGAGGACCAATATGTAGAACACTTCGGTGAAACTAGGGCACAGAGAATTCAGGAATTTCATGAACAAAACATTCGGCCTGTCATCGGCCTCTGGGAAGGCGCATTCTTGCGATGGGAGAATGAAAATGGTCTGCTCCTAGGTGGGGATGCAACAGTATTCCATCCGGGTGCGGAACCAAAAACCTACTCTGCAGGAACCATTTTCAATCTCGATTTGATTACACATCCTCGCTAATGGCGCGAGCGATAACCAAACGCTGGACTTCTTGCGTTCCTTCGTAAATCTGAGTTATTTTTGCGTCTCTAAAGAATCTCTCAACTGGGAAATCGGTTGTGTAACCATAGCCGCCGAGAACCTGTACAGCTCGCTCTGCAACCCACATCGCAGTATCTCCTGCGAACAACTTGGCCATACTTGCTTCCTTGGAGTGTCGGGCGCCTCCATGGTGGTAATGTTGCTCCTTTGCCCAAGATGCTTTGTACACCATCAAACGTGCGGCTTCCACTTGTGTCGCCATATCTGCTAGATAGGCTGTAATCATCTGATGCCGAGCAATGGGTACACCAAATGCTTCTCTTTCATGCGCATATTTCAGTGCAGACTCATATGCACCTTGCGCGATTCCAAGGCCTTGGGCTGCGATTCCAATTCGCGAATTATCCAACGCATTCATGGCGATTGGGAATCCTTTACCTGGGGCTTTGAGCACATTTTCCGCAGGGACCTTGCAATTTTCTAGAATGAGGGTACAAGTATCGCTACTCCGGATGCCCAATTTGTCTTCTTTCTTACCCACAGTGAATCCTTCGAAACTTTTCTCGACGATGAATGCGGTGGTTCCACCATGCTTTTTGACCCCGTAATCCGGGTGGTCTACATCTTTGGCAAAGAGGACATAAATGTCAGCACTTGCCCCATTGGTGACCCACATTTTTTCTCCAGTAATCAGGTAATGTGAACCATCCTCTGATAGTTTCGCTTTGCAAGTCATGGCCGCCGCATCTGTACCAGCTCCGGCTTCCGAAAGTGAATATGCGCCAACCTTT
>JASLKO010000126.1 GCA_030747475.1 Candidatus Thalassarchaeaceae archaeon | reverse complement strand
GTTGAATTTGTAGATACTGCAGTCCTGAATTTAGCGATTCAAGAATCCCAAAGCATACGCCTCCAAATCACACCCGATTCATCGGGTGAAGATAGCATAGAATTGAGTTTTGAAGATTCCAATATCGCGGGTTCGACATATTCGATATCACTGGATGTTGCTGCGGACCCGACAAAGAAAGCAGAGGGGGGAATTGGAACGACAATCGCTCTGGTTGGTTTGTTAACTTTCATCGTGATCGGCTTGGTTATTGCCGGCGTACTCATCATTCGGCTAAGAGAAAATGATATTGCTCCTAAATCGAATTTGGCCCCCCCTCCTGCTACAGCATTCCCACCTCAGGTTCCATCCCAAGTCGTGCAGAAAGAAGCGCAAAAAATTGTTTGTTGGGGGTGTCATAATCCAATTGTAGGTGCTCGCCGCGCATGCCCATCATGTGGCGCGCGATACCACGAAGCGAGTCACCCTTGCAGTGCATCTTCATTGACGAATTGCCGCAATTGTGAGGCTTCGATTGAGACCTTTGTTGTGGAGGTGAGTTCCTGAACCATCAAGCAGACGCCCTTTTGAGGGGGTCTGCCAGTCGCCCCCTCATGCGCACACCCGCGCGCGGCCGCTCCCTTAGCGTCGTTGCATTGCTTTTGCTCGTCATATTGAGCCCATATGCTGCGGCTGAAGCCTCCGTATCACTGTCATCGGATTCTTCCTCTAAGGAAGCCTCTCCTGGAGAACCTGCAGAGTATACGATCACCGTTCGAAATACAGGTGATGAGGACATTACAGTCCAATTGGCGACCAGTCAAGAAGCGGGTGGGTGTCAGGGTTACACCAGTACAATAGAGCAGGTATCGGCTACAATTACGCCCAATTCTGCGGAGCAGGTGACATTGACAGTCAACGTCACTGAAGATTCCGGTGAACAAAATGCTGAGGAATGTGATACCACAGTCACAGCAACAGCCTCTCCAGCTGAACCTGGGACACCTGGTGCGCCCGCCCAAGCGGATGTCACTGTGACCACCACTCAAGGTGAAGGATCAGGAAACGCCGCACAGGGCGTCGAACTTTCAACCAGTTCAGCCACCAAGAATTACAACAATGGTGCAGCTGAGGTTGAATGGGAGATTACGGTGAAAAATACCGGCCAAACCCAAGAAACAATTTCGATTGAAATGGACTCTGATTCCAGTTGTCGTTCAGATGGTCTTTCAGCTGAAGTTGATCCAGCTCAAGTTCAGCTAAATTCGGATGATGAAGAGACTGTTACCGTCACAGTTCAGGTCCCAGATGGTGAACAAACCGAAGCGGGTTCGCATTGCTTCATCACCAGGGCCACCGTCACAGCCCCAGCGCCTCCGCCGGGCACTGATGCAGCACAGGACAATCTATCGGTAACACTCAATATTCCTGAACTTCGCGAATGTGAAGCCTCGGTCTCTCCAACATCGATGACAATCTCACCCGGTGCTTCACAATCTGGTAATTTGATACTCACCAATGCAGGGAACAGTGATTGGCAAGTCACTTTCGGTAAATCTGGTGCAAAAGCCAATTGGGTCACACCCGATCAAAGTACGGCCCTTCTGCCATACGATGATGGGAATGGACAAACTACGATATCGTTTGATGTCACACCTGATGACAGCATGCCCGCTGACACATCAACTGAAATTAGGGTTCGTGGGCAAGATGGAAACAGTGAACGCTGTTATGCAATTCTAACCGTCACCGTAGGCCAATCATATGCGGGCACTGCCTCCTTGGCCTCCAATTATATGAATAATGTTCAACCAGGTACGTCACAATCAACTCAACTGACTGTGACCAATCATGGGAATGGGGCGGATATGTTCAGTATTGGGCACACACCTATGCCCACTGGTTGGGCAGTCACGCTGGAATCCAACTCCGTCAATCTTCTTGGTAAACATGAACCTCAACAGGATCATCAGAGCGTCCTAAATGTTGACATTTTTGTACCACTTGATGCATTGGCAGATGACACTGTTACAATTACATTCACAGTCAATAGCAATGGTGATTCATCGATAGAAATCACGGATCAATTGGAAGTCTCTGTTGCTGAACGCCATGAAGTCGATGGTACGGTACTATCTGTGGATCAAACTGGACGCAGTGACCAAACAATTGACTTCCCTCTAACCGTTTACAACAAGGGCAACGTGCAGGATTCATTCCGACTTCGTGCCTGCGACCCAAACCAACCGGGGAGCTCCTGTTCAACACCATCTTGGAATACGATATACGTAGATGCAGCAGGCAATCAGGTGACACAAATTTCCCTAGCTGCTGGTGCATCAGAAATGGTGTATCTTCGCATACAGATCCAAAGTGAGGATGAGGGGGATTACCTCCAAGTTCAAATGAAGGTAAACATTGTATCATCTCCATCCAATGAGTACACAAAGACAGTCACTGCACGGGTCTCAAATTATGATTACATGATGCAGTTGATTTTGGCTGAACCTCAAGGTGCACCTGATTCAATGAGTGTCACCCTCCCTCCTGGTGGCCAATTTACCATGTCAATGATGTTGAGTGACGTCGGAACATCACCTTACATTGAATCAGCATTGTTTACCACACAAGGTATGGATTCAGTCATTTCAACAAGTCTGCGAGTGAATGGAATAGAAATTGGCATTGGAACCACGCCCTTCGAAATTTCAGATGATTCTCAAATTTACTACGCCAATTTGACCTTCAGTGTCATGGGCAACGATCAGAGCCTCAATGGTGAGGCTGGTGTGATTCAAGTCTGCGCGGCATCGATGCGAAATACAGCCACTCCATCCTGTGTCGATGTGGTGATTTCAATTGCTACTGTTCACAGTTTGGAAGTCATTGTCCCTGAGGGTGCAATCAAGAATACCACACACCCAGACTTTGCTGACTTCTTGGTTCAAATTACGAATACTGGGAACATCGAAGAGCAAATTGAAATTTCTTCGACTGAAGGTCTGAGAGGTTGGTCAGTGGACATTCAACAAACAGATTTGATTCTGCAACCCGGTGAATCGACGATGGTCCTCGTTCGAGCAAAACCTCCGGCCAACCCGTCTGCATCGACTGACGAATTTGAATTCACACTCAAAGTCACACCTGAGAGTTGCGAGGTCTGTGCTCAACCACTTGATCTCACAGTCAAGTCCTCACCAGAAAAGACTCCGGAGTGGGTAGATACTGCTCTTTGGGTCGGTTTTGGCGGCATTTCCCTTTTTGCAATTATTCAGATTTTACTCAATCGAAGGCGTAGCATTCTTGTTTGAGTCGTGACTCTAAGCCTGCTGCTTGCCGGATATACTTATGATGCCCCTTCGATTCGAGCGGCTCAAGGAACCCTACGGGTTCCATGAGGCTTCGCAATGTCCTCTGTGTCGGCAGCATATCTCTCCCTTGCTCTGATGACCCTCGTTGGTATCGGGTTTCCAATGGGTGGCTTCCTACTTTCGAGATTTTTGCGACCCATGCCAGACCCCAATGACCCCACAAAACTTCGCAGTTTTCTTCTCAAGGGGTATGAATCAGACCAATCATTGTACGTTCGCCGTTTGAGTACCTATGAATGTGGAGCCGACCCAGTAGGGGACGCGATGATTGACTTCCATTTCCAATATTATTGGTATGCCATCATTTTCCTTGTGTTTGATATTGCATTCATGTTCCTTGCATTTGGAGGCGTAGTCGCCATGAATGCAGACCACACCGCAACACCTGGTGCAGCTGGTAGCATTGAAGCTGCCACAGGTTCCTTGGTCACCCTCATGGTGTTCCTTGGATTGATGGGACTGGGTGTATGGTATGTGTTCCGAAAGAGAGGTCGAATTTACATCTGAGGGATTGCAATGGATGAAGGGCAGAATTACACCGCATTCAGCAGTCGAGGCCTTCTCGATATGATCGGGGATCTGAATGACAAGGCACTCGAAGCATCGCGGATGAAGGATTTCATCGGTGTTCTTGGTGGTCGGTTCCTCAATTGGGCGCAACGCAAATCATTGTTCCCTCTGCATTTGGGAATCAAGTGCTGTGCTCTTGAAATGGCCGCCGCAGGTGCGCCACGTTTTGATGCGGAGAGTTTTGGAGTAGTTTTCCGTAGTAGTCCACGACAGTGTGACGTATTGTTGGTCAATGGTCCAATTTCAAAGAAATTCGCAGATCCAATTGTCCGATTGTGGGAACAAATGCCAGAACCAAAATGGTGTATTGCCATGGGCGAATGCGCGATTTCAGGTGGACCATACTACCAATCATACAACATCCTGGAAGGTGTTGACACCGTCATTCCAGTTGATGTATACATTCCAGGATGCCCGCCACGACCCGAAGCACTGATTGATGGCTTTGGGAAGTTGCGAGAGAAAATTATCCGCATCGGAGCAGTTCCGAGTGGAGAGGCGGAAGCCCGCGGCGAACCGATTATTGTCGCAGATGACTGAGGGATTCACATGGCAAAGGAAGTCAGCGCAAAGCAGGTACAATCTGCAGCCGAAGACATCGTTGCAGATGTCGCCGATTTTGGCGATGCGGTTCAAGCCGAAGTCCGACACCATACAGGTGGACGCAGAAAGAACGCTTACGTTCACATCGATGTCAAGGCCAGTGAATGGCGCAAACTCGCCCTTTGGCTAAAGAAATCCAAGAATGTCGACTACTGTTCGATGATCACTGGAATCCATTGGCCAGAGAATGCTGATGCATCATGGCAAGTGGTGGTACACCTCATGCGAACCGGGGTAACAAATCCTCAGGTTATCAATAAGCGCGTTCATGAAACCAAGGTTGACATTGATTCGCTTTCAGGAAATGACACTCCCTTGGAATTTGAAATTTCAATGACCATCGCTGAAACCCGGGAACCAAGCGTACCAAGCGTCGCAGATATTTGGGTCGGTGCAGATTGGAATGAAAAGGAAACTTGGGATTTGGTTGGCATCAATTTCGATGGCCACGTGGGAATGCGTCGAGTGTTACTACCTCATGACTCACCCACGGGTTACCATCCACTACAGAAGCAACACTTGTTGCGATATCACGACTTCAATGAAATGTACGATGACCCTCAGGGCTTTGGAAGAAAGCCCGAAGATTCTGGGAGGGTGAAGTAATGGCAGAGATGTGGATTTCAATGGGGCCACAACACCCCATGACACACGGTCTTTGGACCCTCAAAGTCAAGGTTGACGGGGAAACTGTTGTGG
>JASLKO010000125.1 GCA_030747475.1 Candidatus Thalassarchaeaceae archaeon | reverse complement strand
AAATTGATTGGATTCTGCCAACACTTCGAATGCAACTGCTAACATTGCATCTCCAGCGTTAATTGCAGTGGGGTGATCGTATTCGATGTGGACTGCAGGTCTACCCCTACGAACCGAATCATTGTCCATAATGTCGTCATGCACAAGCGTGAAATTGTGTATGATTTCGATAGATGCACCTAGATCATACAAACCATCATGTGATTTTCCAACCGCATCGGCAACAAGCCATGGTAAGATTGCGCGCAATCTCTTTCCACCACCTTCGATGAGGTGCATCATTGCTGAACCCAAACGATCATTTTCTGATTTTGAAAGAGCACTAATAATCCGAGATTCAACAGCATCTTTGTGAAATTTAAGTGCTGTCATCACCCCTGATTTAGAGTCCCCAATACCGTAATCATTGGTCACAGTCACATCACCCATGTCCCTGACCAATTCATCCGACTGCGTAGGCAGACCGTCAAGGTTCCCCCACCACTCGGGTAGTATATTTTCAGCAATCAGCCTGAACCAAGGTGCAATTACACCCTTGGAAGGGATATCTTCTCTCAACCATTCGGCCAATTCAGATTCAGTGACCCAACATGTTTCCGATATTTCGTTAGGGTTGGCTTGAACGTCTAAACTAGAATGAACACGCGCAAATAAGATGTGATCTAATTCATGTTCGACCCATATTTCATCAGCACGGGCTCGATACAGCATCCTTGTGATAAAATGTATGTCTTCAATGGGTATCGTTCCAGCAAGAATACCCATTTCCTGCTCCATCTTTCGAATAGATGCAATTTTTGAGCCATGACCCATAATCGAGTCATCTGCTTCATTTGCTACACTCAAAGGATGACTACAAACAGTATTTGCCCACACATTCGGGAATGTGATTTTATGGCCAGCCCGCCTTTGTATCAACAACCGATCATTTTCATCAAAAACCAATATCGAAAATGCTCGGTGTAGTACTCCTTCACCCCGGTGAGCATCGACTTTACTCATTGACCCAACCTGATTATCGAGTTCATCAACGAGAATAACCTGTTCAGACATCATGTCAACTTGGGCAGAATCGTACCCTTCGTGAAGTAGATCTTGCTTGGAACTCATGATGCCTCAAACTTTCGAGGTATACTCGTCACATGAAGACGTCGGTGATGGATTATCTATGAAGGGATGATTCGGGTGCCTATTGTATCACCATTTACGACAATATCGACAATTCGATTTGGGATTTTTCCATCTATGAACCACACATGTTCGACTTTCTCAGCAATATCTGCTGCGACATCTGCTTTTAGGAAAATGCCACCAGTCACATCAATTTCAGCATCATGTGCACCATTCAACCCCATCTGACGATTCCAACGGGGCATCAACATGCCTTTTTCATTTGGACTTGTGAGTATTCCAGTTTCATCCATTGCAAAAATGCAGTGCGTCACATCTGGTAGTTCAGTTGCCAATCTGTACATGATGTGATCACCTGATAGGATTCCAAATCCCTTCGGCTCATCACAGTCCACCAAATCGCCATGTGTAATGTGTACTAAATCATGGTATGGCCCATCATTACCTGCGATAAATCTGGAGATTTCGCCATCAAAATCATGACCAGTATTCCTCATAAATTCTCTTGGAGTATGTTTGACAACATGTACGCAATGAGATGAATCCACAAGATTCAAACCTTCTTCCTGAAGACATTTGTCGAATTCCTCCACAATAATCTGGCAAAGCAAATCCATATTTTTTCTAACTTCAGACACAGCTTTCATTCGTTGTTCTGAGTCAGATTCCCCACGATATTCGACTGTTTCCTTTCCTGAAGACAAATCCCAACGCTTGGCCAGTACATGCCCAAAAGAACCTGCCCCATGAACAACGATGAGATGATGGCCTTGTTTTACCAAATCAATTGTTGATTTGATGAGTGACTGGATTACATCCCACTTCACATCAGGTTCACCTGTTGATTTGGTGGTGATTACACCGCCACCAAATTTCACAAGTACACGACCCATAAATTCGCGAAGTGGCTTTCATTCAAAGTGATGGTGGCGTTTCATTCATCTAGGAGTCCGTTGCAGAAGATTGTATGGGAAACCCCTCGCTTGATGAATTCCGCCTTTGGTTGCAAGCGGAAATCGCAGATATTGAACAACTTGAACAGAGTTCGGATCGTAATAAACGTTTGACTCAGCTTGAAATGTCTTTGCAAGAGGCAATGGCATTCTCTATTGCATGGGAAATTCGGACAGAAGCATCTGTAAATCAAGTCGTACGGCAGAAACCAGTCCGACTGATATCGGAAGCCCCAACATCTGAACAAAATCAAATGTCTACTGAAA
>JASLKO010000124.1 GCA_030747475.1 Candidatus Thalassarchaeaceae archaeon | reverse complement strand
CAGTCAATTGTAGGTGTCAAGGTTGCGTGCCCGAAAGCGAAAATAAGCGGCTTTGCTCAACAAGTTCTGTTCACCATGACCAGTGTGCCCCTCATTTCAGTTTCAACATGCGTGATGCCGCATGAAGTTGGAAGCAAATGTACACAAGCTGTTGAAAACATATTCCCTGATTTTCATTTCCCAAATCCCCCGGGGGAAGAAATGTTTCCAATCAACCGTAATCCAGTAGAAATGGTGTGTGAAGGCGTCTCTCCAGATAGATTCCTAGAACTTCTTGGTGAACAGCGCATTCTGGATACGGCTTTAGATGCCATGTCATTGAATTTAGGTCGGACGGGAGACAATCAAAAATTGAATTACACGACCAAATTTCTGATATCTCGTCAGGCAGCAATTCGTGGAAAAATCGCTTTTGTATTGGAGAATGAACGTACGGTTGGTGGGGTGATTGAAGTGTCCATGCAAAGCGATGATTTGGTCGATTGGATCGAAGAAGCAACATGGCACCCAGGGAGAACTGATGTTCCGCGAACAGTCGGTGATGAACTGAGTATGCGACTGGATGGTGCCGTAACTGAATGGTTCGATAAAAAGGGGAGAGCCACGATTCAAACGGATGAGTGAATCGACTCAAATCCAATTTCCAATAACTGTTCTACAAAATCAATGTCTGCAGGCAACCAATTGATTCCGAGTGCATCATCTTCACTGAACCAAACATAGTCATCATGAACAGAAAGCCGAAATTCTGAATCGGTAGTTTTGCATGAATAGAACGAAAGATGGACAATCATTGATTGGTAGTCATGTTCCAAAGTGCCGAGCATTTTACCAACTTCAATATCAATCCCCAATTCCTCATCCAATTCACGTTTGAGGGCATCAATTTTTGATTCACCAGCATCGACTTTTCCCCCGGGGAATTCCCAATGACCTCCCATGACTTGATTTGAGGCACGTTGACAAGCAAGAATTCGACGGTCAGAATTGATTAGAACTGCACCAACAACCTCGACCACCGGTTTCTGAATCATTCTAGCCGCAAGTTCACACAATATCTGGGATTGAATTTCTTCAGGAATATAATCAAAACTTGGGATGTGCACAAAAATCGCTGGGAGTGGTCTGTCTCGAGATTGAATACCTTGCTGTTCGATATAATTCAACGTCCGATAGTAGGTTTCATTACAAACAAAACGTCCACAATCTTCACTAATCTCTACACCATCATTGTTGGAAAATGCAGCAGAAATTGAGGGCCGATGTGCAGTGGTGTGCAATAAGGCAAAACCTGTATCGTCTATGACTGATTCAGAAATTTGACGGCCACTATTGTCAGGTATCCGAAAATCAGATTCATTAATTGCACACATTTCAAAGTTGATTTTTGAGACTTTTTCATTCAACCCGACATGAATTACAGCATCGATATTTTCAAGAAAATCAATACTCAAAGCACTACCCTGTTCATCAACCGACAAAATTTGACCAACGAATTCGACTTCAACCGATTCTGATTCTAAACCATAGGGGGATGTCGAACGAATGTTTTGTTTCACACTTGTATTGAGTAAACCTTCGACCAAACATTGTGATGGATTTTCAGCGTGATCACCAAATGGTTCAAACCCGGTCAACCAAATTCGGCCCTGCATTGTGCTTGAACACCTGTCCAATGGACATAGCAATTATGGATGTGAACTCAGCCAACGGGTCATGGACGATAGAGAATTGGAATTCAAAGCCCAGCAAGATAGCATGGGTCGTTTTGAAGATCAATCCGGTAGGCAAGGTGCTGATGGAAGTCTCATTCTGGCCGACGCCCTCACTTATGCTGCAGGCGCAACGGCCGTCATTACAGCGATTTTCGACGCGATGGATGCTGGTGGACTCACCATGCGAACAGGGATCCTGATTGGAGCTGGTTTTGGACTCTGGATATGTTCACAATCATTGAATAATTTCCGAAGATTGTTACCAGTATGGTTGCGTGTGGTGCTTGGAATGCGAATACTGCCTGAGACATTTGAGGAACAAAGTGTCTTTTCACGGAAACGCAGAATGTGGACCATTGTTGTGGCCGCCATACTGACTACTATCATTGCAATTCAGTTTTCTACAGATGATTCAAGCATTATGACGAGATCTGGAATTCCGTTTCATTACGTGCTATGGGCAATTGTGGCCCTCGATTTAATCGTTGCAATTCAATGGTACCGTGTCATCGAAAATTCTGGCCGTATCGAACAAAGACCTGGTGGATGGTGATTCAATGGACAAGAAAAGCATAGCATTGAACAGGATGAACGTTCAGGCATCGATGTGAGGATGCGGTATGTCGGCAGATGAAGAAGAAGATTTGGTCGTGACTTTGAACACCAAAGTCAACGATACCACATCTCCATCGTCAGGCCGATTTAGAAATACCATCGGGGTCATCCGATTGATTTGGGGTGAATTAACCGCAGGTGTTGGTGCATGGGGATCGCTCAAACCACTGATTGCAGGTGCTTTGGCAGCCATTCCATTCCTCTTCCTCGGACAGCATTTCAATCGACAACACCAGAAAGGGTTGGACTGGAAGTTGCTTCAAATTCCTCTAGCACTGACCATTATCTTGTGGTTTGTACTATGGGTATGGTCAATATTTGATGCATATAGGGTTGCGATGATGACTGTATCCGATGCAGGTAGATGACGAGAATCTGTCTGATTACCAATCATCAGGAATTTCCAATGGCGAGAATAATTGCCCTGCTCCCTTCGCTGTTGCCAGTTGATTTCTAGCAAGATGTTCCCATTGTCGCAATTGCATCAAAGCATCTACCAAGGGCATTTCAGTCGCATTCATTGCAGAACGCAAAATCGTATCGAGAATGTCCATTCGATCATCATCGAGGTTTTGCAAAACGGTGTCCAATGGTGGGCCATTTGAATCAGAATCTTGTTGACCCCCCAACAATGGCCAAGGTTTCATCAGAATATCGGGTAAAGATTCACCCTGCACATCAGCCTCTGCCTCCAACGCTTCAGTCAATTGCCGAGTGTACTTTGAGAATACGAGTGATACTTCGATTAACGGCATCGAATATTGTTTCAGGAAATTGACGATTTGTTCTTGCATAAACACCATTTTTTCTGTGTTTTCAGCATCCGGCCCAGGAATGGGAATGCGAGGCAAATCATCTGCCATTAACGAACCTCCAAATCTAAATTTGGCCGCTTTCCCGAGCATTGTCAATTTGCTCTTGAGTCCAACCACCAGCAATTAACTGTTCATCGGTAAATGCTGATGATTCAGATTGTAGATTATGTCCCCCTGCAATAAATTCTATTGCTGCTCGGTCCAATTCACTTTGACGTAGGTATCCATTTCCATCTGCATCATAATTGGTTGCGAATGACAAGAAAGCTGCACCGTCATGAATTCCATGTTTAGCAACTATATTGGAAAATACTCCATTGCTAAAATCAAGCGGGACATTGATTTCAGGTTCAGGCATTGGTGGTGCCACTGTATTGCTACCGAGTATGTTGTCTATATCGGGGGGAGGTGCCAATTTTTCAGCCGGAGGTGCATTTTCAAAACCTGGTGGTGGTGCTAAATTTGCAGGTGGGGGCATATTTTCGAATCCAAGAGGGGGTAGAACCATGCCTGACTCCACGCCAATAATATCTGATTGTTCTAGCAATTCATTTTCTTCGTCTGATTGAGCTTGTTTTTCACGACGATACAGGACCAACATTGAGACACCAAAACATAGCGATAGAACCGCGATAATGTAGAGAACAAATAGGCCCTTAGAATCATTGATTTGCTGAGATAGTGCTTCACCATCTCTTGCAGTATGAGGTTTGACCTCAAGTGGTTCAATTGTCACCCAATCGATGTCGATGTGCCGATCTCTTGCAACCAATTGGTACCGATGAATTTCACTTTTTTCCACCTCTTGAGTCGGCAATTCTAAGATTGCTGACCAATTGCCCATGGAATCAATCTCAACAATCGCTTCGATGTCCTGGACTTCGACCCATTGGTCATTGGAAATTTCCTCAATTAAAATTAGCGAAATTAATCCGGATTCTTGGTTACTATTGGTACCTTGAATGGACAACACGGCAACCTCGCCACCGACTGGAGAGGGATTGTCCCAAGAAATCAAGGTATTTTCCCCTCGAAGGTCGATATTGGGGCCGACCCGAATCAATCTCCACTCTGCAATAGGTGTGATCTCAGTATTGTTTGATGCGAGATATGGATTCCCTGCTTCATCAGAACCAGTAATCCAAACATCCACAATATATCCAGGTAGAAGCTGGATTGAACCCGAATCTGTCAAATCCATAATCCCCTCCCAAATCCAATCGCCACCGATTGGAGTACCTTGCTGGAATGGTTGGTTTCCACGAGATATTTCACTGGTCCCCGCACGTATTCGCCAGTGGATTTCAGCAGGGCGATTTGAATCAAACCCATGCTCATCAGACACATGGAGGCTGACTGGTAATTGACTACAATCACTTAGCTCTACATCACCATTGGGCCAAATGGAACGCATCTCAGGTGGAGTCCCGTCTACAATTAATTGGATTCGTGGTTGTTGGGCGGTCGTATCGTCTGCCAAACCGGGAAGGTTCTCTAAACTTGCATACATGTCCAATCCACCACTACGAACATTCGGAACCAGAATATCAAGTGTGAAATCCCCACCTTCACGCGGCACTGCTGACCATGAACGCTCCAAATCTCCGACGACAATGTCAAAGGCACCCTCAGGTGCAGGAGTGGAATCTTCGCTAAACAAAATCCGCCCACCAATTCGAACTACTTGACCCGCAGCAATCAGTTCAGGGTCATCCCCTGGCCGGTACAAATTACGGCCTGTTGCCAAATCGGTCGCAGTAAAATGCCCAGGAACCATGTCAAATCGAAGATCGTTGTCTAGGCTCCATGCATCATACCCAAGTCCCCCCGAATCTTCATGGCAAGGGATGTCTGAATTCAAATCACAAGGCCAATCAATGACTTTTACAATCGGAACAAAAGTATCCAACCCATTGGTGTCAAATTCTTCTGGGAACCACCATGTCAATTGGAAGCGAATATCCAGATAAAGAATACTATTGTTGGTTGGTTCAGTTGAGTAAGAGCTATACAGATTTGAGACTGCAACCGCTGTACTGCCAGACTCTAAGTGCATTTGATGGCCATCTTCCGGACGAGTGAAATTGGCCCAAATTGAGGCCCTCTCATCACTGAAATCTTCCACCAAAGAGAGATGCACGGATTGGATATCTTGCCAGCCATTTCCATCGCCGATAAACAATCGCGCAATGTATTCTGTCCCAGGGTGTAATGGTGAACCATCATCATGGCCCAAGATGGTGGAATTCATACTTTCAATAAGTGGTGAAAATTCTTCGCGGATTGAATAAGTCACCAAATCTGCATCCCAATCTGGAGTGATTGTTGACGCAATACCGCACGGCGTTGGAACATCTGGACAGACTGGGCCACCACCTCTAGCCAAAATGTTCCCTTGTTGATCTTGGCCACTCACATAAAATGAGACTTTTTCACCATGTTCATTCGAACTGTCATCTATGATTCCATTGAATACGTTGAGACCACCGGGTAAATTTTCAGGGGACCGTAAGAGAGATGTTCGATATTCATCAGCATCGGGAAGAAGGTTGTAATTCAAATCGTCTTGTGCTTCAATCCAATAGTGCAGTGTTATTTCGACGGGGGGGTCGACAGAATCCTCAATGACTATCGCAATTGGTTGAGTTCCTGAATGTAATTCAATACCATCGTTTGGTGTCGCGCCCATCACCAATGGGCTATTTCCATCAAGAACGATTCGCATGGTGTTGAAATTGGGATTGACATAGTTTGAACCGTTGGGCAAAGAATCCGCAGAAATTCGGAATAGCATGCCCCCTTGACTAGATTGAACTGGTGTTTCAAATGTCATGTAATACTGCCCGTAGGCAGGATTGGCTTGAACCATGAAAATTTCTTCAGGACTAAATGGATCGAGTTGACCATCTTGAGTGAGATTTTGCCCCGTCAATTGGAGGTTGAATTGTCCTGCTTGGGGCGAAAGGGTTGAGCCCTCGAAAGCAATTGTTCCACTAAATGTCAGATTTGTTCCACCGCGCATCCAATCAAATGGCAACAATTCCCGACCAGATTCATCTATTGCCGATAAATCAAGCAACTGAATATCATTTTCGACACGCAGATTCAAATCTTCAGTCGCATAATTATTGACTGCTAACCCCAAATCATCATGCACACTAATATTGACTTCAGTTGAGGTTTCATCATCCCAATTCCACTCGGATTGAATTGGCATACGAATACTGACGATTTCAGATGAACTTGTCGAGGTGCTACAGTTGCCGGCATCAAAATTGACTACGCCATCTACATCGGAGACTTCGGTACACGAATCACCAGCCTGCCATCGCAGTACAGGGTCTGCTCCATGACTAGATTGTAGGGTCAAGTCAACCCGCTGTAGCATTGTGGCATCATCTCCGATGGCGACTTGAGTCACCAAAATTCGGTTGGTTCCATCCGGAACCAACATGCCACCATCCAAAGATGTTCCAATCACACGTGTTCTGTATCGATATGTAATATCCAAATCGGCCAATCGTATCCGCCCTGGGCTTCCAGCACGAATCGTAAATGTGATATTGACTGTACCCTCACCATTTTGTGGGATTTCATCGTTAAGAGCATC
>JASLKO010000123.1 GCA_030747475.1 Candidatus Thalassarchaeaceae archaeon | reverse complement strand
AATCATCATTGTCAATGATGATACAGGGGGATGCCTGTACCAAATCAGGATTGTTAATGGCGGGAATTGACTGATTTCCAAACCATGAAACAATCATTGTAACATGTCTAGATTCATCATTCGCGTTGTAGTAATTGATGAATTGAACCTTGTATGTAAATTCTCCATCATTGAGCAAAAATATTCGATCTTTGGGTTCAACCCGATGAACCGATAAATCATAATCATACCAATCCAAGCGCTCAGATGTATCTGTGGAAAAGTTGTCAGAAGGGAGCGCAGTCAATTGATTAAAATCAGTATCATCGACCTTCAACCAAGAAATACCTTCACCGAAATAAATGTCTGTTTTGGAAAAACGCAATGAATAATTTTCATTGGTGGATTCTGACATGCTGAACAATGAAAAACCGGTATACGTTTCTTCAGATGTTGCATCTATGGAAACGGTAAACGTTCGACCATCTGCATTCAAATTTGTCTGTACTTTGCCATTTGCCTGGGTTTTGGATGAAAGTCCACCCAATGTGCAATCGAACTGAGATTGCCCATCGTCCAACATGATTGTTGTAAATGACCATTCAAGATTGTCTGTGCCACTTTCAAATTCAAGTGACAATAAGGAATCATTTGTGCCATTTGACAGTGTGTCCTCATTGTCATCAACAACAAATGAATTGTTGGTTCCAACCGATGATTCGAAAGACGTGACCATGTAGTACCAATATCCCCCACCTAGAATTGCAGCCATTAGAATTGCAATCAATGCATATTTCCGATTCACTGCTTTTTCACCTCACGGTTTGGCATAAAGGGGATAATTTCACGCCACCTTGCTCTAGGTGCATGTGTTTCACTATCCATGAACCGGTGCCGAATAGACAACGATATCTGATCGATAATGACCACTGCAATGTAAATCACAATGATCAGAGCAAGGGCCCGATCGTATCTTGAAAATACACCGAGATAGTTGTTCAAGTACCAACCGATTCCACCCGCGCCAACCAATCCGATGACTGAACCATGTCGAATGTTATACTCAAACATGAATAAAATCTGACTCAAAATTGCATTGCTCGCTTCTGGGAGAGCGAAATAACGAGCCACTTGCCATCGAGGCAAACCCATGGCTCTAGCAGCCTCAAGTGGATGGCGACTCACCCCTTCCAATGCTTCATACTGTAATTTGCCGAGATAACCCACGGTGTACAACGTCATGGCCAACACTCCTGCCAATGGGCCTGGACCAAACATAATGACGAAAATTAGAGCCCAGACAAGAGAGGGGAGAACACGTAGACCCGCCAACAATTGTCGAGTGATGGTCGACAACCATATCGGCGACAAATTGTGAGCTGCCATCATTGAGAGTGGAAGAGAAATAAGCATCCCGAATAATGTGGCCAAAAATGCAATCTCGATGGTCTCTGTGAGCCCATGAATCGCTGAACTGCAAGCCCAATCGGCCTCCCAATTACATTCTGTTTGTGACCAGGATGCTCGCTTGGTCACGACGCTGAAGTCAGGGGGGAACATCTCCGACCAAAGCACACCTGCATTGTCCCAAGCATCCCCCAAATTTTCAACAGAGATTCCCAATTTATTTGAGACAAGAATGGCGAGAAGGACAATCAATGTGTAAACAATAATCCTAGGTCTCTTGATTAAATGTTGAGCGAATTTCAAATGTTCACCTCCTCAATCCGATTGCCTTTGACATGCAAAACTCGATCACAAAATGTTGCGACTCGCACTGGATTATGATCCACAATAATGATTGCAATATTTTCCTCCTTGGCGAGTTTTTGAATTAAGGCGATGATTTCCTTTGCAGTTTCAGAATCCAATTCTCCAAGGCATTCATCCGCCAACAGAATTTGTGGTTGTTGTACCATCGAACGCGCAATGGCAACGCGCTGTTGCTGTCCACCCGACAATAGACTAACCTGATCCAAAACTTTGTCAGAAAGGCCAACTGCCTCAATTGCATCTCTGGCCGATTGTCTTAATTCAGGCCCAGGTAAAGAGAATAGAGTTTGCCAAAATGGTGCTCTTGGAAGCGCGCCCATAATCACATTGTATCCAACTGTTTGATGATTGATCAGGCCCAATCTTTGGGGAATATACCCAATTTCTCCTTTGCCAACTGGTACGGTAATTTCCCCTGAAATCGGATTTAGCAATCCAGCAATTGTGCGGAGCAGGGAGCTCTTTCCAATTCCTGAACGACCAATGACTCCAATGATTTCACCAGGTGAAATCTCAAGGTCGACATCGACAAGCAATGGTGCATCCGATTCAAAGCCAATCACGGCTTTGTCAATGCGTAAAACCGGAGTTGCCATCATTGTGCCGATGACACCTCCCTTTTTGAAACGTAGGCACGGCCCAGCCCTTAAGGGCTGGGCCGGCTTTCGTTGTTTTTCGGTCTCAACTGCCGTACTTATCTTCAAAGTAGGCAGAAATTCCAGGGATGTTCGCAATAGCATCACTGTATGAGCCAAGATGTTCTTGGCTGGTTACGGAGACCACCGCACCATTGTTCTCTAGGACATTCTGGAGAATCTCACCGCCACATGTGTTCTGTGGGATATCTGCAACCTGGTGGGTTGTCATGCTGTAACAGCCTGTGTAGTTTGTGCCACCCATCGGATAATTTTCGACCCACATTTCACTGCTCATCGCAAGCATAGCTGCCACGAAAGCATCCTGTTTTACAGAATCAATCTTGTTAGGATCGACCATCACAGGGTGTGTTGGTACTTGGCCAAATGCAGGCTCAAGCATTCGATATTCATCACGATCAAGGCACCATTCATTGCCTTCACAGTGGTCTTCATATGACGATGTTTTTGCAAATGCAACATCTCCTGCGCCTGCGGTCATGCATTCAAATGCTCCACCATAACCATAGTATTGCGCTCCACTTTCTGGGATTGTAGCTGTCCCAAAATGACTCTCGATAGTGGTTCGTAGTGATTCGATGTCATCTGGATCGCCTTGTACTTCGACCATGCCTTGGCCAATCATGTATCCCATGGGCATTAGCATACCTGCTGACTTCAACCATCCAGTGTGGCAGGAATTGTTTCCTTCCAACTGCTCAAGAGAAGTGATATTCGAACTGTTGAGGACCCAGGCCGCCGCAGTGTAGTAAGTGCTCCCATCGGATTTTGTGTCTGCAAGAATGGCTTCAAGGCCATGTGACTTCCAAGCCACAAATGCTGCACCACCATCTAGGAATGCGGCATCAGCATGTCCAAACCGAACAGCCTCAATGGCTGCATTTGAACTGGAAATTGGATAGATTTCGACTTCATATCCGGAGTGTGCTTCGATAAAATCTGCCATCAATTGAGGATTTGTATCAGGATTATCATAATCATCCTTTATCGTATATGCGAGTCGAATGACATTTTCATCATCGCTCTTTTCCTCATCATCTCCCAAGCATCCAGCAAAAGCGGTTGTCATCAATAAACAAACTACAATTGCATTTTTCATTAATTCATTTTTTTTCATGGTTTCACATCAAAGGCTTAGTGCCATTGAATTACGCCGCTATGCAATTGGGATATAATATTTAGGTTGCCCTGAATTCGTATGTTTAGGTTTCCCTAAACTTTTTTAATCAGGGCCTTAGTCGCTTGATTCTATTGGTAAAAATTAATGTTGGAAACACCAACCAAGACAAAGCAGAAAACCAAATCCAAGAGGATGACAAAGAGGGTTGACTTTCACCGGAAAGTCGAGTTTCCATCATCAACTGATAAACACCGTTTGGACTGAATAAATCGACCTTTTCTTGGATGCGATCAAAGCTGCTTGATGTCGTATCTGTGATGTCCACGCCCATGGATTGAGCGACCACAAGTGTCGGGATTAACCACAGGAATACGAAAAACAGCCAGGTCCCCACCCCAAGGGTCACAGATGAACCCACATCTCGGGCCATTGATGATGCGAGCAATTGCAAACAGGTGTACCACCACAGAAGAAGTCCGGTCGAAAGCAAAAACATACTTGCATCGCCAAATGTTGGCCATTCACCCATTTGATTCTCAATCAAAAACAAACCAATGAGGATGCCAATTGTGGTGGGAATCATGGCAGAAATCCAAACACCGAGCAATTGTGTGATGGCATAATCAGTGCGTGGCAGGGGTTGGGATAAATCGATGGCCAATTCTCCGGTTAATCGGCGACGGCTGATCGAATCAAAGCCGAGCAATACCACACTTAGAGTGCAAAAGAAAACCACTGGGAGGCTGGAATAGAACAACACTTGAGCGGGGGAATTTGTCGGTAAACCTGCAGGCACGATTCGAGAATCTGCAAATCCCCAACAGGCCATTGAAATCGCCAATACAATCAACGGTGCCAAAATCAACATCCGTTGACTTCGCATGTTTCGCTTGGCATCTTGCCAACTCACATTCCAAATGGTTTGCAATCGATTAAGCATCGGAATCCACCTCCGACAATATGCTGAATCCTGCATCTTCAATGTCAAGTCCTGTCGCAGCTGAAATCACATTTTCAAGCCCTGCCGGCACGTTTTGCAAACGGGTGAATGTGATTTCAGGTCCAAACTCACTTCGGCGTTTTGTGTTCCATTCACCATCCTGCAGATGCAAGTGATAGGCCCATTCTTCTCCGTCTTGGCAAGGTATCTCTTCGGCTTCAACGTCTTTCCCAAACGAGGTTGGAGCAGTCCCAAGCCCAGCGATTTCCAAGGTTGCTCGAAGCCCTAAATCTCGCTCGATTTCATTCAATGGGCCATCGGCGACAATACGCCCCTGATGCATGAGTACAAATGTGTCCGCTATCCGCTCCAAATCCGAAAGTGTGTGGCTGCTAATCACCACACATGTACCTCGATCTGCAAGTTGTCGAAGAAGGGTGCGGAAGGCGCTTTGTGCCACCGGATCCAATCCATTCAGAGGTTCGTCAAGTAGGAGAATTTTCGGGTCA
>JASLKO010000122.1 GCA_030747475.1 Candidatus Thalassarchaeaceae archaeon | reverse complement strand
AGACCATCCTTTTCATTCAGAGAAAGCAAAATCACGCAAAGGTGAGAAGGCTCCTAAAAAGAATCAAAATCGGGGCCGAAGAGGTGGCGGTAGAAGGCAAAGCCGTGGCGGTCAAAACCGTAAACAAAACCGCGGCCAAGGGCGGCGTCGAACTCGGCGATAGGCTAACCTCTTGGACCCCATTGCCTAAGCCGGTTTGATGGATGAAAAACTCGCCGAGGTGCGAGCCCGCCTTCTCAAACTCTCAGAATCAGCAGAAGCCGATGGTGAACCATTACGCTGGTTTGAGGAATTGTATGCGGGTGCTGAACGGGATTCCGAAGAAATCCCTTGGGCTCGAATGGAACCTCATCCCAAGATGGTTGAATGGATCGCAAATCAACCCCATGTCCAGGGTCGAGCCTTGGTTGTCGGTTGCGGATTGGGAGATGATGCAGAATGGCTTTCAGTTGCAGGCTTCGATGTGACCGCATTTGACATATCCCAATCATCGATAGATTGGTGTCGTGAACGTTTCCCATCCTCAACGGTGAACTATCGTGTTGCAGATTTGTTATCTCCACCCATTGAGTGGATTGAGTCATTCGATCTCATTGTTGAAATTCACATATTACAAGCGATACCAGAAAACATACGAGATCAAGCCGCAGATGGTTTGCCAAAGATGTTGAGTCCCGGCGGCCATCTGTTCTGCGTCGGCCGCTTGCTAAGCCAACAAATTCCCGATGAACCCACTCCGCCCTGGCCACTCTCGAGAACCTGGTTGGAAGGACGCTTCTCTATTCTCAATCCTATGTTGTTCAATCATTTTTCAAATGAGGATAGTCCGAGTGTAGACCGCTATCAAGCTGCGTGGTGTAATGAATCAAATCCACTGGCCTAGTTCTCTAGCACTTCTGACGACACCGAAACCAAAGCTCTCTTCCAGGGACCGTCGAACAATCCAAAAGTCCGAATCTCGAGATGCGATTAGGATTGCACCAATGCCTTTGTGCGTTGACTCTGCGAGTATTGCAGCATCTCGCATAATATCTCGATCACCGTCTTCGGGATAGATGTCTTCACCATTGATTTCGGTTCTCTTTTTGTCAATGGATTTCCCAGTTGTTACAAGTTCGAAATATGTGTTACGATGCTTCAGTAAGAATTGAGAGATGTTGCCATCAAATGTCGAAATCATTTCATCTGAAGATTTGACCCCCATGGAATTCCAAGTTGTATATTCCGACAAAACCTCTTTGTAAATCGAATTTATTGCCTTGGTTGTGACCTTTTCGCCCCATTCTACATCATTGACCCAGACATCTTCAAACATACAACGAACCCGCTCAACATTGGCCATAATTTCCTTGAATTCATTTTGTGCCGCAGCGGGAATCAGTAATTCAACAGCTCCGGATTGAGCTTTGTAAAGTACGGTTCGATGGAATGATCCATGGGCACTTGTTTCGATACCACCCTCTTCATTTAGCAACAAACCAATTTTGTCCTTGACGGCATCAATCAGTAAATTGGTGTCCACCAGAACGAGCGGTTTCAATGTCAAATGACGAAGTTTCCGACGAACACGAATTGGCAAGTTATCTTCATTTAATCGAAAAATACCATTTTGAATACTCAACAAAGCACGCATATCATTGTTTGAGAACTGTCCCGAGTTCATGGCACGTTCAAACATCATCAAGCCTTGTGTTGGGTTCAAGTTGGCCGCTTCACCTGCAACACTTTCAACTTCTTGCACGGTGAGATTGTCAGCCAATACATGACGGAACCTTGCCTCTAATTGACTTCGAGGACTTCGACGATTTTCACGTATGCTCCGAATTGCGGACCGGACTCGACCCTGCCATAGCTCAGCTGGTAGCCGATGTGCATTTGGATAGGAGAAAAGCAAATCCAATTCATCAGAGGGGTACGTTGTCCGCTCTTTATTGATAATTTCACCATCTTCACCTTCTTCGCTTAGCACTTCTGTTTGTGCAATCCAATCGAGTAGT
>JASLKO010000121.1 GCA_030747475.1 Candidatus Thalassarchaeaceae archaeon | reverse complement strand
CGAAGCCCGAGAAAAGAACGATTTCTCCATTTTCCGCGATGACCTTGCAGAGATGATTGAACTGAATCGAGAACTGGCAGGATATTTGGGATATGAAGACAATCCATACGATGCACTTCTAGACATCTATGAATCTGGACTATGTGTTGCGCAAGTCGACCCTTTGTTTGCTGGATTGCGCGAAGCCCTCGTGCCATTGATTGCTGCAGTTGGTGATTGTGCGGCACCCGACATGTCATGGGTGACCTCAAACAATTGGGCAGAGGATGCACAAGCTCAACTCTCTCATGGGATTTCAGCCGCAATCGGTTTTGATTTCGATGCCGGTCGTCGCGACAAGTCCACACACCCATTCTGTGGTGGTTCTAATCCCGATGATGTAAGGTGGACCACCCGCTATGATGAGGCTGAACCATTTGGATCCCTTTATGGATCTCTACACGAAACAGGTCATGGGCTGTATGAACAAGGTCGCCCACGCCATTTGGATTTCCAACCAGCGGGACACGCAGATGGTCTGGGTGTACACGAATCACAAAGCCGTTTGTGGGAAAATCAAGTTGGGCGCTCTCTTGCATTCAGTGAATGGGCAATTCCACATTGGGCTGAGCATTTCTCATCAAACATGGAAGGTGTTACTGGAGAAATGTTGTGGCGCAGTGTAAACATGGTTGAACCCAGTCTTATCCGAGTTGAAGCTGATGAAGCCACCTACAACCTTCACATCATGATTCGATATGAAATCGAGAAACAACTCATCAATGGTGAACTGGATATCGATGAATTGCCGAATGCTTGGGATGATATGTATGAGAAGTTCCTTGGCATCCGCTCCCCGAATCGAACACAAGGTGTCCTCCAAGATATTCATTGGTCGATGGGTGCATTTGGCTATTTCCCCACATATACATTGGGCAATTTGTACAGTGCCCAACTCCTTGCCGCCGCACGTTTAGATCTCGAAGGCGAAGAAACGTTGGAAGAAATGTGGTCACGGGGAGAATTCGAGCCTCTATTGCAATGGATGCGTGACAAAGTTCACTCACGTGGCAGTATTCTTTCACCAGCAGAATTGGTTGAGGAAGCGACAGGCCAACCTCCAACACCACAACCGTTTATTGATTACATCCGAGCCAAGATTGAATCATTGTATGGCGTCACCGCTTGAAGCAGAAGTCCAATAGGTGACCCTGCCCCATGGGTTGTCATGGAGGGGGTGTCAACGCGAAGTTTGCGTGACTTGGCGTGGTTTGAACGCTCCTTAGAAGCCAATGCTAGCGCCCTATTCTTGGACGACGAACGACTGATTGCTGGCGACTGGGACGGAGGCATCTATTGTTGGGATTTGGAAGGAGAAACCTTGTGGCGCGTCCAAACCAACAACCGTGTAGCCAATTTCGCAAAGGGTGCAAATTTCCTATTCGCAGTATGTGGTCGTGATTTGGTTTGCATTGACCTCGAATCTGGTGAATTACAATGGGAATACGAATTGGAGGGTAGCAGCGATTTGGTGGCTTGTACTCCAGATGGCCAAATCATCCTTGCCACATCCTCAGTCTTCGATTTAGAAATGAATGACTTCATTGAATCAACACTTTGGCGCTTTAATGCCGAAGGCGATTTAATCCGCAGTGATTCGATTGATGAAAGACCATGGGCGATGGAAATGCGAAATGACGGTGTCGCATTTCTACCATTGAGTCGCCCACGATGTGGCATGATTCGCGCGGGAGAAGATGGCCTTCACCACACCCCCTTGCCAACTGATTCACCTGCAACATGTGGTTTCACAGGGCAACAACACATGGTCATCGGTCATGCGGATGGGACACTAACCGGTATCGATGATGGCATGGTCATGGATGACGAGATCTACACAAACCAACCAGGTCCCATTGAGTCGATATCAGCAACAGAACCCGGATTCCTTGTCGCGGCCGCAATTGAATCAGGTTCAGTAGGCGCCAGTTTTGGCGGAGCTGAAGGTTTAGCAAGAGCTTATGATGAAAATGGGAAGTTGCTTTGGCAGATTGAAACCACCCTGGGTCGAAATATTGAGCACGTGATGTTTGGCCCCGCAATCAAAGACACAACAAGTGCTTGGATCGCATCCTGGGATGAGCGTCAATCCAACCTAGATGTATACACCGTATCAGAAGGCGAACCGATTTTCCGAATTTCAATGGAATCTAGAATCAATACAATCGTTGGAAATTCAGAATATATTGGCATTGGTTTTGATGATGGCACAGTATATCTTTTACAGGGAGATTTATTGACGAGAAGACTGTCTTCAGAGGATGAAGTTGAAGGGGATGAAAATCGCTCAAAACTCGCAGAAAAGTTGCGCCGCCTCCGATCCTGAAAATGAACATTTACTGTCCCCTGCACTCCAGTGGAAATAAGGGTCCAGTTGCCTGTTTTCTGCTGGAAATGCTGCCGTTTTATACAAAGGTTTATGACCCTCCTCATCCCAAGTGAACTTTGCCGCTTCCGAGGAGTGGTGTCGGGGCGCCCAGCGTCACCGGCAGGCCCCAGCCCACAAGGGACCCAAGTCGGGAACGGTAGTGGGCCATCAAATCCGATGTATTTCGGAGATGGTGGGGCGTGCTTCCAACTGCAAAGTTGGATCAGCAGGCCCGCAGGAGAATGAAATCCACACATTGTGAGGATGGATGCTCCCGTGAACGTGCATGAAAGCTGGGCTTGAATGCATACTGACCTCGTGTCAGAACACAGGAGAGTTGCTCGAAAGAGCGAGGAATAATTGAAAGGAACTAGCAATGCAGGTACCTTGGATTAAATTAGCAACAGGAAACACTGGAAGCCGCAAGGTGACCTCAGGGACCTAGAGTAGATTTGATTCATAAAAGCCAAGTTGTAAAAAGTCGGTCGACGAATTCCTAAGCACAATCCTGTGCAGGTATTGCAGCAGTAATGTTGCAGCTACCGGGGACGATGAATACTGCAGTTGAAATCGGCCCAGGAAGGGATATAGCAGCAATGCTCTGACCCAACCGAAGGGGGAACAGGGGTGACAGTAATGTCACAATCTGATCCTTGGTGAATCGAAGTCTTTGACAGAGATTTGCCAAGAGAAGAAGTATACCGTAAGGTTGCTTCTCTCAGGGACGCTGGAACAGAGAAATCTGAACCGGGAACTGGTGAAAAGAATGGCTTCTTCGGAAGCTGGACAACGCATCAGGAAGTGAGTCAGGCGACTGACTCTAGCGTCTTGAGGGGAGGTTAATCGCGCTTGCGCGATTGCCGACCCGACCGAGATTTTGAACAAAATCGAAAGATGGAGTGAAAAATCCGGATGCGGAGGCTGGCTGGTGGTGAAAGATCTACTCGATTCGAATCCACCAGCCAGTTACTCCCAACTCCTTCTCCAGGTGAAACAAAGCCGTAAGGCCAAGGGAAACTAGGAGGTGAGGTGAAACCGAAAGGGAGAACCTCGCTGGGACGCTGGAACAGAGAAATCTGATCCGGGAACTGGTGAAAAGAAAGGCTTCTTCGGAAGTTGGACAACGCATCAGGAAGTGAGTCAGGCAACTGACTCTAGCGTCTTGAGGAAATGTCGATGCGCAAGTATCGACAGGACCGGCCGGAATTTAGAAACTGTTTTCGGACAGAACAAGGATTACGGATGCGGAGGCTGGCTGGCGGGGAAAGATCTACCCGATTCGAACCCGCCAGCCAGCACTCCCAACTTCCTCC
>JASLKO010000120.1 GCA_030747475.1 Candidatus Thalassarchaeaceae archaeon | reverse complement strand
ACTTGAGTTTGAACCGATACCAATTGTTGAGAAATCATTTGCAATTCTTGAACGATTTGTTCTATCGAAATATTGTCTGACATATTATCACCTATGAACCTGGTCCAATGTGTCACTAGCGGCTCGAAGTGAACGCATTGTTGAATTGTATTTTGCACGTAAATCCGAAGCACTTGTTGCACTTATCGATACAGTTACAACACGATCATTTGTAACAGTACATTCAACTTCTTCACAGGCCAAACTCGCCGCAAGAGCGGCATGGTCTGAACTCGATGTCGTAATGAGGGCCTTCCAGGCCTCACTCTTCTTCGTCACCACGCTCTTTCGCCTCCGCTTGAGCGCGCTCATAATCAATGGCTTTCTGTGACGCAATTACAGCCATGTCTGTTGCAGTTGCACCTTCAAGACCACGTCGAATAATACGATTGTTTGTATCACTGGCACGAGTGAATGGTTCCCATACACCGCCTGCAAATGTGTGGTCACACTTTTTGCAGACCCAAATTCCACTAGATTGCCTTTTGACTTTTGGATATTGACAAACGGGACATGTGTATGCTCGCTTAACCTTGGCAAGTGCAGATCCAGCTCGACGGCGTACACTGACACCATATCGGCTGCCAAATCGTGCTGTTGCGCCTGTTTTTTGTGTTCGCTTACTCATTGTGATTCCTCCAATTTGTGTACTATTTTTCGAAGTTCTGCGCATCTGCCTTGTGCAGCATCCATAATCTCGCTGAATTCATCGGCGGTGAACACTCCTCTTAGACCCTTTTGGAGTGAATGGACATGCCCTTCATCACCCAAAGTTATGTGAATTCGCTCATCGCCTCCGAGTTCTTCACGCTTGGATGCATCATAGACGAATCGCCCTCCAACCTTCTGGTATGAACACATGATTGGTGTACCGGCTACAGGCAATTTGTAGTCCTCGCCAACATCGAATCGTTCTGCGGGGACTGTTGCTGTTCTAAGAGCGGCAATTGCAGCAAGAGCAAATGCATCGAACATGTTGCCATCATCACTAATGGCAAACAAATCAAGAATGACTTGCCATGCTTTTTCACCTGGCAATATGCAAAGCTCATTTGTGTCGATGCAACCAGATTCTCGAATCCCACGATCGACGACACGACCCATTTCGATACTGTCTTCGGAAGGAGGACCTGGTTCCCAATTGGGTCCACAAACAGGACGGATTTCCGCACTGGTCATCAGTCCACCTTGCGTTGGGCGATCTGGGTAAGGCGTCATAATTTGGAATTTCACGCCTGCCAAGACAATCGTGTCACCCATTCGTACTCTGCAAGAGCCCTCAGCATTTGCGAGGCAATCAATTTCGATTTCGATATCTCTGCCAGCAAACTGGTCACGATTGTCCAATCTCTGACCATCGGATGCAAGAGCAGCCAAGTTTTCACGCAATAGGCTAGGGATGATAGGTACAGCCATCAGGATTCACCTCCGTATCGCTTCTGCAATGCTTCGACCATGATTTTGTGAACCTCATGGGCAGCCTTGACATTGTAATCCCATGCGACTTGGAACTCTTCCATACTCAAATCGCCATCCATTTGCAGGAATACCAATTCATCGGTCATTGGAAGAATACCCATGGGCAAATCAGCTTCACCATAGTTGTCTTCTGGTTTGTTCAAATCCATTAATACAATGCCATTACATTTGCCAGCAGCAACACTGACTACCATATCTGACATCGGTATGCCGGCGTCAGCAAGAGCCACACTGGCTGCAGTGATGCCACAGCATCGTGTCCCCGCTTCTGCACAAATAATCTCAATTTCAACTCGAATCTTACTTCGAGGGTATAACTCAAGATCGACAACACTCTCTAATGCATCTCTTGTCACTTTGCTAATTTCACGGCTACGACGGTTGAATCCTGGACGGATTCGATCCGAAGTACTGAAAGGTGCCATATTGTATCTTACATCCAATATTGCACGATCTTGACGCTGTATCTTACGTGGATGTGCCTCCATTGGACCATAAACTGCTGCGATAGCTTCGTTTTTGCCCCACTTGATGTAAGCACTTCCATCTGCGACAGGAATGACGCCACATTCAATCTCGACGGGGCGCATCTCGTCTGCTTTACGGCCATCTTCTCTGATGCCGTTTTCATCCATACATTGGTAATCTCCATATCCCATATTTTCACTTCCTTAACTCTCACTCACTCATTCGCTAGCGCATCGATGCGCTCTTTCAAACCTGGAAGGTGTGCAGTTTCTCGAATCAACTTCAATGCTGCTCGAACATTTCGCATACCATCATGGTCTCCGTCTATCCAAACTCTACCGTTTTGTCCAATGACAAGACGGGAGTCGCCTAGTTCTTTGAGAGTCTGCAACATGCTTCCTCCCTTTCCAATGACTTGAGGAATAATATGTGGAGGGATTTCCTCCAAAAGGCCAGACTTGAGTTTTCGTAGACCCATGCCTTTCATTGTGGCAACGGCAGAATGTGTTTCATCGACTTCTTGGACTCGACATAAAACGGCCTCACCTACATTCAGATGTTCACGTACCGCTCCGAATTCAACCTTCCATGGGGCCAAACTCATGGGTAGAATAGCATTGAATGAAGCACCGATGTCTAGGAACCAGATGTTATTGGTCATGCCTTCGACCAATCCCACAACCAAATCACCGGCTCTTGGGACATATCGACTGCTCAGCGGATCTATGCTGACCGTGTTTCCATTTTTTCTTAGGTTTCCTATTCGCATGGCCACAAGTTCGCCATTGATTTGGCGGACACCGTGTCCAGCTTCGGCGCCATCGTGCACGCCAATGCGCTCGCCCGGATGGACAAGCCGCACAGCACCCGAGTTCTCCTCGGAGGGTGTGCTATCTTCACTCATATCGTATTCACTCCGGCCCGCCGACCCGACTCCCCTCTTTAACGGTGCCCACCCCGTAGGGGTGTATATTGTACGTCAATTCAGCTCCTTAACCTCGGTATTTGGGTCTCTTTTTGCGACCTTAGACAAGTATTCACCTTTCATGCCGGCAGGGATTTCAACAACGAATGCCCAATCCCCATTTTCGAGCCACTGCTCCTTGATGACGTCACTACGAACTTCACGTTGGACGGCTCCGTAAGCTGACCCAGATACTCTGAAGGCCAATTTTATGGTCTGAAATGACAAAGGAATAACTGGTTTTAAGACGGAAATTGCATCTTTGATTTGCCTTTCGACGGATAGAAATGGATCTGGGTTCCATCGGAGTTCATCCAATGCCAATTCGATTCTTGTAATTGGATGTGGGGCTTTACTACGTGGATCTATAGCGGTACGTGAAATTTCTGTGATGATTTGTTGTCGCTTATCTGCAATCATTTGGCGCCTTTGCACGGTAGTCAATTGAATATCGCCTTTGAGAAGAATTGTCATTACACAATCGCGCAAATCAGAAGTTCCAAATGCCGACATGATCTTTTCTTCAGTAGGGCGTTCTCCACCTCTAGCATCATGCCAAATTTCATCGGTGGCCAAGAGATTATCCAATTCGACACTGTCTGGTTCCGATTTGAATTGTTCAACCAATTCCGGGTCGACGAGGACTTCGTAGCGTTTACCGCCTTTCTCTAGACGAGCGACGACCGCATCATCCAAACTAACCATGTTTAGCCTCACTCATCGTATGCTGGTTTTAGCTTGTCAATGTGGGAAATGGTCGCTGCGCGGTCAAGCACCCTGTAACCATCTGCATCGATGACTGCGATTTCAACGGCATCTTTGTTCAATTTAGCTTCAATCGATTCTCGCAATGCTTCAAGACCCATCTTGATTGCTGCATTCAAAGTAAGATTGGGCTTCCAATTGCTCTCGAAATGTTCGACAACGACATTTCGTCCTCTTCCAATCGCACCTGCATGATAGGATTGGTAAGCACCAGATGGATCTGTTTCGTACAAATGGGTGCCATTTTCATCGACACCAGCAATGAGTAATGCGGTTCCAAATGGTCTTGAACCACCATATTGAGTGAATGATTGCTTGAAATCACAAATCCGCTTGGCCAAAGAATCAACAGGGATTTTATCACTGTAGGTAATTCTGTTCACCTGACATTGTACACGAGCACGTTCAACCAATTGGCGTGCATCAGCGACAAGTCCTGATGTTGCGAACCCAAGATGCTCATCTATCTTGTAGACCTTTTCGATGGATTCTGGAATAATCAATCGGCTAGATATCCGCTTGTCGACGACTAAAATGACGCCGTCACGGTATTTTAGGCCAGCAGTTGTTGTGCCACGTTTGACTGATTCCCGTGCATATTCGACTTGAAACAATCGTCCATCTGGACTGAATGTTGTGATACCATGGTCATACCCTCTCCCACTTGGTTGCATTTGAATCCCTCTGCCGACCTCTTGAGTCCCCTATGAACCTTCGTCGGCTAAACATTGCGCGCGCATGGAGGTTCTTCAACACACGGGGCGGCGAGTCTATCGACCTGTGACGTTTACCAGACAATATGCGAGTGCTAATTTTGGCATCCGGTGGCAAGGATTCATCCTATGCTACATGGTGGGCAAAATTGCGGGGTTGGGATGTCGCCGGGATGGTCACCATACGTATCACGGGGGATGACTCGATGATGTTTCAAGTGCCAACCACAGCGCTAGCAGGCTTGCAAGCTGCAAGCGCAAATATTCCTTGGTTACCAGTTCCAATCGAAGGCGATGAAGATACTGAAATGGAGTTGCTAGAATCCGCATTGCAGGCCATAGTACATGGCAGTCAGAAAATTCGATCGACGACCTGGTCGAACAATGAATTGCAAGATGCTAATTGGCCACATGGATGGATCTGGCCAGACAATTTGCAAAGACTCCGATGTGATCAAAAAATAGATGCAATTGTCGTCGGAGCTCTTCGAAGTGATTATCAGAAAATGCGGATCGAGCAAATGTGTGCTCGATTGGGAGTCATTTCATTTACCCCACTATGGCATCATGATGGATATACACACATGCACGAATTGGTATTACACGGACATAAAGTTATCATCACATCTGTGACGACTGAAGGAATGGATGAATCTTGGTTGGGCAAAGTATTGACAACGGAGGACATTGAGATCTTGCAGCATTTGTCTGGCAAGTTTAGATTCAATATTGACGGTGAAGGTGGGGAGTTTGAAACAGCTGTTCTCGATGCACCATGGATGAATTCGAAAATCGACATTCAGCATACAACCCACTGGACTGGGCGTCGTGGTTGGCTTGACATCTGGGCTGCAGAGTTGGCATGAGGAACATAGGGATTGGAGGCGGCATCCCTAATACCGAGGTTGTTCGCCCCATCAACTGGAGATTGGATGCCTGTAAGCCCACTTGACTATCGTTATGGTCGCGACCCAATCAAGGAAATTTGGAGTCAAAATGGGCGCCATTCACGACAATTAGAGGTTGAAAGAGCTTTGATTTGGGCACATAATCAGCTCGGTCGCGTGTCGGATGAACACTATGCCAAGGTGGCGTCAATATCGAATCCTGAAATCGTAACAGCCGAACGAGTTGATGAAATCGAACAAGAAACTCGGCACGACATCATGGCCCTCACGAAAGCCATGGCTGAAGCAGCTGGGGATGCCGGTTGGTGCATTCATCTTGGCGCTACAAGCAACGATATTGTCGATACTGCCGTCGGTTTGCAAATCAAAGATAGTCTCAACATACACAGAGAAATGTTGTGCATACTGATTGGCACTCTTGCAGATCTGGCCGAAAGGGAACGAGATACTGTCATGCTCGGTCGAACACACGGTCAGGCTGCAGTACCGATTACGTTCGGTCTCAAGATTGCTGTTTTCTTGGATGAATTCCGCAGGCACCTTGTTCGACTTGATGAAATTCGAGACCGTGTGTGTGTCGGGAAATTCCTAGGTGCAGTTGGAACTGGTGCTGCTCAGGGTAGTCAGGCGCGTGAATTGCAGAGACTCATCCTGACACATCTCGAGTTGAGTGTTCCATTGGTCACAACACAAGTCGTTGGTCGGGACAGATACATTGAGTGGATGTCGTGGATGGCGAACGTTTCAACAAGTGTCGAAAAAATGCTGCAAGAAGTTCGCAACCTACAGCGTAGCGAAATCGCCGAGGTCGGTGAATGGTTCGATACTGAGAAGCAGGTTGGCAGCAGTACAATGGCGCACAAGCGGAATCCAATTACGGCTGAAAATGCCTGTGGATTGGCACGAATTGTTCGATCTTTCATCATTCCATCCTATGAGAATGCGTTGTTGTGGCACGAGCGTGATTTGGCCAATAGCAGTGCGGAACGATTCACATTGTCACATGCTGCAATATTGCTCGATGATGTTATGGCTAAATCCGATCGAGTCATGGGTAAGTGTGTTGTTGATATTAACAACATGCGGCGAAATATCGAATCTCAAAATGGACTGGTGATGGCTGAAAAAGTAATGATTGAATTGGTCGACGGTGGCATTCCACGTGATGAAGCCCACGAGATATTGCGCAGTGCAAGTATGACATGTATTTCAGAGGGGAAGCATCTCAAAGAAATTTGTGAAGGTATCGATGACATCACAAATCGATTCAGTGCCGAGCAGATTAACGATATGTTTGACCCCGCAAACCATGTTGGAGTCTCAGGCGAATTGGTAGATGATGCAGTCGAATTAGCACGAAAGCAAATCGCTTGATTATAGTGATAGCAAAAACAAGATCCCGCCAGTAATTGCGGCAAATCCGAACAGCATCACAATCATTGCATGTGGCCCAAATTGATTCGTATCAAGAAAGGCAAC
>JASLKO010000119.1 GCA_030747475.1 Candidatus Thalassarchaeaceae archaeon | reverse complement strand
CCCTCGTAATCAATCAATTCCGTCACAGGTTCCCTTTGTATCGAAGAAAATTTCAGTGTACGCATGGACATGTCCAAAGCATCGTAAACCAATAAACGACCTCGAAGTGGATCGCCTAAACCAAGCAATACTTTGATCACTTCAGTGGCTTGAATAGAGCCAATGACGCCAGGCAATACTCCCAGCACCCCTCCATCTTCACAAGATGGAACCGATTCAGGTGGCGGTGGTGTGGGGAACAAATCTCGATATGTGGGCCCGTCATTCAAATTGAACACAGAAACTTGTCCTTCGAACCGGTAAATGCTTCCATAGACCCATGGTATCCCGAGTAATTCACAAGCATCATTGACCAAATATCGTGTTGGGATGTTATCCGTTCCATCGATGACAAGATCGTGTCCTTCAATCAATTCTAGTGCATTTTCTGTTGTCAATCGCTTTGGATGTACCTCAAGTGATATCGTGGGGTTTAATTCTCGTAAACGCAACATGGCGGATTCTGCTTTCGATGTACCAACATCCTCATCGGCATGGAGAATTTGTCTCTGTAAATTACTTCGTTCGATGTTGTCATCGTCGATAATTGTTAGATGCCCAATGCCTGCTGCTGCGAGGTAAAGGAGTGAAGGTGAACCAAGTCCACCGGCACCCACACAGAAGACTTTCGAGGCCTTGAGTGTGGACTGTCCTTCTTCACCAATTTGTGGTAAAGTCAGATGCCGCGCATAGCGCGCCCTGTCCTCGGGCGAGAGGTCCTCCATGTACATCGCTCAATGGACGTTGTCTTCAAGCCAACGCTCTGCATCTATCGCTGCTGCACAACCTTGACCGGCTGCAGTAATTGCTTGTTTGTAGCGTGTATCGACCACATCTCCAGCCGCAAAGACACCAGGGACATTGGTCATCGTGTGCTCGCTGTGGACCAGATACCCTTCATCATCCGTTTGCACTTGTCCTCCCAAAAATTGGGTGATGGGTTTGTGGCCGATGGCGATGAAAGCTCCTGTACAAGCAATTTCATGTTCGCTTCCGTCACGAGGATCTTCAAGGACGGCTCCAGTCAATCCTTTTTCATCAGACAACCATTTCTTCACTTGGCGGAAGGGTTGGATTTCGATCTTGGGGTGATTCGCGGCCCGTTCATACATGACCTTCGAGGCTCTGAATACATCACGCCGATGCAATAGTGTAACTTTGGAAGCAAATCGTGTAAGGAATGTCGCTTCTTCCATCGCTGAATCTCCACCACCGATGACAATGATTTCCTCATCGCGGAAGAACGCCCCATCACAGGTGGCGCAGGTTGAGATTCCACGTCCTTTCTGTTCATCCTCACCTTCTGCACCAAGCCAAATGGCTTCGGCTCCAGTACAAATGATGACGGCATGGGCAAAGAATTCCTCTCCTTCGGTTTCAACCTTGAATGGGCGTGAGCTGAAATCGACACTGCCGACATTTCTGTCTTGCACTTCTAGACCGAATCGTTCTGCTTGAGCACGAAGATCCATCATCATCTCTGGGCCTCCGATTCCTTCTGGGTAACCGGGGAAGTTTTCGATGTCACTTGTGAGCATCAATTGGCCACCGGACATGTATCCTGCGAACATCAGGGGATTCAACATGGCACGTGCAGTGTACAGGCCTGCAGTGTATCCGGCTGGTCCTGAACCAATGATGATGACGTTGCGCACATCCTCGCCCATAAGTTGCCGGCGAGCGCGACATCTCTTCAATATTGACAGTCGACAAACAGAATCATGACATCGATGAAATCGCTGCGATTGCAGCTCTAGCATGAGGTTCCAATCTGGGCTCGATGTGTTCAGGTTCTGCACCAGGGCCAATGATTCCTAGGCCTACAGGTTTGTCCCAGGTCAGTTGCAAATCAATGATGCTCTTGATGACGGCTTGACCCATTGCTAGACCATGTTGAGTTTGCCCTTTCTCGATAATTCCTAAACAAGCCGCACCTGAAATGTCATCCCTTGATAGCAACCGATCTAAGGCCAATGGGACTTCCATTGCACCGGGGACCCAAACAATTTCAGCAATTGTAAGTTCATGCTTACTCGCTTCATTAGATGCGCAATTAAGCATTTTTTCAACTTGGTTTTTATGGAATGAACCACAGACAATTGCAATATTCATGTTTACACCTCTCGATTGGCCATCATTCGTTTTGTCGTCTCGACAACCGCCTGTGTCATCGCGTCGATTTCAATGTTGACTCGATCACCAACACCCTTGCTTCCAAGTGTTGTTAGTCTCAATGTTTCGGGAATAATGTGGACATCAAATACTCCATTCCCATCTGTTTCACCAATGGTTAGTGAAATCCCATCGACTGCGATGTATCCCTTTTCCTGAATGAATTCCGACATTTCGCACGGGCATTGGATTTTGTAATCTTGATTTTGCACTTGAACAATTTCTGCGGTATCCATAATGTGACCACTCAATAGGTGTCCACCCAATTCATCTCCAAATTTGAGGGCACGTTCTACATTGACGTTTGAACCGGGCGCCAA
>JASLKO010000118.1 GCA_030747475.1 Candidatus Thalassarchaeaceae archaeon | reverse complement strand
AGAGAAGTTGGCGCTCATGGTCAAGGTGACAAGGGCATTTGGCGAGTTCATCAATTCACCAAGATAGAACAAATTATCATTTCACATCCAGATCAATCTTGGGACGCTCACGAAGAATTGCTTACCAATTGTGTTGATCTTTGGGATGAGCTTGGCATTCACTATGAGGTTGTCAATATCTGCACGGGTGATATGGGCACCGTTGCCGCCAAGAAATACGATTTGGAAGCATGGTTGCCAGGCCGTGGCGAATACAAGGAAATCGTATCGTGTTCCAATTGTACAGATTACCAAGCCAATCGATTGAGAATGCGATTCAGGACCACGGAAGGAAATGCTGCAGTACACACCCTGAATTCAACCGCTGCGGCAACCAGCCGGGCATTGGTTGCAATCATGGAACAATATCAGTTGGAAGATGGACGTGTTCGTGTTCCAGACGTACTTCAACCCTATATGGGTGGCCAGAAAATTCTTGAATCTTGCAATTGGTAAATTGAATTTCCAATTGGATTATTCAGATTCATCAATATCGATGAGAGTCGCGCCTGCATCCACTTGTTCCCCCACCTCATGGTGGATTGAGACAATCACCCCGGATTCATTGGCAGCGATACGATGCTCCATCTTCATTGCCTCCATCACAATCAATGTTTGACCGACCTCGACTTGATCGCCTACTTTGCAGAGTATTTCCAATACCTTCCCTGGCATGGGTGCAGTCATCCCTCCATCATCCCCTGAACCGCCCGCACCTTGTTCATCAATCGACACAATGTGGATTCGACCATCCATGTGAATCCACCAATCGTCACCAACCTTGGTTGCGTGTGCCAATTGACCATCGACCCACATTCGATTTGGGCGTGCATCAATTTCGAAAGTGTGCTCGTTTTGCACAACTTCGTCATCGCAATTTGCTTCGCTTGAACCGATGGCAATCTGCCAACGCCGACCCTGGTTATCCCTCAAATCAACCATAGCAAACACCTCAGGGGAAGGACCTCCGCAATGACAAGAAGGGGTTGAATGGGCTACCACGACCTTCTTCCGATTCAACACTCATTGCTTTTCTTGACAAGCCATAATGTTCAGCTGCCGCTGCAACGAATGGTGCAACGTCAGATGTTGCAGAAGCCCAACCTTCCGGCCAATTCACATCGATAAAATCTGTTGTCGTTTCCCCTGCATGGTATGCAGGATGATCCATGATGTCACAGAGGAAGCCCAGATTTGTGGTGACGCCAAGTAGAACAAAATCTTCGCAGGCCCTCTTCATTCGGCGAATTGCAGCTTCACGTTCAGGTGCATGAACAACCAATTTGGCAAGCATGGGATCGAAATCAATACTCGCCTCATCACCTTCACGTACACCCGTATCCAATCGGATGCCCGGTCCAGTGGGAGGCCTAAACATCGCCAATGGTCCGATGGCTGGAAGAAAACCATTGGCTGGATCTTCAGCATAAATTCGAACTTCAATCGCATGCCCACGAATGGATAAATCAGATTGTTCAAAGGGTATTGGCAAGCCTGCAGCAACCCGAATTTGCTCAACGACCAAATCGACGCCACTGATGCATTCCGTGATCGGGTGTTCAACCTGTAAGCGTGTATTCATCTCAAGGAAATGGAAATCACCATCTTCTGCAAGTAGAAATTCAACAGTGCCAGCACCTTCGTAGTCAACCGCTTTTGCAGCATTGACCGCAGCCAGCCCCATCTGTTGACGAGTGGATTCAGTAAGTACTGGAGATGGAGATTCTTCAACCACCTTCTGGTGCCTACGTTGAATACTACATTCTCTTTCAAATAAGTGCACGACATTGCCCTGAGAATCAGCCAGAACCTGTACTTCGACGTGGCGTGACTTCTCAAGCAGTCGTTCAACATAGACCGTGCCATCACCAAATGAGGTGGTTGCTTCACGACTTGCTGCTGAATATTCGCGTTGTAAATTCCGAGGTTCACGAACAACGCGCATTCCCTTTCCCCCACCACCAGCACTTGCTTTCAGTAGAAGTGGATAGCCGACACGAGTGGCAGCACGGACCAACTCATCAACCATATTTTCGGGATCATCAAGAGGTAATTCTTCACCAGGAATGACTGGGACCCCTGCATCTACCATGGCTCGACGTGCGCTGATTTTGTCACCCATTTCATCGATCGCATAAGCCGATGGTCCTATCCAAACCAAACCAGCATCCTTGACGGCATTTGCAAACGTACTTCGTTCTGAAAGGAAGCCGTATCCCGGGTGAATGGCATCCGCACCGGTCTCCTCAGCTGCTGCCAAAATAGCTTCGATGTTGAGATAGGTATCAGACAGGTTGTCCCCTGGAAGAAAAACTGATTCATCTGCTGTCTGTTGGTGCAAAGATCCACGATCGGCTTCAGAATATATGGCAACAGAGCCTAGGCCGAGTTCGGCACAAGAACGGAAAATTCGACAAGCAATCTCGCCGCGATTGGCGACCAGAATTTTGGATATGGGGTGTGGTGCACCCTCCATCCAATCTGGTCCACCCATGAAGATTTCACTCCTCGTTCCAATTTGGTGAACGCTTCTCAAGGAACGAAGCAAGGCCCTCTTGCCCTTCTCCTGAACCTCGCATGGCACTGGTTTTGTCCAATGTCCAAGTTCGCAACTCTTCGTCTGTACCCTTCCACCTGTCAAATGTGAGTGTGAGTTTCTTGGCTTCAGTAACAGCCATTGGACCTGTTGTCAATACCTCTGCAACCACCGTATCTTCTGCCCCATCTAGTGATGGTGCCAACTGACTGACCAATCCAATACGTAGGGCTTCTTCTGCACCAATTCGACCCGCTAGCATTGAGAGTCGACGGAATTCAGCACTACCGACTTTACGATATACATAGGGGCCAATGACTGCTGGTAAAATCCCTAATTTCCCTTCTGAAAGTGCAATTCGAGTGCCTGAATCTACGATTACATGATCCAAACATGCAATTAGACCAGCTCCGCCACCAAGCGCAACACCCTGTATTTTCCCGATGGTAAAGCATGGATGGGACCAGAGACTGTTGAATAAACGGTCGAGACGTTCTGAATCAGCCCGGTTTTCTTCGGGGCTCTTGGCGCCTGCATCTCGCATCATGTTGATGTCTGCACCCGCACAGAAATGCTTGCCCGCCCCACTCATAACAATGACTCGTAGATACGGTGCGCCATCCTCATCGTTGAGTGTACCACGTTCACCAACCGAGCGCTCTTTAATCCATTCTAGAATAGAGATGATTTCACTAATCAGTTGGATATTGAGTGCATTGTATACATCTTCACGTGTCAAAGTTAATCTGGCTACTGGCCCCTCAATTTCAAGTGTACAAAGGCTAGTTTCTGGCATTAAATTTCCAATTGCAAAATTTGACATTTCAATTGCTCCTTTCACATTCTAAATATTCCAAAATTCGTATCAGGCATCGGGGCGTTAAGACTGGCACTAATGGCCAATCCGAGAACATCACGTGTATCTCGTGGATCGATGATTCCATCATCCCATAGTCGGGCAGTGGAATAATACGGTGAACCTTCGACATCATATTTCTCTAAAATTGGGGCCTGGAACGTAGCCCATTCTTCATCGCTCATTGGCTCAAGACCTTCTCTCGCGCGCTGATCTTGCTTAACGGTGGCCAACACATCGGCTGCCTGTGGCCCACCCATGACTGAGATGCGGCTATTTGGCCACATGAATAAGAATCTTGGATCATAAGCACGTCCACACATTCCATAATTGCCGGCACCATGACTTCCACCGATGATGACTGTGAACTTCGGAACGGGAACACATGAGACTGCAGTCACAAGCTTGGCGCCATCCTTTGCAATTCCACCGGCTTCGTATTCACGTCCAACCATGAAGCCAGTGATGTTTTGAAGAAAAATTAGAGGTATACCACGTTGACCACATAGTTCGACAAAGTGAGCACCTTTGAGAGATGATTCAGAGAATAGAATGCCATTATTGGCTACAATGCCCACTGGATAGCCGTGGATTCGTGCAAAGCCACAAACCAGTGTAGGACCATATCTTGATTTGAATTCATGGAATCGGCTACCATCGACAATGCGTGCGATAATCTCACGAACATCAAATGGGGTGCGGTTGTCATCGGGAATGATGCCGAGGATTTCATCGATAGGATAGGCTGGATCCTCGGGCGCCTGTACCTCCAGTTTGGTCTTGTGGCCAGTATTCAAGTTCTCAACGATGTTACGAACCATGCGCAAAGCACTCGGTTCATCTTCGGCATAATGGTCAGCCACTCCCGATTGTGCCGTGTGTACATCTGCACCACCCAAGTCCTCAGCACTAACCTCTTCGCCGGTTGCGGCTTTCACCAAAGGTGGACCTGCAAGGAAGATTGTTCCGTTTCCTTTGACGATAATGGATTCATCAGACATCGCAGGGACATAAGCTCCACCTGCTGTACAAGAACCGCACACTGCGGCAATTTGAGGGATCCCTTTCCCACTCATGATGGCCTGATTCCGGAAGATGCGCCCAAAGTGACCTTTGTCAGGAAATACCTCATCTTGCATCGGCAAGAATGCCCCACCTGAATCCACTAGGTAGATGCAAGGGAGGTGGTTGGTATTTGCAACCTCTTGAGCCCGAATGTGTTTTTTGACAGTCATCGGATAGTAGGAACCACCCTTGACTGTGGCATCATTGGCGACAAACAGACATTCCTTTCCATGGACTACGCCAATGCCAGTGACCATGCCCGCACTTGCTGCCCGACCATCATAGAGGCCATGTGCAGCGAGTGGGGACAATTCGAGGAATGGTGTACCTGGGTCACATATTGCTGAAATTCGTTCGCGAGGAAGTGCCTTGCCTCGACTTCGATGTTTTTCGACATATTTGCCACCCCCTCCTTCCTGAACTGCATCAAGGCGGTCGCGTAATGTTCCAAGGAGTGCACTGTTGTGCTCATGATTAGACTTGAACGAGGCATCCGAAGAATTGACTCGAGTTTGAAGACGATCCATACGCACCCCTAAGGGGTGCGAATACGAACTTGGCCTTGAACGCTCCCTTGTTTCAAACGGCGAGGGTCATGCGGAAAACATCCCGCAACCCGGGTGCTAAACCGACGACCAAGAGACACAAAATAACCAACAAACGCATGTGGCGGTGTCTGTGTTCAAATCGTGCCGAGGCAAACAACCACCAAATCATAGCGGCCAAACCAAATTTGAGTGCACCGAATCCCCAAGCAGTGCCTGCGACATCGATGACTTTCTGGGATAGTACATGCTTCTCACCATACCCATAATTCTCCAATCCAACGCTGGTGGCAAGGCCATCGACCATTTGGCCGTACATTGCCAGGAGTACGATTGGGAGTCCCAAAATCGCACGAGGGGTCAATGATTCCATGCGATCCCATGTCGATGAATGTTGTCGATCCCAATCATCCAATGTAATCCCTACAGGGAGAATGCCAGGCTCAAGTCCCATGTGTTTCAATTCAGCACGTGCTTTTTGTCCGGAGAACCATAGAATGAGGCACAAAAAGAGGGGGCCAAACATGATGAGAATGAGGGGGATTAGTGATATCGGCTCGCGACCATTCAGTGGTTCAGTGTAGAGCATCAGCCAACCCGCGAGGTGAACAAAACAGCCACCTATTCCAACCTGAATCAAACCTTGTTCCATTGCAGTATAGCATTCCAGTAGTGGATGGATCGCAATGGCCAATAGAATGCCAATAAACGGTGAAAGGAAAAGTGGAGAAAGTAGCCATGAGAATCCTTCTTTGTCCCAATGCCCATTAATTTGAGGCATGAAAATTACCCATTGCAAGATGATAATCAAAACAGCCAATTGAGTGACTGAACCACGTTCGCTAAACTTGGATTTCAACGAAACATTTTGTGACATCCAACCTGTGAATATAACCCACAAAGCAACATGGAAATGGATGAGGGGGGATACAAATAATCCACCCATTCCTTCTGTATCGAATAGTTTCCCATCTTCATTGACTTCTCCAAGAGCGGCCCAAAAGACCCAAGGGAGAAGAGCGAGAACTGATTTGTCTCTGGCAGGAACACCAATTCTGCGAAGCCATGCTGAAAGGACAACGACGAAAGAAACAAGGAGAAGCGAATAGGCGATTGTGTCAACCGGATTGTAACCTGCATCACCTGTTGTCGAATCTTGGGCATGTGGTTCGATAAAGTACGATTGGTAGCCTTCAGTGAGAGCATTGCCAGGTGCAATATCTTCACCGGCGATGGCCCCTAGCAAAAGTATCACAGCTGTAATGATGAGGGTCGCAGCACCACGTTCCATCAATGAAAACTGATGGTCAGCAAGGGGTTTTTCTGTGAGAATTGGACTCTCTTCAGCCATGTTTTAGACCTCAGCACGATCTGACAATGGATTTCACTCTTCTTCGCCAACTTGTCGAGCCTCGTGGACTTCGCGGAACACGATGGTTTCCACACCCACATGGTCTCTCAAAGTTCGAATGAGGCTGAACTTGGTGAAGGACCAATTCTGATCATATGCCACAAACTCAGGCAATGTAATGGTCAAGTCATCCCCATCAAAGGAGACCTCAAAACCATCTCGTCCTGTGTTTGTCTCCAATAGAGTAGTCACTTTCTCTGCTCGATCTTCAACGACCTTGATAATGCGATACTTGTAACGCAGTGTGCGACCAGCTAGAGGGTGATTGAAATCGATTCGTGCACGTCCGGCGCGAACCATTTGTAGAACTCCTTGCTTGCCATTGATTTCCACTGGGCCACCGATGGCCAAACTGTCTGGATCTCGAACGGAGCGGGCAAGCACATCTTGCCCCATTGTTTCCACAGCATTTGGATCACGTTCGCCGTATGCATCCTCAGGAGCAATGTCGAATTCGTAGTCTTTTTCAGCGTCTGCCTCACCTAGATGTGCCTCAAAACCGGCGATGAGGCGACCGTCTCCAATCACTGTAATCAGTGGCGCATATGTGCGATTTTCATCGAACTTGTCCGCTTCCTTAGCGACCTCTTCTCGAGTGGTCTCGATAAGGACGTCGTCATCTGCATTGTAAAGGTCATAATCGATATGGACGATGGAGCCGTTTTCCATTTTGTTCACCTGCCTAGCATTGTAGGCGGCCCGGCGACCGACTTCCCCTTTATGAGCGTGCGGATGGTCTAGCCCGAGCCCGTAGGGCTCATTCTTCCTCTTGATTCTGAGTTTTAGGCACCATAACCCAATTCAAGGCTGTTCCGATTAGAATAAGGGACCAACCGGCCCAAACAAGGTGACTTCCAGTCAAATCATAGATGACGACTCGAACGCCATCAACCGAATCCGTATCTTGCATGGTCAATGATAACCAAGCCAAATCATTCGCTTGAGTCTGATCAAAAATCATCACCAAGTCGCCATGAGGACGATGCCAAATGTCTGTTTCAGGTCGTGCAGGAATACCACCTTCATCGAAACGCATCATTCCAGGATTCATTTTGGCGATGACATCGCCATCGATTTCCTTACGAATTTCGACCGTCACCTCAATTTTCCCGTCACCTACTTTTTCATCCCAATCATCATCATCTGTTCCAATGGCGGTCAAATCTGTAAAAGTGTACCAATAATCACCATGTTCGACGGGTGTATCTTTGGACAACATCACTACATGACTCGGATCGCCACGCTGAACCAATGTTGTGGTGAATACGTGGCCTACCAATAATAGGAGAATTCCGAGGTGAGCAACATGAATGGCCATCCGTCGCAATTGTAGTGGTTTGGGTCGCAACTGAAATTCGCCGAATCTCACCCAGACCAAACGTACCATGGGTGGAATGGTGAACAAAAACAATGGTAGGGCAAATCCGGCAATTAATCCACGAGTGATTCCATCGTCAAAATAGTGGTCCGCATCACCTGGCAATGCATCACCAAATGATATGGCGAATAGAATACTCAGCGTAATCATACCACCCAATAACCAAGGCACTTGCTTTGGATTCACCACTTTGTGCCAGCTGTAAACCATCAACCCAAGTGCAACAAGACATAGCAATGGCAATCCAAAGATTTCATGCCATACCAAATTGGCACCATCGACTTCTGCCAGCAATAGTAGCCATGTGAGCAACAAGAATGGTGCACCGATGGCCAATGGAATCCATAGAACAACCCGTTGTTGCCAACGACCATC
>JASLKO010000117.1 GCA_030747475.1 Candidatus Thalassarchaeaceae archaeon | reverse complement strand
GGGCACACCAACGATGCGTGCAGTTTCTACATCCCAGAAAAAAATGCGGTGATTTGTGGTGACCTGATCCCTTCAGCCGGCCACCCCTCGCGCGCAGATATGCCAACTGGAAATCTGATTGAAATGAAAGAGAGCCTGGAGAATATATTGGAATTGAATCCTGAACTACTTGTCTGTGGGAGAGGTGATGCCATCTCAGGGGTGGATTCCTGTTTCGAAGTCATTGTCAAGCACATTGAATCAGTCCAAGTTCGAATCGAAAAGGATGGAAAGTTGCCTACAGGTTGGCCGAAACCCGCTGAAACATGTCACTGGTTGACTCCTGAACCGACTTGGACGTTCCAATGAATTGATTCACCGTCACGATTTGGATGATTCATGGAGTGGTGGGGATGGTTCCTCTGGGGATTCCTCATTTTCTTTGGTATTTCACTGGCGCGTTATATATTAGAAATCGTCAGATTCAACATTGACCGCTTGAAAGAAAAATGATTTTTGCGATTACCAAGTTTGGTTTTCATCATCTTTCTTCTCTTTCTTGTAATGTCTGTAGCATGGTTTGCAAATTGCGAGCCTTCGACCTTCACCGACCAAATCACCCTCCTCCCATACATCTGCAAGATTGTCAAAAGCGATACTACGGCCGCCATGACTCTTATCAGCCCAGTTTTCACAACTCTTGACTGCGCAGGATTTTTCGCCATCCTCAAGCTCTTTTCTGCGGCGCTTCTTCCCATCGGACCCATCACCTTGCTTGGCCTTGCGCGCCTTTGACTTGAATCCCATACAACTGCCTCCATGGACTCCTACTTGATTGCGTCGCTATTCACGACCTCTCAATCGTCGCTTCTCGATCGGGACCGACCCCGACACTGATGATTGGGAATCCGAGTAAACCTTCGATTTTTTCCACGTATAGTCTGGCATTTTCAGGCAGGGCCTCAAAGCCAGTTCCATCTCGTGATGCAGCGCGAGCGATATTCAACCATTCTTCGAGCGATAGTGCTTCAAAACCAGGTACTGATTCGTAAACGGGTTCACATCTTGCAAGTCTGCCAATATCAGCAGGGACTTCATGACATGGTTCACCATCAATGGTGTATCCTACACAAATTTTCAGTTCTGCGATTCCACCGAGAACATCCAGTTTTGTCAGTGTGGCTCCATCGAATCCATTCATTCGGTGTGCGTGTCGCAATACGGTAAGATCCAACCAACCACAGCGACGAGGTCGGCCGGTTGTGGTGCCAAATTCATGGCCCACATCCGCCATGTGTTTCCCATCTGCATCCGACATCCCCTTGCCATCGTATAGCTCGGTCGGAAATGGTCCCTCTCCTACACGTGTAGTGTAAGCCTTGACCACACCATATGTTTTCTCAACATGTCCGGGGTGAATGCCGGCCCCATGTGTGGCATTGCCACGACTGGTCACAGATGATGTGACGAACGGGAACGTCCCTTGATCTATGTCTAGCAAGCAGCCTTGTGCGCCTTCCAAGAGTACATTCTCACCTTGTTTCAATGCCATATCTAACATCAAACCGGTTGGCGCCACTGCATTTCCAAAGCGTTGCCAAATCCAAGAAAGGTCTAGTGCGAGAGATTGGGGGGTGATTTTCCCATGCAGGCTGGCTTGTTTTGAAATCGTATTCCATCCAACGGGGTCATCTGGAGATGGAACGGTATCTTTGATGCCAAAGAGATCCAGTCGAGCATTCATTCTGTCAGCGGTATACGCCAACCATTCTGGGTCAGCCATTCGTGAAGGAATATCACAGAAGCGAACACCAACGCGTTCGATTTTGTCACCATAGCAGGGGCCAATTCCACGTTTTGTTGTCCCAATTTTTGTATCGGTGCCATCGATTCTTCGATGGAATGGAAGGTTGACATGCGCTCGTTCACTAATCCAGAGGCGCTTCCCCTCTGGTCGTTCCTCGCCAAATGTAAACCAGTCTTCGAGTTCTTTCTCAAGTGTCCAAGGGTCGATGACCATGCCATCTCCAAGCACAAGTTGACATTCGGGATAGGTGATTCCACTGGGGAGATGATTCAGTTTGAGTGTACGATCTCCAATGACGATTGTATGGCCAGCATTGTTGCCACCTTGGAATCTGGCCACCCAACTGACTTCACTAGCCAGTTGATCAACCATCTTTCCTTTACCCTCGTCACCCCATTGCGCCCCGAGCACGACCGTGGCAGGCATGATGGGGGCGCATTGCAGACCCTCCATGAACTTGCCCACAGTGTAAACGGGTTTTCCCAACCCATTTTGACGCAACTACGCGATGACTTTAAGTCCAAAAAGCGCCATGTAATATTACGTAGTGTTGAGATGTTCAAAGGGGCGGATAATTTCGGATAGATGAGACCATGCTCTGGATTAATCTCCGGGACTTAATTCGTCATGTTTATATACTACGGCACACAGATGTTAACCTGAGGTTGATTAGTATGAAGCGAGAGGGAGCAGAATCCGAGAGTCAGAACAAGAGTACACGTAGAACATCCATTGGTGAAGGTCGTCCATCACAACGTAGGACCGTAAGTCAATCCACGCCATGTGAGTGTGGAGCCACAGAATGGGATGAGGATCCAGTCCGCGGGGAAACCTACTGTGGGGTATGTGGCAATGTTGCCGAAGAGAACGCCATCGACCCAGGTGCAGAATGGACAAATTACTCGGATGGCGCCGATCGTTCACGTGTCGGTGCACCGATTCGAGATTCTTTGTCTGACAAAGGATTGAACACCAGCATTTCACGAAGCGACATTTCCGGTTCTGGAGCCGCTCGCCATGGAATCAAGGGCAGTGATGCAAAGCACTGGCGACGTCGAGCATTAATCGATGAGCGAAGTAAAACACGTTCCTCGCGCTCGCGTAACCTAACCAAGGCCATGCAATTCATTCGTGATCGCGGTGGTTTGCCACCGGCTTTGGTCGAAGAAGCTGCACGACTATACCGTCACGCGGCCGATGCAGGAATTGTCACTGGCAGAAGCATCAGAGGCGTTTCAGCCGCATGTGTCTATATTGCCGCACGTCAAGCACGCTTGCCGCGTAAAATCGAAGAAATTGCGGTCGCCTTTGACATGGATACCGAAATGGGTCACAAAGAACTCAAGCGCACGATTCGTTTGGCTGCCCGCTGCCTCAATGCGCACCATGTATCTGGACCCGGTGAATACCTTGACAGATTCCACAGTGATCTTGGTTTGCCCGCGCCGGTTCTCGGAGAGGCAAACTACCTTTGGGACCGTGTGAGTGAATCAATGGAATGGCAAGGGAAGAAACCTGCTGGTGTTGCCGGTGTGATGCTCTACAAGGCTGCACAGAGCCGTGGGCACCCTCGCACCCAATCCGAAATTTGTGAAGTCGTCGGGGTTTCAGAAGTCACACTTAGAGGTCTTTTGCGAATTCTAGAATCATTGCTTTCACAGTTGGGCGAAGCACCGTCGAACTGAAGAAGCATAGCCGATTCGGGGCCTTTACAGGGCGCTTAGATCAGCTGGAAGATCGTCTGGTTTGCAACCAGAAGGCCGGGGGTTCAAATCCCCCAGCGTCCACTTTGATTCACACCAATCTTCTATGAAGATTGATTGAAAAAGGCAATCGTATCCGTCTGAACATGGGGCGCCCGTTGGTTTCAGCATCATTATCGATGCTGATGTTGACCTCTTTACTTTGCATCATGCCACCTACCGTGGTGGCGAATGAGTCATCAGAGATCGTTGAACCCATTTGTAATGCCAATCGCAACGATACATGGACCGTGGGTCTCATCTACTGTGATGACCGTGTAAACCAGGATTACACTCTGTTTGCTCCGATTTCTTCTGCCAGCACTTATCTCATTGATTCGCATGGTCGCGAAATCCATTCTTGGACATCTTCCAGTGGCCTACGCCCCGGACTTTCAGCCTACATGCTTGAGGATGGGGATCTGTTGCGAACAGCCAACATTGGCACAGATGGTGGAGGCTCGTTCAGTGGTGGTGGAATTGCAGGTAAAATCGAGCGACTATCTTGGGACAGTCAAATGGAATGGGAATGGTACTATGTGGGTGATTCACGACGAAGTCATCACGATATCGAACCGTTGCCAAATGGCAATTTCTTGATGATTGCATGGGAAGCCAAGAGTACAGAGGAAGCTGAACAGGCCGGTCGTGATCCCGATAAGATGACTCAGAATCAATTGTGGCCAGATCATATCGTCGAGGTCGAACCGGTCGGTACCAATCAAGCGAATATCGTGTGGGAGTGGCACATTTGGGACCATCTCATTCAAGATTTTGATTCCACCAAAGACAACTATGGTGTGGTTGCAAATCATCCTGAACTACTCGATGTTAACTTCGCTGATTCCGCAGGTGCAAACAAGTACAAGAGCGACTGGATGCATTGCAATGGAATTGATTACAATCCGATTCTAGATCAAATTGCCCTGTCTTGTAAGAACACGAATGAGATTTACATCATCGACCACAGTACGACCACAGAGGAAGCGGCCAGCCATTCAGGTGGAAATTCTGGCAAAGGTGGAGATCTCCTCTATCGTTGGGGGAATCCCGAAGCTTACCGAGCAGGTGGTCCTGAAGATCAGCAATTGTTCGGGCAGCACGATATCCAGTGGATTCAGGAAGGCCGCCCTGGTGCAGGGGACCTTTCTCTCTTCAACAACGGCAATGGCCGTAGTATCGGCTATTCTTCCGTAGATGTCATTTCGCCACCTTTGGTCAATGGGGAATATGTGATTTCACCAGGCAGTGCATGGGGTCCATCCTCACCCAGTTGGTCATGGGATCAAGGAACCGATATGTACGGAACTGCCATCTCTGGAGCTGAACGTTTAGAGAATGGCAATACATTGGTGACTTGGGGTCAGCGTGGCACATTCTATGAGGTCAATCTCGAAGGGGAAATCGTTTGGGAATACATCAACCCAGTCATCGGAAATGGTCCGATGAACCAAGGAGAAACCATCCCACAAGGACAGAATCCTAACAGTCAGCAAAATACGGTGTTCAAGGTCCACCGATACAACAGTTCATTCCCTGGATTTGTCGGCAAGGATTTGACACCGAGAGATTACATCGAATCTTGGACTGACAATTGCAACAAGGAAGAATCCATTCCTTGGGATGCAGATGGTGATGGTTGCATCGATGATACCGATGGTGATGGTGTCAAGGACAATGTCGACATCTGCAGAGGATTCGATGATTCAATTGATGTCGATGGAGATTTGATTCCTGATGGCTGTGATGATTTGGTTGATTCCGATGCGGATGGAGTCGATGATTCTGAGGACCTTTGTCCGGGGCACGATGATTCGATTGATGTCGATGGAGACGGTCTGCCAGACGGCTGTGATGATTTGTTGGATTCCGATGGGGACGGCATCTCTGATGAAAATGACACTTGCTCTGGGTTTGATGACAACCTCGATGTCGATTCCGATGGGATTGCAGATGGTTGTGATGCTCTAATCGATACAGATGGAGACGGGGTTTCAGATGATTTGGACACTTGCGCAGATCACGATGATTCGATTGATGCCGACATGGATGGCATTGTCGATGGTTGTGATGAATTAATTGATTCTGATGGGGATGAAGTTCCAGACTCAAATGAGACCTGCCCAGGCTTTGATGATCATATTGACATTGATGAGGATGGAATCGCCGACGGTTGCGATTCCCTCATTGATTCTGATGGTGATGGTGTCGCCAATAGTGATGATCAATGCCCTGGATTTAATGACACATTGGATGAAGATACAGATGGGATTCCGGATGGTTGTGATGAACCGTCAACTCCTGATGAAAATCAAAATAACCTCACAGACGATTTACCTATAGATGGTTCTGAGGCTGAAACAAATTCAGAATCAACTGAGTCAAAAATGAATTATGCGGTGATTGTAGCCATCGTTGGTTTGGTCATGATTTTCATCGCTGCAGCACGATTGTTTTTGATGAAAAGTGGGAAAGGAAATGGTGATTGGGATTCGATTCCATCCATGGATGCCTTTGACTCACCCACTTTGCCAACGCTGCCAGAAATAGAAACTCCCTCTCCACAGATTCACCAGAGTCCTCCAATACCGGATTCAGGGTTACCCGAAGGTTGGACGATGGAACAGTGGCAACATTACGGTCAACAATACCTTGACCAATTGTCAGGTCACAACAATGGCTGATTTCGCAACCATTCAAGGTCCGAGATATACAATTGGCGGATGTCATCCAATCCAAGGACCAGCATGGCCAATCGCTCTAGCCCCATGCCCCAAGCACACACTGGCCACTTGCAACCCAATGGTTCGGTCACTTCTGGACGGAAAATTCCAGCCCCACCCAATTCAAGCCACTGACCTCGCCACTTCACTTCGACCTCAAGTGAGGGCTCAGTGTAGGGGAAGTAAGCCGGGCGAACCCGAACTTCTGGATAGCCCATCTTTTCGTAGAATGTTTTCAGGGTCGTCACAAGCATTGGCAAGCTTGCCCCGGGTTCCATGATAATCCCTTCAATCTGATGGAATTCGGGAAGATGTGTCCGGTCAATCGTTTCCTTGCGAAAGACACGACCAATTCCAAATACTCGACAGGGCACATCTGGTGTTTCAGCCAAATAACGCACAGTGTTGACTGTCGTGTGGGTTCGCAAAAGTCCCTTTTGGCTTTCATCCGTAGAATATTGTCCTCCCCAACCCGTGCTGCCAGTACCTCCACCATGTTCGTGGATGGATGTCCAATCATCGAGATAATTCTGCTCGATCTCAATCTTTTCTGGATTGGTCAGGTAGAATGTATCCTGCATTTCTCGAGCAGGGTGATCTTGGGGAATAAACAGGGCATCCATGTTCCAACCTGCTGTTTGAACAAAGTCACCATCGATTTCATCAAAACCCATCTCAAGGAAAATCGCCCGGATTCTTTCGATGAGAGCCATCATTGGATGTGGTCTTCCTCCTGCCGGTACAGGCGCATCCAATCCAACATCATAGGATTTGAAATCAGCCTCTCGCCACTCTTCACCTTGGAGCAACTCAGGCGTAATTTGTACCACTTGCAATTGCTCTTGAAGGGTACTTTCAGGCAACTTTTGACCAGTCTCGGTCAATGTCCATGTTCTAGTCGTACCATCTGTCGATTCAATGAGTCCCTTGCGCTTCTTGAAATGCACCAATAAGTCAGCATCCAAGTCAGTCTCATCCGTTCCACTTTCGCATTGTTCTAAGAAGGACTTTCGAGCCACCAATGTGACAATGGCTTCATCGGTTGATTCCGGCATTACAAACGAACCTTGAACAAGTTGACAGCCAAGGCCCTTGAGTAAACCCACACCAATTCCGGTTTCCTGTTTGGATGTCACACCACTGGCTTGAAGATCTTTCATACTGCGTCCATCTTCTGGTTGTTGCTCTAACCAATCCCAGATTCGCTGTTCAAGAAGTCCATTTTGCTTGGCAGAAACACCCTCGGGTCCAAGAGCCCAAATCGTTGATTTGATTGAGTCGATTGAGACGAGTCCATTTTCCGCCAAGGCCAATCCTGCACCTGCAACGTATGCCTGGTCATTCCATTGGCAGGCCGCCAGTACCTCGTCCAATGTCCAAGTTTCACCAGGTCGAGAACGCAATGCACCGAGCATCCGTTTCTCATTGTTGGACAGTTCCACGGGCAGGCCTCCATAGGAGGCCTCTACGGCACTCGCACTTGACCGTTCCGCGAAAAGCGGAACTCATTCCTCTTCTTCCCACAGTTCCTGACCACAGTCGACACATGTGTAGGCACTGGGCTTTGCCCCCTCGTTCCATTCGAGATGTCCACAAGCGCCGCACAAAATACTGGTTCGAATGGGATCATCCAATGTTGTATCAACTCGATACATGATTGAACCTCCGGCTCCTGGTGGCAGCGGATCTGCATCCGGTGTCCATTTTGAGATATCTTTCTCCGACATTCCTTTCGGTTCTTCACGCATTGAAATGGCCCAGATTAGCATGCCACCTCCGATGATTCCGAATGGTGCAGAAATCGCGAGCCCACTCGCACCAGGAAGGCCGATTGAAATTCCAGCTGCGAGTAAAATCAATGTCCAAGATGCGATGAAAAGATTGGTGCGTAGATGTTGCACTCAATCACACTCAATACTTGATTGCAGTTCCATAAGCAAGGATTTCAACACCGGCGGTCTTGTCATCTTTATTGGATGTCTTCGACAATACTGAGGTTTCGATTCGCATGTTGATGACTTCATCAAAGCCAGCTTCAGCCACCTGCTCTCGCAATCGTTGTTTGGCTTCTCTTCGCGCCCAATCAACAATCTTGGTGTAGACATTGATTTCGCCTCCAAAGATACTGAGGAACCAACCGATGAACATCTGGACCCAACTGGGTGACATCACAACATTGGCCATCATGACTCTGTATTCGCGAA
>JASLKO010000116.1 GCA_030747475.1 Candidatus Thalassarchaeaceae archaeon | reverse complement strand
CGCTTAATTGCGGCAATTTATCCAACAATTGAAAACATCGTCGCACCCCCCTTAGGGGTGCGGGAGGCACTCTAGATGGTCCGAACTTTGGTAATCACCGTGGACCGTGACAACGATTTGGGGGTGAAAGCAGGCATTCGTGGAAGCGTTGTGGGTCGCCGCCAAGTCCTCACGGCAGCCCTCCGCTTAGGCATCGCTGACCCTGAAGAAAGCGATACGAATGCAATCCTCGGAGCTTTACATCAACACGACCTGTTAGCGGAAGGCGCAGAACCAAACGATGAGGTTGAGATTGTCATTCTCACAGGTGACGAACGTGTCGGTGTCAAATCTGACCGAATTATTGCCCAACAACTTGAGGATGTTATCTCTGAATTCCAACCCGATCGTGGTGTGCTCGTCACCGATGGGATGGAAGATGAATCGGTTCTACCCATTTTATCGAGTCGCCTTTCTATTGACCATGTAGAGAAAATCATCGTACGACAATCAAAGGGTATTGAGGGAACATACTACTACATTGCAAAAGCGATAGAAGATCCAAGATGGCGAGCAAAGCTTCTGGTTCCAATTTCCATCTTCATGATGATCTTAGGGCTAGGGATGATTCTTCCAAATGGAACAGTACTCATTGGAGCGATGCCGTTGCTTATCGGAGTCTATCTTTTGTTCAAAGGACTAGGTGCAGAAGATCGGCTTGAACGATTGATGCGTGATATGCGTGAATCTGCAGATGCTGCAATTTTGTCATCCTTACTTTGGGCCGTCACGGGTGTAGCCATATTGCTCGCAGTTGTTGAAGGATACGATACTTATGGTGATGTGTCCAATCAAAGTGGAAGCAACTTCTTGCTTGCATTGGAAGTACTACAAAAGTCGCTGACGTGGATTGTTCTGGGAGCGCTTGCCTTCGCATTATCATTGATGGTTTTACGCTGGAAGAAAGGAAATTTCAGTGGCCGATCAATCTTGATTATTGCATTTGGAGCGGTGCTTTGGACGATGGCAACCGCTGCACTTGAGGTTGCGATACGAATTATAGGTGGTGTTGGGTACGAATATGACGTGACTACAATCTACGAGGATTGGGGTAAAACAATTCTCGCCTTGTTTATTTTCTGGGCTGTTCGAACCGGTGTTCGCTCATGGGAATCAAAGCAAGATACAGGTCGGTACTGGGGCGTTTGAGTCCACAATCTATTGCCCTTGAGTTGCCGCTGCTTGCTCGTCTCGATGCTTTGCTCGTTGCCGCGCACGCATGTATTTCAGTGGATGATCCATCCATTCGCGACTACACAAATCAGATTTGGCATCCCCTCTAGTGATAGGGCAACAAGCATTAATTTGCAACTTTGGACAGCCAGCTGGTGTGTATTCGTGTTCGTAAACATGGTTCAATTGGTAGCGAGTCGTATCTGCAGAATAATCAGGTGCATTCACGAAAAATGCTTGTGCATCGTCGACACTAAGGCCAATCACCCTAGACATGCTCGCTAGAAATACTCGCCCAACATGGTTGATGTTGACCGATTGTGCCAGTTGAGTTGTAATCTCACGCATACAAGGTGGCCAATCTTCTTCATCGGCTGATGTGAAGGAAACCTCAGTGGTTGCCTGATGTTGCAATAGTCCGACAATCCGACCTACTTCTTCCGCCATTCGTCCTGCAAATGCCTCATCCATTTTCTCCATTCGCTGACGGCAAACTTCGATTAAATCGGTGCGGATTCGTTCTTTCAATAAACGGGAAAGGCGCTGTTGGCTGTTTTCTCCAGATGCGGGGGACAGTGTGACCCACCCGTCATGCACCGCGCGATTGGGCAGGCGCCAGTAGGCACCACTAATCTTGGGACAGATCTCGATGAAGTCAATGAGGGGTACTTGCCAATTTTCATCATCACCCATCCTCACGTCACTAAGATAGGTCTCTGCAAGACGTTGGAATGATTCTGAATTTTCAATGGTCCCCCACAAATGATCGGCCCGACTGGATTCTCCTTCTGCCCATCGAGCGAGGAGGCGTTCATCGAAAGAGGCGCAGACTGTAACCATGGCATACAAAAAGGAGAGGCATTCGACCATTTGGCCATATGGCGTATGGATATCAACTGATGTAGTGGCATCAATTTCCTTACTGACAACCGATTCAAGAAGACGCACGCGTGCACGTACACGAACGGCCTCAAGCCATTCGGTATCCACCAGGGATTCAATATTCACATCATTTGCTTGCATGTGGGCTTTGATCGCAGAATTCGCTTGTGGAAGAAACGGATACCTCGCTGTGACAACCGAATCATCGATGGCAGGAGGCTGCAAAGGCATCGGCATGGAGTCTCTACCGGGTGAACGAGGGTTCTTGAGGCTCTCTATTCCTCCGGGTGGTTGTGGCCACCGTACCAAACCCCAACCTGATTGAAATTCAGGATGAAATTCGGGATGACTTTGGATGGAAATTGGCCGCTGATTTGGACTCCGCAAAAAATCTGAGATGGGTGTGCAAAGAGAAATCCTGGTCACTCAAAACATGGACTGATGAAGGCAGAAAGCAGACTTTACTGGATTTACAGGAACAATTAATCTCTGGACCGATTACAATATTGGGGGCTGCTGCAGAAGCAGGAGATGTACGTGATGCAATCCTAGCAGGGCATCGATTAATCGCAGCAGATGGCTCTGTGGGTGTACTCACTGAAGCCGAATTTCCCGATGTCGCTTGGAATTCATTACTTTGTGTTGTGAGCGACGGGGATGGAGATTTGGCCCATTTGGCGATGGCTGCAGAACGAAAAATTCCTTTCGTACTTCATGCCCACGGGGACAATCAAAATCAGTGGATGGAATTGTTGGATGTTTTGCAGTTGTACAATACACCGATAATCTTGACACATCAAACGCCGAGTGATTTGACAGGAATGACGAATCCAGGAGGCTTTACAGATGGAGATCGGGCTGTTTGCTTTGCGTTGGCGATGAGCGCTTCAAACAATCAACTCACTTTGAGAGGGTTCCGGACTGACAAAATCGGTCGTTGGACCGGGTCTACCGTACCTGAACGGAAAATGCGTAAGTTAGAGTGGATGAAGCGTATCATTGAGATCGCGGGGGTGCAGATGTGAACTTGGTCCACGAAGCAATGGCTCGCGAATCTCAGCCCGAAGAGAAGAAGAAAAAGAAGACGAGTAAAAATAGTGGCCGTACCCGATTTATCGCGACGTTGGTCACTTGGGTTTTGTTGAACCTAATTTGGTTTCAAGCATCTTATGCGATTGCTGTCAATGAGGTCAACAAACACGATAGAGATGACCTCAATGTTAACTACGTTTTGAGTGTGCCTGATATGATGAGTATGGGGCGGGAAACTCCAGTAGACCTCACCTGTGATTTCAAACCGAAAGATGCTGATTCACCTGTCGTCTGGGTTCAGATAACACACGAAATAAAAGGGGAAAGTGAGGTGTTGTGGGAGGGGAATTCTACGGATGAATGCCCGAATGTTTCACTTTCATTGGAACCTGGAAAGCATATTTTCTATACAGCAGTCATTCATGGTGATGGAACGGCTGACATCTATCCCTCAAAGAATTTGAGTGCAGATATGGAACTGGGGATGCACCTTTGGGAACCGTTTCGAATTGAAGGATTCGTAGTCGCCAACCTTCTGGGTTTGACATTGGGACTAATTGATCGTGCAGTTCGTGGAATTCTCAAGAAAAGACGTGATGCTCTGATGAATAATTTGCCATTGCACAAGCGAAGACAAAAGGAAGAGTGGGAACAAATTAACCAAGATATTTCAGGAGGAGATGCTGTGGATGTTGTTGATTTGATTGGCTTGCCTGGTGACCAAGCAAGCGAGAGTATGGAAATGCAACGTCAACGTGTTCGTGAGAAATTCGCTGCGCAGGCAAGTGAAGGGGATGGCGATACTGACGAGTTTGTCGACCAAGATGGAGTTGAACAAGATGACGAGTTGGGGCCAGGTACCACTGAAGGTTTGACTGGGAAAGTTGAGGAAGACCAGAATATTCGAACCGTTAGGGATTTGTGGCGGCGACTCAGTGGTGATGATGATGATAAAAAGCGTAAACGCTGATTGTCAACTCATGAAATCATCCAATGTGAACACCTTCACACGGTCATTCTTGAACAAAGAATCTGCGCTATTGACCAAGCCTTCTACTCGTTGGCGAGTATACAGATCAACACCGTAATGTTCAATCACTTGCTGCATTTCTCTGATGTATTTTCTTACTGCACCTTCGCTTACTGTCAATGCGAGGTTCCCTCCACATAGATGCGCGTCACCTCGTGCAAAGTCAATTCCTGAACGCATCCCGCGATTGGCATTTCTCTGATCGGGGGTCTTGATACATTTACCTGACAAGGGGAATCTTCGATAAGATTCTCCACAACGAACACATCGGAATTTCTGACGAGTGAA
>JASLKO010000115.1 GCA_030747475.1 Candidatus Thalassarchaeaceae archaeon | reverse complement strand
ATCGGGTGAAGATGCTGAGTTAATCGAAGACTTTGAAGAAAGGGAAAGAGAAATTGACAGTTTGCGATTCCTGATTGAAAGACAAGCTGGCATTACATTGGATTCATACAAGGTTGCTGAACGATTGAATCTAGGTCGCCGACAAGCCGTAGAATATGCCAATTTGGCTCGTTCTCTAGAACGAATGGCAGACCACACACACCAAATGGCTGGACTTGTCATCGAAGATGGCGGAAAAACAACATTGTCAGTCCAAGAGGCCCCACTCAATCAGATTCCCGTGTGGCAAGAGGCGATCCGCGCCCTGATGATCAACATCAGAACACGAGATGCTGAAGAAATTGAAAATGCCAGGAATTCACTGAAATCAGCTCAAAATATTTTGAAAAATCACGAACGAAGCCTTTGGTCCGCTCAAGGGGATGCGAATGAAATCCTGTTTGAAGACCACATTTCTGAATCAATTCGTCGTCTGTGTGCGTACGCGCGAGACTTTGGCGAGACTCTACTGAACATGCTTGCGCACGAGATGATGATTACCGAACGCCGTCAAGAATAATCAGAGGATGGCATTGGTCAGTTCCGCATTGGTCAGGTAAATTGTCAGCATGATGCCTGCAAACATCATCATCCAAGAACCAACAAGCTTGATGATGCCTGTCGCGCGTCGCAAGAAGTCAATGGCAACCTGGCGACCAAGACCAACAACACCGGTGACGAGAATCATTAGAATCAGAAGACCGACCATGAGTGAACCCAAGCCATATGCGACGGCACCGGTGCCAATTGTGGACAGGTAGACGACGAAAGGCAGGACGGCAGCTGCAGTACAATCGACAGATGCCGCCGCATATCCAATCCCATACAAGTACATATTTCGTCGCGGCGTAAATCTCTCATCCGCTTCGGTTGTCGACCATTTGTCAATCCATTTCTGAATGAATCCTAGCAAGTGAGCAGTGCCGCCCATTAGCATGAATGAACCCAATACAAAGAGTAAGATGGCGATGCCAAGCGCCAGATAATGGACCAGTCCACTGCTTGCAAATGCCTTGCCCATCGCCAGAGCAATTAACCCAATGATGAGGAAAAATGTCCACATTCCAAGCCCAGAAAGTGAACCGATGACAAATGAATTTGGCATTTTTCTACTAAGTTTGCCTGATTCAATCAATTCGTCTTCACGCGCACCCAATGAAAGATAGTAGGAAATAAATCCTGGCAACACAGGGAAAGCACAAGGGGAGAAGTACACCAGAATCGATAACATTAGACCCAAGAAAATAATCCCTAACATGCTGGTATCTTCTTTGGCCAATCCAAATGCTCTGAGTTCTTCAATCTCTTCTTGCGAACCAGTGAGGGCGATGGTGAGTGCTGAATCAAAAGATTCCCAACCATCGGTTGGAGTCCCAGTACTCTCTTTGCCAACAATCCAACCCTCATGGTCAATGACCATCACAACGGGGATTTGTCCAGTGCCCTGTGGCGTGAACAAACGCACTGGATCAGCCCTTTCATCTGTGGTTTCGTTTAGGATTGCGGAAGTATCGCTACCAAATCCAGTGGCATAATACGGAACATGGTAGGCTCCTTTGCTTTCATTCAAATATTCAAGATCCTCATAGTACCAAGAACCATAAGCGATGACAATCAGTTCACGACCAGATTCATTGGCCATCTCTTGCCAAGCTTCCATTTCCTCTTCTAGATGATATTGAACATAGTGACAACTGCCACAATCACGTGCCATCATGTCGAAAACCACGACCTTGCCACGGTGTTCACTTAGGTGAAACCAACCCGTTTCGTTGGTGATGTTCGATTCAATTCCGGTCCGATTGACCGTTTCAAATACAATTTCGGGAACCTGTTCAGGTTCACCCCCTTCATTGAGCAAAGATGTCGAAAATCCGAACACTGAAAGGCCAGCCCAAGCGATTGTTGCGAACATCAATACTGAGATGAAGAAGGCGTTCCAAGTCTCCTTCTCAGCGAAGACGCCAACATCACAGCCCGTCTTCTGTTGGATGCGGTAACGAAGCGAAGGTTTCCATTCTTCGACGACTGTCGTTTGAGGCTCATCCTCAACTTTGGACTCCGCAAGGTCTGGATTTTCAGGGTCGCCGACAGCAGTGAACATGCCCTCTTCGACTTCCTCACTCATCGGGCCACCATTAGCAACGGGGAGTCACCCAGTTCTTCAATTCCATGCAAGAGGACCCACGGCAGCCCCTTCCAAATTTTCAATAATATACGGAGAGGTTCAAAGATCGGTTTCGATGATATCTTCGACGAATTCTTCGATGATGTGGCCCCCTCTTTCATCGAATTCACCCTCATCCTCCCAGTCATCTTCTTCATAGCGACTCCCGCGGAGGAACATCACTGCGAGTGCGAACATCCCTGCTCCAAACAACAGTATTAGAGCGATGCCGCCAACAAAACCCACCGATAAGAAACCTGCTTCGGGAGTGGGGTCAATTTCAAGAGAAAGTGTCAATGTATTGTTCTCATTGATTTCATGGATTGAATTCTCGGCATCGACATGAATTATAAGATCGATTTCACCGACCCAATCCGGCTTCCACAACACAGAAATCGTGGTCGAGGATTGTCCTGAGAGGAAACGTGCTTGAACGCGCCCCACTTCATCTTCAAGTGCCTCAAGAGTTACAATGAATGCCTCAGTGGTCAAGTTTCCATGGTTCTCCAATGTGATTGTAACTGTAGCTTCCTTGCCGATTTGTAGATTTTCAGGCTCAATGACAACATGGGTTGCAATAATGTCCGGGCGTACTTCGAGGATTGGAACTCGTAGTGGCCAAGTCGAAGTCGAACCGAGACCCGTGATGGCATTTCCAGTGATATCTGTGGCATCGACCCAACAATCGAGTTTGTCGCCTTCAATCATCGGTTGGAAGGTTAGATTGGCCTGATATCTAGAAACTTGGCCTGCAACCGTCTGAACAGCTGTCGACTGCACAGGCTCACCAATTGATTCGAAGCCGCGCATGATCTG
>JASLKO010000114.1 GCA_030747475.1 Candidatus Thalassarchaeaceae archaeon | reverse complement strand
TTACAATGGATGGTCCCCTCATTTGTGGGCAGTATATATTTCCGAATGATGGGCATGAAAATAGGCAATGGCGCACAAATTAATTCCCCTAGAATCAATGATGCATACATGGTCGAAGTTGGTGAAAAAACGGTCATCGGTGGCGATGCCGTGCTCAATGGTCATCTGTTTGAAAAGAGTGGTATTCACTTGGCCAAGGTGAAAATCGGTGCACGATGTGTGGTTGGAACACACGCCCAAATCAACCCTGGATGTGTCATTGGAGATGGAGCAGTGATTGCATCAAAGGCAGTATTGCCCAAGCATACCACCGTTCCCGCAGGTGAAGTGTGGGGTGGGATTCCTGCAAAGTGTATTCGCAAAGCAGATGGATCTAAACCGGAGTGAATAGGATACTCGACCCCGCTTGGACAAATTCGCCTTTCGGAAATTCTGCCTTTTCTGCGTTCGCACCAGTGACGTTTGCCTTGAATTGAGAGGCTGGTACTCGAACATCAACACGACTGCCCAATCGAATCATCCCGTAACGCTGACCTCGACGCATGGTATCTCCTTCTCCTGACCATGGTGCAATCGTTCTGGCCAGACGACCACTGATCTGAGTTGATTCCACTCGCAGACCATCACCGCGTTCAAACACGGTACGAACTCGTTCATTCCATGCAGATTCCTTTCGATAAGCGGGGACGAATGGGCCACGTCGCAATCCCTTGCCAGTCCTGTGCTCCATTCTTGTGATTGTGCCTGCAATGGGTGCCCTGTTCACATGAACATCCAGAGGTGACATGAAGATGGCGATTCTCCAAGCGTCTGATTCTGATTCTTCCCCTTCCGGAACCGCTTCCCATCGTTGCTCATTGGGGAAATCCAACGGACCTTCACAAGGGGTTTCATGCCAGTCACCTGTCAATTCATCGTGGATTGATGACTCATTCTTTCCTGGACGTCGCCCTGTCGCTCTTTCACGCATGACGAACATGACATGTCCATCAGCTGGAGATACTACAATGCCCTCATCTTTGGGAATTGCACGATCTGGGTCGCGATAGAAATTGGCGATGATTGCGGTGAAAATAAAGCAAATCATTCCGGCAACATGGCCCAAACCATCTAAGTCATCAACAAAAATTGCAATGGCCTCAATGGCCAAACCCATCAACAACCAAGTGACTGTCGGGGCGATACCCCCTCGGGCGAATCCGCCCATTTTGTTCACTCCTCTTCTTCATTGGAACGGTTCAGAACACCATCATCTTCGAGATCATCTGCAATGTCCTTGACCATGTCTGCTGCATCCTCTGAAGGTGCGTTTAGAATTTCATCGAGTCGCTCTTTGAGTGCCCGCTGCATATGTGATGATTTGCGCTCTGCTTCGACTGCATTTTCAATCATGTCATAGCGCTGCTTGATTGCCTTGTTCAAATCCTCAAAGATTTGCATGTGTGACACATACCAATCGTCTCGAGCCTTCATTTCAGCAACTGCAAGACGCAAGTCGCCATCGAGTTCTTCGGCGATTTCGAAAACACGAGAAAGACGCTCCTTTTCACGGGTATACTTCTCTTCCATCTTTTCAAGTTCAGGCTGCAAGTGCTCGATTCTCTTGCCTTTCTTGGCATCTTCAAGTTCCAAATCACGGACACGATTGTCCTTCTCTTTTAGGAGTTGTTCAAGACCTTCTCGATCAATTTCTTTGTCGATGACTTCCTTCTCAAGAACTTCAATCTCAGCCTTCAGGCCAACGATTTCTTTCTCTTGCTGCTCATAGGCGTCATAGAGCATCTTGAGGCGCTCAGTCTCTTGATCCAAACGCTCTTCCAACTGTCGTATGCGCAGCTCTGGGCTGAGCGTTCCGGAATTGCCATCATCGTCAGACATCGTATCCCTCGGCACATCGCACCGCTCACCCTGTCTTATAACCCGCTCCCCAAAGGGCGTAGAAAGCAAGGGAACACTACGTGTTCCCGAAAATTGACCTTCAAGCGTTCAGCGATGCGATTGCAGCGGCAAGACAGGTTGTCACCGCTTTTGTTGCTGGAATATGCAACTTTTCATCAGGACCATGCGCATTTCCACCGGGGCCGAGACTCCCAGTAACAAGGAAATCTGCATTTGGATACTTTTCTTGCATCATGGCGAGGAATGGGATTGTTCCACCTTCAAAGAACACCTGCATAGGGTTTCCAAAAGTTGCCAAACTTGCCGTATTGAGGGCCTCACGGAATTTCGGTTCCATCGGTGGTGCTGAAAACCCATTCGCCGCTGCATCTGCTGTGAATGATACATGTGCACCATGTGGCGCATCTGCTTCAAGAGCGGTGGACATGGCTGCTTCTGCTGCGTCTGCATCGACACCCGGTGGGATACGCATACTGAGTTTGAGCGATGTGTGTGTTCGCAGTACATTGCCCGCATTTTTCAACGAAGGCATGCCATCAACGCCTGTCACAGATAGAGATGGGCGCCAATTTCCAGAAAGAACGATTTCGGTAAGACCTGGTGTTTGAGGTTGTACACCATCAAGTGCTGGCAAATCGGTCCAAACTTTTTCGCCCAAAACATCTGCAATTCCTTGGGCTTCACTGCGCAATTCATCAGAAATTTCGACACTGAGATCTGGCAACAATACTTGACCCGTTTCTTGGTCTTCAATTCGATCGATGATTGAACGAGCGATTCTGAAAGAAGATGGGATAATGCCTCCAGCCGAACCTGAATGGACCCCTTCTTGACTAACACCAACTTTCAGTGTGCCACCAACTAAACCTCGCAGACTGGTCGTTACCCATAATCGCTCGTAATCTCCTGCACCTGAATCCATCACTACAACAAGATCAGGAGTCCCCAATATATCTGAGAGTTCATCAAGATAGGCAGGCAAATCAAATGAGCCTGATTCTTCACAAGTTTCAATCAAATATGTTGCCTTAGGATGGGGGATGCCATGTTGCTGCAAAGCCAAAATCGATAGAACGCTGAGATAACCTCCGTAGCCATCATCGACACTACCACGTCCGAAAAGCCAGGGATCTTCACGAACAGGAATCCATGGCCCTTTACCTTCCGACCAACCTGTGAAAGGTGGTTGCTTGTCCAGATGACTGTAGAATAGA
>JASLKO010000113.1 GCA_030747475.1 Candidatus Thalassarchaeaceae archaeon | reverse complement strand
ACCAATCAAAGTTGGCAATCCTAAATCGACAATGGTTGCCGTCACATAGAACAAATCTAGCAGTAGAACCCAACGTCCATAGTCACCATCAACAAAGGTCTGGGTCAGGACAACGTGAACCGCAATTCCAACCAACAGTGCAGCCATATCAGCAGCCGAAAGCCAGAGTGTATCCCGTTCAAGGCGCACTCGTCGTGTCACTGCGTCACCTCAAGCAGCATACTGTACAATGATTCGGTACATTGGGCCCAAGTCATGCTTCGCTCAGCCTCCACTCTAGCCATGGTGCCCAATCGTTTTCGCTCCTCGACTGATAATTCGCATATCTTATGCAATGCAGATTTGCATGCCGCATCATCTCCGAGTGGAATGAGTTGGATCCAATCTTCATCCCGATAGCGTTCCAATCCACCAACCTCTGATGCGACCACTGGCAATCCAGCAGCCGCATACTCTGCGACCTTGAGTGGGGATGCATGTTTCCATACTTCGCGGTTGGGTAAATGGAGGACCCCAACATCAGCACTTGCCAATTTTTCTGCAACATTCCCCATATCACCTATCGCAGTCAACTTCGACAATCGTTGTGAATCATTTCCCTCTCCAAACAACAGGAGATTAACATCCATTTTGGTCAACCGATGTAATTCTCTTGAACGATCGAGTGATCCATGGCAAACGACGATTGGACTTTCATTCATCATTGCAGTTTCAAATGCATCTACATCCACGCCCGCAGGCACAATCGCTGACGATCCATTCCAAGACTGGGAGTCTGCCATGTGCGCACTTTTGACGACTCGACCTGCACTTTTTTCACGAGCGATGTCCCAAGCATTGGCATATTGTCTGCGTTGGAAATATCCTACAATGCCACGTGAAACCGGTGGACTTCGATCCATAATCACCCAAGGGACCTCAGCGGATTCAAGCGCAGTGGATGCACCATCTACACCCGTCCATTCCACAATCGCAACTGAAAATAATTGTAAATCCATACTCGAAAGTTTTGCAGCAACACTTCGTGAAAAACTACGATGCCCTTTGCCCAATTGATTGGAGCGTTCGACGGGGTAATCACCATCTGGACTCATGAATTTCACATCACAACCCTGGGCCTTTAGCGCCATAGAAATGCCCCGTCTTGATGTTGAAGACATCTCGAATTCTCTTCGATGTGTGATCCAGAGAATCTTCATGTCAACACCTCATCATAGAGTTGACCCCACATTGAAACAACATGTTCCAATTTGTATTTTTCAGCCTCTTTTGGTCCAGCTTTGGCCATATCCTTCCATGCTTTTCCATCCATCATTTCTTCCATTGCATCCGCATAAGAAATCGCAGAAGATTCGATTATTTTTCCTGATTTTTCAAAGACACCATCGCTGGCTTTTGAGGCTAAAATCGGCATACCTCGTGCCATGGCTTCGATGACAGACATTGACAAACCCTCCCATTTCGAAGGAGATAGCAATGTGCCACAAGTGGAAAGCAACCGTTCTTTTTCTTTGCCTTCAACCCATCCATGCCCGACAATTCCTGGCTCTGAATGGGTCACGCCAGTCAGATGCAAAGTCACATCCGATCGAGATTTTCGCAATATTCGAACAGCCTCCATTGCAATCGCTTGACCTTTCATTGGATTGGAACGCCCCATCAAGAGGAATTGTGTCCGATCTCTTTCAGAAGTTACGGTGACCTTTGGGACCGGGTTGGGAATGACACTTGTGTCACCTAGCCAAGTTCTCAATCGCGCCTCCCATCCGTCTGTAAGTAAAACGGTGTGGAGGGTTGAACAGATGCGATTCACCTCCGGGCCTCTTTCTTTACAAAGCATGTCGAAATTACCTGAATGAATCGAAAGAACCACCGGAACATTGGCTTTTTGAGCGATTTTTATGAGCCCTTTTTTTCGTTTCCAAGACCAATTAGAGGCGGTGTGGATATGCACTAAATCGACGTTCTCTCTTTGCAATCTAGTATGCAAATTCCTTCGAACGTTCCACCATGCTTTGAGGACTGGAACGACACCTCCATCAGCATGGCTTGCCATTGTTTCAGCATTCCATTGGGTTGGAGGATTGTCAGCCAGGAGCTGAATTACGGCCCCCATCCCACCTCTTGAGGTGGAAGGCCCGACGTGAAGCACCGTACGCATTTTGTCCCCCTCGTTCGGCACAGGCCGCACCTATCGAATGAAGGGCTCGGCGACTTGGTTCTCGACGGTGTGCTTATGGTTGGTCCTATCCGAGGACCCATTGGAGAGGCCAATGATTGAACGCCTGATCTTCCTTTCGATCCAAGTCGGTGCGACGATTGCAGTGATTTTACCATTGATGATTCATTGGTTGATGAATCGAAGATGGATACGGGACAAAATCCCGGCCCCTAAAGCTTGCAAAGATGAGGACCTCCCCTTCCTTTGTATTGTGATCCCAACTTGGAATGAAGGCAATGTCATCGAAGCGAAATTAAATGATACAATCGCACAAAGGTACCCCTCATCAAAACGTCGCATTATGCTCATTGATTCTGCATCAACAGACGATACCGTTTCCATTGCGAGAAATTGGAATGATACGCATGACAATCTTCTCGAGATTATTGAAATGCCAGCACGTCTGGGGAAATCAGCAGCGATGAATCGGGCAATGCAAGAATTGGTTGAAACCGACGAAGTGTTTGTCATGACCGATGCTGAAGCAACACTAGAGGATGGTGCACTACGACGAATCGGTCGTTGGATGAAAGACCCTGCAATTGGTGCAGTGTGTGGAACATTAAGTGGGAAATCAACAGATGCTGACTATCGAGATTGGTATCGTTGGTTCCGTAGAGGTGAATCATATGCGGACTCGACTCCGATTTTCGAAGGTTCAATTGCAGCTTATCGAGCAAGTGCCCTCAGCCAAATTGAATCGGGTGCAAATGCCGATGATTCTCAATTGGCTGTGTTAATTCGAAATGAAGGTTTACGAGCACTTTCAGATGATTCGATTCAATTCTCTGAGAAACCAATTACCAGTGCAAAAGAGCAGCACGATAGAACTGTTCGAAGAGGTCAAGGTCTTTCACGTCATTTCTGGAGACAACGTTCTCGTTGGTTTAGAAATGGGCGATGGGGCACCATATTGGGCGTCAATGGTTTGCAGCACACAATTTCACCATGGTTTGTGTTGATCGGTATTCTTGCGGGTATAGCACATGCAGGAACAGTATTGATGCTTGGTTTAGCAGAATGGGCCGAACCAATGTTGCTAGATCGCATCATGCTCCTTGTCGATGCACTTGTTTTGGCGAGTCTAGCCTTGGGCATCACCGGCCTTCGAATTCCGTTATGTGCATCAGCAGTCGCTTTCTTGGTCCAAAACCTACGCTTGGTTCAAGGAATGTTGATACTACAATTTGGCCACAGTTTGCATCGATGGGATGCAAGTAAAACAAACCGGCGCTAGAATTTGAAACAAAAAAAAGCCCCCCAGGGGCGCCTAAGCGCCCCTGAGGGACAAGTGTGTTATCTTGTTGTTTCACAATTCAATCGTTGTTACTGAGATTAATCTCAAGCAACTGTGACTGTACTGGAACCAGCGACAGCTGTACCCTTGTATGTGACGTACATGCTGATCTCTTCAGTTCCTTCAGCGATGTTAGCACCGTTCTCTGCTAGAGTTAGGAATTCTCCCTTCTCCCATAGAGCAACGTCACTGCCATCTTGTGTGATTTGACAGTCATCGTCTGCGCCTGTGCTGCAGTCGTATGACATGTCACCAACGGTCAACTTCATTACAACGAACGCCCAGTTTAGGTCGTCCTCTGCGTGCTGCCAGCTGATGCGCATTAGTGTGTCATCATCGC
>JASLKO010000112.1 GCA_030747475.1 Candidatus Thalassarchaeaceae archaeon | reverse complement strand
CACCATCGTGTCGCAATGAATCACCAATTGCAGTCGATTCAACTTTAGCCATGAGTTTGCCCATGAATTCATCGTAAATGTCTTGGTGGATAATGAGATTTCCTAAACTTGTACATCGTTGCCCTGCTGTGCCAAAACCAGCCCAATATGCACCTTCTACCGCGTTATCGATATTGGCGCTTGGCATGATGACCAATGGGTTCTTTCCACCCAATTCTAGGCTAGCTGAGACCAAGTTTCGACCACAGACTTCGCCAATCATTTTGCCCACTGCCGTACTGCCAGTAAACGAGATTTTGTTGACCATGCCTTTGTCCACAGCATTGACCAAATGTTGACCTGCACCACTGCCTTTGCCGTGGACGAGATTGATGACACCATTTGGCAGACCTGACTCGTGCATGATTCGCGCGAGTGCGAACGATAGAAGTGGCGCGTCCTGAGGTGATTTCCAAACACAGGTGTTGCCACACATAATCGCTGGAATCATCTTCCAGAAAGGAACGGCAGCAGGGAAATTGCAAGCATTGATGATTCCACAAACGCCCAGTGGCCTTCGATAGGTGAACAATTCCTTGTCAGGCAATTCACTGTTGACTGTCTGGCCGTACAGACGGCGGCCCTCAGATTGGAAGAAAAGACAGGTATCAATGGCCTCTTGGACCGACCCTGCAGATTCTTTCAGCGTCTTTCCAATTTCACGTGTTTCGATGGCAACGATTGCGTCTTTGTGTTCCATCAACAATCGACCCATGTTGCCAATGATTTGTCCTCGCGTGGGCGCGGGCGTAGCAGACCATTCCTCAAATGCCACTCTAGCCGCACTTAGCGCCTCATGGACATCTGCCTCTGTAGAGAGTGGGAATTCACCCAGACAATCATCGAGCCATGCTGGATTCGTCGATTTGAACGTCGAACCATCGCTGGCTTGTTTGAGTTCGCCGTTGATGATGTTGTACCCTTTGACACAAGGGTGACCATTTGGGTTGCTATGCTCAAGGAATTCTAGACCAGTTGAGAGTACGTGCGCCATATCCCGTCGAGTGCCATCCCCATCATGAATGCTCGCCTCTCGGCGCTTGAACACAACCTCTCAGACTAGGCTCAAACCAGAATAAGAATTGAACAGGTTTTAGGAGGGGAAGTGAATCCACCCTTTGCTCTGGAGGCTATGACATGGCTGATGATGAAGACAAGACACTATCCTTACGCGTAGCAAAAGCAATTCCAAGTGATGTGGGTCACGGGCGAGCACGCGTTCCTTTTGACAATGATTTGGGCCTAAAACCAGGCGATGTAATCGAAATTAGTGGAGAGCGAAATACGGCGGCGATTGTTTGGCGCTGTCGGCCAGAAGACGCCAATCTCGGTGTCATCCGAATCGACGGTATCATTCGGAAGAACGCTGGTGTGAGCCTTGGCGACAAAGTGACCATCAAAAAGGTCGAAACAAAAGAATGTGAGCGACTGATTTTGAGTCCAGTCATGGCCAAGCAACAGAAGGTCAAGTTTGGTTCAGGTATCGAAGGATTTGCGCGAAGAGGCTTGAACAAGCGCCCAGTCGTTGCCGGAGATCGAATTTTTATTCCTGGAATGACACTTTTTGCTGAAGCTCTACCCTTCGCGATTGTCTCGACAAAACCGAAAGGCATCGTTCGCGTTCTTCCTGACACTGAAATAGTCATCAAGGAAGAGATGGTTGACGAGGAATCTCCTGGCGAGGTGTCCTCAATCATGTACGAGGACATCGGTGGCCTTGGCAATCAATTGCTTAAGGTTCGAGAAATGATCGAACTTCCACTCAAGCATCCAATCCTTTTCAGACGCTTGGGAATTGATCCGCCAAAGGGTGTTTTGCTACACGGTCCGCCCGGTACGGGTAAAACCATGATTGCAAAGGCAGTCGCCAATGAAACCAATGCGCATTTTACCAGTATCAATGGCCCGGAAATCATCTCCAAGTATTATGGTGAATCCGAAAAACAATTGCGCGAAATCTTCGATGAAGCTGCCTCTAATGCTCCAGCAATCATCTTCGTCGATGAATTGGATTCAATTGCACCCAAGCGTGAAGATGTGTCTGGCGAAGTTGAGCGACGTGTCGTCGCTCAATTACTCACACTCATGGATGGTATGCAGGGCCGTGATAATGTGGTTGTCATCGGTGCTACAAATCGACCTGATGCAATCGATCAAGCACTCCGCAGACCCGGTCGTTTCGATCGTGAGTTAGAGATTGGTGTGCCCGATAAGAATGGGCGCCGAGAAATTGTGAATATCCACACAAGAGGTATGCCAATTGCAGATGATTTTGACATGGAA
>JASLKO010000111.1 GCA_030747475.1 Candidatus Thalassarchaeaceae archaeon | reverse complement strand
AGAAGAATCGCCATGAAGCGATTTTCCGGCGCGTGGCTCCGCGCTTTGAGGATTAGTGCGGCCAAGAAACAGAGGACAATCAGTGTCAAAATCGAGAGGAGGCAAATGATGTAAGTCAATCCCAAGGTATCTCCCGTCTGGAAATTAATTTGTGTAAATTTATCCCAGTAGTAGGGCAGAACGGGACCCATTCCTTCCAGTGCCATTGCAGGTTCGTTGCTCAGGATTACCAAAAACTTACCCTACAAAGTAAGAAACAAATTACATTTCTTCGATGGGGATGATTCCAACCGCCTCACATCCACGCCGTAGATGATCTCGAGCCATTTCGCTGATAATGAAATTCTGTACATTGACACCTTCATCGGTCACAACATGATTGTCGCGGTAAAAACGGTTGTAATCAACAGCCAAAGCGCTCAGCCAAGCACAAAATTGGTGAGGACCATTGGAATCGATCGAACTTTGCAATTCATCATTCATGTATGCCATTCTTCGAACCAATTCAGCAGCAGAGCCAGTCAGTAAGGACGTGTCCAGTCCAACCGATGTGTCAACGTCGCCAGCTTTCCTTTGAATCGAACATGCCCTAGCGTGGCTGTACATGATGAATGGTGCACTATCTGCCTCAAGACTCAAGGCATCAGCCCAGCGGAATGTAATGCCCTTTTCAGGAGAAATTCTTGCGATGTTGAAACGGGTGGCACTCACACCGACCGCTTCGGAAATTTGTTGTAGTTTTTCTGATGATAAGTCGGCCCGTATTTCCTTGACAGTTTCCAAGGCACGTGATTGAGCCTCATCTAGTAAGTCGTCCATGAAAACAACATTCCCGCGACGGGTGCTCATTTTTCCATCATCCAATTTGGTGAATGCATAGAATACAACTTCAGGAGGTTGAATACTCAATTCTTCCAAGGCAATTCCAACTTGTTTGGATTGTAATTTGTGATCCTCACCCAGAATGTTGAGTAAGCGTGTGGATTGAGTCCATTTGTATTGGTGATAGGCCAAATCCCTGGTCGCATATAGGCTACTTCCATCTCCACGGCGATAGAAAAATTGTGTAGATTTACCTTTGACACCCTTACTTTCCAGTTCCAAGAAGTGAGCTCCATTTTCGGCCACACCGTGCAATTGTGAAGATTGTAATTGATCCATCAAGACCTCGACACTACCATCGACAATGAAACGTGATTCCTTGGTGAATGAATCAAACGAAATGCCCATGCGACCAAGGGTAACCAACATGCCATCCAATACGGGTTGGTAAGCCGCTTCAAATCTTGATAATACGTCAGCATCCGCTTCTTCGCTCAGTTGAACCAATTCAGTGACACCAGCATCGACTGCCGGATCTTTCGATTTCAACAGATTTGCCGCCTGATACCAAAGGACACGCGCATGGTCCTCTTTGGAAGAATGTGGCGAGTCCTCAATCGGGATTTCACCCTCAGCCAACAATTCACGCACTTTGTTTTCATCGAGGTTCTCAAGTGCCCAACACAATATTCCAACTTGCTTGCCCATATCATCAACGTAGTATTCAGCCGTAACATCATATCCAGCAGCACGATACATTCGGACAAATGTATCTCCAAGAACTGCATTTCTAGCACGACCAACATGGAATGGTCCATTCGGATTTGCTGAAGTATGCTCAATTAGAATCGTACCTTTGGAACTGGGTCCTTTGGACAAATGTCCAGCCAACCAATCCATCGAAGCGCGAATGTTCACATACGGCCCAACAGCAATGGCATCTCCAATGTCAAGTTCGATTGCGTCAGCAATTTTTTTCGCAGCATCAGCAGGGGAACAATCCAGTTGTTTTGCAAATGGAAAACAAGGTAGGGCAAGGTCACCCTGACTGGCTTCCTTAGAACGACCCAACATATTTCTCCAGAAATCACCCTTGATGCCAACCGTCTTCATGGCGACCTCCAATGAGGGCAAGACAGCTTCGACCAAGGCCTGCATTCAATCAACTCCAAGGGTAGCGCAAGAGGGCGGCTAGACCATCGAAGGCTTCCATCAATGTGGCTCCTTCTTCTGTATCCATCGAAATGAGTTTGACCTTACTCGATGAATGCCCGGCCATTTCGGTCAACTCATCCATCAATGAGATTGTATTTTCTGGGTCATCTCGGATTTGATCTGAGGAAGCCCCACAAGAGGGGCACGGAGGCATCTCAACAATACCCTGAGAAGTAATCTGCCATTCATGCTGGCATTGGCGACATTTGTAGCCTTGGCGGATTTTTCTCAAACCCTCGGAAAGCATTAGTGTATCCACCGCACCTTGTTCAAGTGCGCTTCTAATCATCATTTCACCATAGGTGGCTTTGGGGTGTCTTTGCATGATTTCTGCAAGGAAGCGGTCGACGAGTTGACGCTCCGCATCCAACTCAATTTCATGCATCAGACCACCTGCTCTCTGGACCAATTCTCGCAAACCAGATTCATTGGAATAGCCGACATCAAAGGTCGGTTTACGAACCAATTTTGCAATCTCATGGTGGAAAAATTCTCCCTTTACAACTTGATCTTTGGTGCCACCTGGGCCCCCGATTATAATCCCCTCCATATTGTCAATAAGGCCTAGCCAGTAATTACTTGCATGCTCTGCTGAACGCTTGAAAAACTTGTGTGCATGCTCTTCGATAAGGCGTTCGAAACGCTGTGCTGATTGACCACCTTGTCGGTGCTTACCCATAATGTTGGATTGCATTTCTTCTTGACAATGAACTGACTTCCCACTGGCCAAACCATAGGCGGCTTCACCGCGATCGATGACAAAAATTCCATAGCATGTTTTGTCGATGAGCATGTCTTCCAATTGTGTCATTTCAAATGTACTGTCACAACGATATCTGAATGAACGGAAAGGTTCAGGAGGATCGTCCAAAACAACGGTGGTCATTCTTGTCTTGTTGTTTCCAATGATGACATGCCCCGTAAAGATGGCAATTCCATTTTCAGGTGTTTCTTTCATGTTGTTAATGGACGAGGCAGCAGATTCGATGGCATCAGAAACATGTTTCCTGGTCTGTTTCGATTTGATATTCGAAGCCTGGCCAATTTCCTGAGACAACTGTTGTCGGACATCATGAATGGCCTTATCAGGCGGAATAATCAGTGTGACAAGTTCAGTTCCCATGCCTCGCATTCCACTCAAATCATCGAGCGCATTCTTGGCTTTGAGGCGGCGCTGCTGCATCACAAGCTCGTCAGACATTGCGCTTCCTCAACCATGGCGATGGACCGACCCTCATCAATCCTTCCGGCGGCGTAGCCGCCTAGGAAGGGCAGGTATGATGAAGCGTCAGTGTTGCGGCAAGTCTGATGGCGCCCCCTCTCGTTCTCGCATTGGGCGGCAGTTTGTTGCGGCCTGAAGAAGCAGAAAGGCATGCATGGTTGTCTTCTCTTGCTAAACTTCTTTCGTCTTGTGAAGTGCCTGTCGGAATCGTTGTTGGAGGTGGTGCTCCAGCCAGAGAAGCCATTGAATTGGCAAAACCCGTCATTGATGATGTTGCTTCTCTCGATGAAATTGGAATCGCCGCAACACGCCTAAATGCAGCCATTGTTGCACAAGTTTTGCAAAATGCTGGATTGGATGTATGTGCAGGCATCCCTTCTGACGTTGTTTCCGCCGCTAGAGGAATGGAGGCGCATCGGGTGGTCGTCATGGGTGGAACGCGCCCAGGCCATACCACCGACAATGTCGCAATTCGACTTGCAATTGAATCTGGAGCGGCCAGATGCCTGATCGCAACAAATGTTAGTCACGTCTATACTTCTGATCCGAAAACAGATTCAAGCGCACATTCTATAGAATTAATGACGCTTGCTGAATTGCAAGAAATCGTTGGGCCACCCGTGCATGGGAAAGCAGGAGGGTCAGGTGTGATTGACCCCGTTGGTGTTCAAGCAGCCATCGATAATCAGTTGCCACTGGCCGTGTTGGATGGCAGAGAAATTGACATTATCGCCAATGCATTGGCCGGTAAAGCCTTCACTGGCACACGTATTGAGGTAGGCTGAGAGACATGGCGAACAAGCAGAAACTCGCAGATCAAATTCGCGCCAACTCTGAAATGGCCAAAGGCGAAGAGAAGAAGCGGAAAGGCGGGAAAACCGGTTTGCCTAAATCAGCCAACTCAAAGGCATACGTCCCTCCACATCGACATTGTGCAATCTGCAA
>JASLKO010000110.1 GCA_030747475.1 Candidatus Thalassarchaeaceae archaeon | reverse complement strand
CCCATCCTTTCCACTCACTCGGTATAAACCTCGAACAATGCCCTCATCAACGTCCTTTGGTTTTGCTGGCATAGAGTGGTTCTCATTGTATACGGTGATGTAATGGATGACATCCATGTTCTTGTTGCACATTTCATCAATGCCATGTCGAATGATTGTCGCAAGTTCGTATGCGAAGGCTGGATCCCATGCGCGTATGGCGGGATTGGTCATCGCCATCAAATGAGAATGTCCATCTTGATGTTGCAACCCTTCGCCATTCAGGGTTGTTCTGCCCGCAGTTGCCCCAATCAAGAAGCCCCGTGCTCGACTATCAGCAGCAGACCAAATCAAATCTGCAACCCTTTGGAAGCCGAACATTGAGTAGTAGATGTAGAATGGAATGGTTGGACATTCTTGACTCGAATATGATGTTCCGCTGGCGATGAACGTCGACATTGCGCCCGCTTCATTGATACCCTCTTCAAGAATTTGTCCAGTTTTACTTTCTTTGTATTTCATCAATACAGCGTGGTCCACCGGTTTGTACAGTTGACCTTCAGGGGCATAGATGCCAAATTCACTGAACAGCGGATCCATGCCAAATGTTCGCGCTTCATCAGGGACAATTGGAACAACGTGCTGGCCAAATTCTTCCGCTTTCATCAAGCTCCGCATGAGGCGAACAAACACCATTGTCGTACTCACTTCCAATTTTCCTTTTGTTCCGTCATCAAATTCAGCGTATGCGTCACTGGATGGAACTGAAAGGCCAACTTGGTTGTCTCTTCGTTCTGGAAGAAATCCACCAAGTGCCTGGCGTTTTTGCTTGAGATAATCCACTTCTTCAGGATAATTTCCGGGTTGAACATAGGGCAAATTTTCAAGTTGTTCATCAGAAAATGGGAGTTCCATTTCATCGCGCATATAGCGGAGTACATCTTGATCCGCTTTCTTCTTCCCATGTGTGGAATTCCTTCCTGCGAATGATGGCCCCAACCCCCAACCTTTGATTGTTCGAGCGAGGACCACAGTTGGCCTTCCCCTGTGAGCACGCGCTGCGGAATATGCGGCAAAAATTTTGACTGGGTCATGCCCACCAACATTATCTGTCAATGCTTCTAATTCTTCGTCAGAAAGATGAGATACCATCGATGCCAGTTCAGGTGAATTAAACAAATCAGAGCGAATTGTTGCACCATCAGCAGTCATAATGCGTTGCTCATCACCATCGGTCAGGCTTTCCAATCGTGCAGAAAGTAGGCCATCCAAATCCTTGGCAAACAAGTCATCCCAAGATGAGCCCCAAAGGCATTTTATGACATTCCACCCGGCGCCCGTGAACCTTGCTGCGAGTTCCTGAACAATCTTGCTATTGCCCCTCACTGGGCCATCTAACCGTTGTAAATTACAATTGATTACCATGACAATATTGTCAAGATTTTCTCTAGATGCAAGTGTTAATTCCGATAATGATTCAGGTTCATCAGATTCCCCATCACCCATGAAATACCAAGTTGTACTTTGAGTCGTATCAACCAAATCTCGATTGTTCAAATATCGATTGAATCTGGCTTGTCGAATTGCAGTCATGGCACCCAATCCCATGCTTACACAAGGGTATTCCCAATAATCGGGCATCAATCGTGGATGTGGGTAGGATGACAAACCTGTTTTGAAAGCCTCTTGTCTAAAATTTTCAAGCCGTTCTTCATCCATTCTGCCCTCCATCCAAGCGCGTGAATACAAGCCTGGACTCGCATGACCCTGCCAGTATACGTGGTCACCATTTCCTTCACCATTTTTCCCACGGAAAAAGTGGTGCATTCCCACTTCCCAAAGGTGGGATGTGCTGGCATAGGTAGAGATGTGTCCTCCAATCCCTTCGAAGTATTTGTTTCCACGTGTGACCATCATCATTGCATTCCAGCGAATCACATCGTGTATACGTCTTTCAAGATTCAAATCTCCAGGATAATTTGGTTGATCTGCAGGGTGGATGGTATTGACATATGCCGTCTGTGTTAATTCACCAACAGGAACACCAATTTGTTTCGCTGCAGTGACTGTTTCTTGAAGCAAATGCCGAGCCCGTTCTGGACCGAAATTCTCCTCAACTGAAATGATCGATTCACGCCATTCTTCTGTTTCCCCTTCATCGGGGTCAGGAAGCGCACTCCGAAAGCCATCTCTCGTCATACAACAGCCGCCTCAGTTGTTCGTCCGATTGGTTGGTCTTGAACCAATCGCTAAACACCTTCATCCATGGATACAATAGACAACGGAGAAATCCTGCGTAATAGCGAAAATTCGCCGAATAATGCCCGCTCTGTAACACCATTCACTTAATATGCTCCTCCTTATAGGAGGAGTCATGAGCATGCGCTATGTGAACACATTGATGATTGCAACCATCATGGTTTTGGTATCCATGAATGGTGTCTTAGATTTCAATGAAAAACAAAATGAAAAACCAGAATTGCTGGAACTTGTTGTCCAGCAAGAAGCACCAACAAATCCAGGGCACACCGTGTTTGCTCAGTACATTACATCGGACAATTGTGGCTATTGCTATGCTTATGGTAGCCCAGCTCACAATCAAGCAAAGAATTCGCTGCCCGACAATTACGTGTACATTTCCTATCACAGTGCATCTTATGGCAACACCGCAGATGCAGAAGCAGGAAACATTGCTCCAATCTATGGCGTTCAGCACCTTGGTGAATCAGGTGGCGCACCGAAGACATCCTTCGGAGATGCCACTCTAAACACGGGATGCGGCTCGAATACTTGCTGGGATCCTATGATCTCAAGTGGTGGAAACATGCATTCCACGGCTGCTGACTATTCCCTAAGTGTCGGACAGAGTGACAATGGCGATGGTACATCTGATGTCACAATTAGTGCATCATATATCGGCACAGGTACAGCCGCATCATCAATTAAGTTGTACGCAGCAGTGACCGAGAAGGTTTGCCACTCTCACGCTTACTCTGATGGCAGCAAGGGTCACAATTGCTGGGAAGCCTGGCTACTGAACAATGGTGGCTACGCGAGTAACAGTGGCAATGTTGGTGGTGGAACAGGATTCGAAACCATTTCACTATCCTCCGGTTCATCATCCACAACTTGGACTGTTCCAAACAACTTGGTTGGTCAGGGTGCAAGCAACATGAATGTCGTTGCCGCACTATTCAGTGGATGGAGCACAAGCAGCTTCCAGGAAGATGTCTACGCTGCAGCAGATGGAACAATGGCACCACCAATTGACATCTCAATGCAGAGCTTCACAGTCGACAATCAGGATGGAGCCCCCGGCTTCGTGTCTGGTGATGTGCTTGATCTTGCGGTCACAGTTCGCAATGCTGGAGCAGACACATACTCCGATGGCGGCGACATCCAGATTTGCTATGACAACCAGTGTTTTGACCAAACTTCCTTGAACACATTATCCAATGCAGCAGGGAACTCAAATACGCAAACATTCACAACTACGTTTGATACATCTAGTATTGTAAATACAGCAAATGGTCTGACTGGATTCAAAGCACAGTTGACTGGATTGACCAGTGATGGAAATGGTGCAAACAATGTGCAGATGAGCTACATTGAGCACGACTTCATCCCTGCAACAGATACACCCGTTGCAGATGGAACAACCGCAATACCACGCGGCGGCTCACTTGACTTTGATGTCACTGGCAACGCAAGAGATGGTGTGGATACCATGGCAACAATGACACCCGAGTTCGAAGTTGCACCGCACGGTTCATCGTCTTGGAGTGCAGCATGGGTTGATTCCCCAACAGGTTTGACTGCACCAGGTACCCAGTACGAAAGATACGTGTTCTCAGTTCAACCTGTTAGCACAGCAAGTAGTGGCGATTATGATGTTCGAGCACGGCTCACTGATGCTCGGGGACAAGTCGGTGATTGGAAGGTTGCGACTGAGGCATTTAGCCTAATGAATGGACTTCCAGTTGTCGTTGATCCAAGCCAACCCGACAATGCTCCAGGCAGTTGTCCTGCCTTCCCTGGAATTCCAACCGTCAAGGTTGAAACAAATGAACGGGTCTCATTGGAAGGTCTAGTTTGCGATGCTGAAACGCCACTTTCTAATTTGATTATCGAGAGTACATCTCCATCTTTCGTTGCATGGCATGCATCCGCAGGAGAAATCGAAGTCAATTTCGATAGATTGCAAAATGATGTCAATCTGGGTTCACAAGTGCAAGGATTGGGAATTACCATCAATGATGGCGAAGATATCAACACAGGGACACTTTTGTTCAATGTCATCGAAAATGGTCAACCTCGTTGGTCAAGTATTCAAGCAGAATCCTACGATGAGGGTGGAAGTGTACAATTGAGTCTAGGTCAATATTTGACTGATACAGATTCAAATGGACAACCGTCGAGCGTAATGGATCTTACAGTTGCCATTGTATCCATTGAGCCTTCAGATGTACTGAATGCTGAAATGTACGGCAACAATTTGATGGCTACTGCAGTTGATGACGATGCTTTCGGCAGTGTTGTAATCACAGTTCGTGCAACAGATTTGGATGGCCAGTTCAGTGAGACGCCGATTCACATCCACGTTCAGAATGTGAACGATGCACCTCGCTTCGATGCGACTGGGCTAGAGAATATCATGGTTCAAGTGGATGATACACTTGAATTGGATCTTTCAGATCGCCTAACTGATGTGGATGATGACGACGCAGAGATTTGGGCATCTGTGATCTCTAATGATGGAATGGTTCAGTACAACCCAATATCGGGCATGCTAACTGCGACTTACTCTACTGCGGGTCAATACATGGTTCAATTGTCAGCCTCTGATTCACATGGTGACAGTGGACAATGGAACATGCTCATCGATGTGGTAGACAGTGTACCCCTAATCTGGAGTAACAATGGCACCAATGGCGACATCGACGTCGTGATGACGGACATGCACTTTGGAAAGAACCCGACAATTTCGCTCTTCCAAATTAGTGATTTGGAATTGACAAACATTGAGGCAGAATGGCAAATTTGCAACAAGCAAAGTGGCATTTGCTATGCCCAAGGTACAGTCCCCATCGATTCAGCCACATTCAAGACTGGACAGTCGTTTGTAGCGGACACTGGGTCAGAAAATGGAATGGCTAACTTTGACGAAGTCAAGATTATTGTGACAGCGGTTGGGGCAAATGGGTTTGATTATGAATCACTCACAATTGCCTTTGATGCAGTCCAAGAACCAAGTGACGATGTGCAGAATGGAGATACTGGTGGCTCTGACGACGGTGATCAGCAATCTGAAAAGGATGACGACACATCCACAAAGTCAGGTGGCATGAATTTCTTTGTCATTGGAGGCGTCATCGGTTTGATCTTCCTTCTAGTGGTTGCAGGCGCCCTGATGACCATGCTGTTACGAGGAGGCCGTGAAGAAGAAGCCCCAGCCATTGATTGGGGAAGTGCAAACGCAAAACCAATGATGGCAGCTCCAGCAGCAATGCCAGCCGTAGTCGCACCAGCCACACCAGCAGTACAATCTGTTCCAGATTACACCCATCTAACACCTGGTGGGCAATATGTCACAGGTCATGCTGGAGAGACGGTTTACCTGTCAGCAGATGGTACCGCATGGACAATGCAGGCAGACAGTTCGTTCATTCGCACATCTTGAATGGACGAATTTACTGGCTTCGGCGCGTATAGGGGCTTGCCCCCCCTTGGACTATCAAAGTTCGATTTCAGCCTAGAATAGACTATTTTCAGTTACAATTGCCGATGTTCTATGGTGAATGATTAAAGGCGGTCTTCAGAGGGCGGGCCTTATGTCTGTTGAGGCAATGGTACAAGGAATGATTGACATGTTGAACGAAGCACTGGTTGATGCAGGAAAGCACGACCGAGGCAACTCTGCTGCGGGTACTCGCGTACGCAAGGCAATGCAAGCCATCAAGGGCTCTGCACAAGATGTTCGCATCAAGGTGCAGTCTGACAAGAACGCTTGATCGTTCAACGTTTTCGCCCCCGTCCCGACTTCGGTCTGGGCGGGGGCATCTTACGTTTCAGATGCGAAGGAGACATTCTGATTGGTCCAAACTTCCCACTCCCCACCACCATTCATGAAATCTACATCCCCAGTTGTGTGGGACCAACCCTCTGGGGCTTCTGTCCATTCAACCCCTGGAGCCAATACAACCCATTGAACTGAAGATAAATCTCCACGGTACTCAATCGTTTGATTTGAGAATAATTCAGTTTCCCACCCAGATTCTGGAGATCTCCAGTGTCCCGTAATATTTCTTTCAGATACATCCTCAATGTAGGTGTGGAATGTGTATAGGTAATGCATGCCCAATGTTGCATCATGTACGAATAGGAAATCTTGGTCATCTTCCATATGGTCAGATAGCAATTCTGCTGCATCATCTGTCCAATATGTCTG
>JASLKO010000109.1 GCA_030747475.1 Candidatus Thalassarchaeaceae archaeon | reverse complement strand
CGACGAGTGACAACGTTCCAAACATATGCTCTACGGTTATCGTGACTTCTTCACCATTCTCAAGCGGGCCGCCGACATCCTCAATGCTGATTGAAAACTCCCAATTCCCAACACCGCCATCATGTTCGTTGCAATAAGCGCGCATCCAATCGGCTTGTTCGGAATCTAGCGAAATGGTCGAACCGTCTAGGTCAAAACATTCCAATCCACGTTCGATGAACAATTCCAAATTGATCTCACTACAGTCATCGACCTCACCCAGAGCTGTTGAATTCTGACTGTCGAACATGCCGGGGTGAGCGGATAGACTAACATCCAATCTATCGCAGAACGGATCGGCATCCGTCTCATCATAGTCGAAGGTGATGAAGATTGCAAATAACGAGGAGCCATTAGGTGTGGAACCTTGGTTGAATGACCAAGAAACAAACTGACCATCTGCTACATTGACACTATCAGAACTAGAACCAGTGGAAGTGGAATAACTCAGGTTATACAAAATATTGGTCTGTAAACCTTCTGAATCATCGCTGCTACCAACTATTTTGTAAGCGAGATAACCTCCTCCACTTAGCGATAATAGTACAAGAGTGACGACACCAATTGTCACCCATGGAATGCCACTAATTGATAGATTGTTCAATGGATTATGCAAGGAGGCAGTTCCACTTTCTGAGCCCGAAGCAACTGTGGCGTCCCCTCCTTCCATAGGTATTGGAATGTCGTAATGACGTAGGAATCTGCGAACTGGTGCACCGTGTTCACCCATAGTAAAGACAATGATGGAAAATGGGACAAACAATGCCATCAGGAATAGGATGAGGAATGAAGTACCACCGTCAATGAGTTCATCGGGCATGCCATCACCGAATAACTCAGCTTTAGATGGAGATTGCATGGTGAAAAACAGCAGAGACACGAAGGCAAGTAGGGAGCCGCCTGTCAACAGTGATGTGTCAATAATGCGATGGTGCTGACAAAGGGCTGGCATTTTCTGTGCGCTTCCGGTTGAGACTGCAAAGCGCCAAATCAGACTCAGAATCAGCATCCATATTGAGATTGAACCAATGGTGGACGACTGACCAATGGCATCGCCCATTTCTTCCCAGGAGTTGTCAATGTCCTCACCATAAGAGAGCATGACTGACTCACCGCCTTCGCTCACCATGACCCATTCTTCTGAAAATGAAACGCCTAGACTCCCATCACCGAGACCAAGATCGCCAAAATCAACCGCATAGCTCGCCCATGTGCCCGACACTGCAAATGAAAAGAGGATTATGATGAGTACTTGGACGACCGGCATAACCATTCTTTTAGGTTGGGATTTCAACTCGGAAAAATTGAGGCTGATCGATTCGCCATCTCTTGAAATCAGATTCAATAGAATGGGTTCAGGCAATACGGTGGAGTCTTCCGCAATCATCCAACTTGGCTTCTCTTTTGTCAATTCAGAGCGATTGTAGAGGACAATCATCACCATCATGGAAGCAGCGCAAAACCCCCCGAGGATTGACAAGAACACACCAGTAGAGGGGGTGGGCGAAAGATCAATTGGCAAATTTGGATCTTCAGAGATGAATAGTGAGGCACTTCCAAGTACGTTGATATTGGAATATGTGCCATCTGAAGGAAGTAAGATAAACCATACAACTGGGGTGAAAAAGAGCAGTGCGCTTGAAATTCCACCAGATAAAATTGTAGGCCTACTTGGAGCAATTTGTGCAAGAGAACAAAGACTCAGAATTGCAGTGATGAATGCTGCTCCAATCCCGATCCAAATCATCCATTCAGCCACGGTCCCTGCAGTATCCATGTCCTCGAATGTAGAGCTCCCTAATCTGCTGGAATTTTGTGCCAACTGATCGTACGTCTTAGTCTCAGAGAATCCCAGTTCTTCTTCAAATTCTCCGAAGAAGCCGATGGAGGTTACGGACCCTTCAATCTCGATTTCCATTTCACGTAAATGCAAATCATTCTCAATCGCAACATCGATGACAACATCGTCCCCAAAATCATCCTGAATTGTTGTGGATACTTCCCCGTCTGACGTTGCCCACACAGCCCCCTTGGAAAGGCCAGAAAATGCTATGGCTAAAAGGGCAAAAATTAGCGCGTAAGTGCCGAACCTATGTCTAGCGGGAGG
>JASLKO010000108.1 GCA_030747475.1 Candidatus Thalassarchaeaceae archaeon | reverse complement strand
ACATTTTCCGATGCCGTCACAGACCATGGCGACTTCTTCAGGGTCGCTACCAACCTTGGTGCGCGTGACTGTTTCCTTGCCACCTCCACCAAAGGACTTGAACAGAACCGCAATGAGTGTTCGATTCATTGCTTTACACATAATGAATGTTAGAATGAGGCCCGCTGCACCGACCATCGAACCCGCGATAATCAGAACATTGTTGCCAATCACGAAGCCAGTAAATGCAGCTGCGATTCCAGACATAGAGTTGAGTAGACTGACAACAACGGGCATATCTGCACCTCCAATTGGAAGGACGAAAATCACGCCAAGAAGGCCTGCTACACCTGCAAGAGCATAGATATAATCTGTATTTTCTGGCTCTTGAATTGTCATCCAAATCAGTCCGATGGATGCCACCAACAAACTGCCCTTGACGACGTTTAGCCACGGTGGGCCCCATGTTGGGAAATTGATCCATTTTCTTCGACCACGGTCATCTTTCTTGGAAAGTGGAAGGTAAAAACCACCCTTCAGTTTGCCCATCGCCATCAAACTACCAGTGAGCGTCAGCCAGCCAACCAAACCGGACAAGCCAATCGCAATCCAAGTCGCATAGAGTTCGACACTGTCTGTAGGAATCTGATTTGTGTTGATACGCTTGAGCACTTCCGAAAGACCAACAAGAGCTGATGCACCGCCACCAAACCCATTGAACAAAGCAACCAATTCGGGCATCCCTGTCATTTCGACACGTGTTGCCATCCAAACACCGATGATTGTGCCCAAGGCCAAACCACCGACAATCAATTCTAATCCAATGATTCCTTCACTGTACATTTTCGCCATTGTCACAATAACTGCTAGCAACATGCCGTATGCACCCAATCGATTTCCTTGTGGGGCTGTTTTAGGACTGGAGAGTCTCTTGATTCCAATAATGAAAAGGGCAGCTGATATCAGATATCCGATATCCAAAACGACTGCATCGACCATTTCATGCACCCCCCTTACGATTCTTCTTTCCAGCAATCATCTCCAACATACGATTGGTCACCATGAACCCACCGACAACGTTGATCGTAGCCATCACCAATGCGGCGAAAGCAAGCCACGCTGCTAGACCTGGATGCCCATCTTGGAATTCGGTATTCGAAAGAATCAGAGCCCCTACAATGGTAATCCCTGAAATCGCATTTGCACCGGACATCAACGGCGTGTGAAGTGTCGGTGGGACCTTGCTAATCAGCTCAAAGCCGAGGAAAATAGCCAGGACAAAGACTGTGATACTTGCCACAAGTGTTGCAAGTGTCAAACTCATCCAACCACCTCCGAAAGACGGGTTTGCTTTTCATGGATTACTCCATCCATACAAACCAAAACACCACCCATCCCTGATACGTAGAAATCACTGTCCTCAGGTGCACCAAACAAAATATCGTCTTCGGGGTCGATGACAATTTCACCTTCATTTACCAATGATGCGACAAAAGTAGTCAAATTGTTTGAGTATAGCATACTAGCGGTTGAAGAAAGTAAACCGGGAAGGTTGGTTGTACCCACAATCGTAACGCCATTTTCAGTTGTAATGACTTCACCAGGCGAAGTGAGTTCGCAATTTCCACCGACGTCTGCGTTCATATCGACGACTACGGACCCGGGCTTGAAATTCGCAATCGCAGATGAGGGGACTGTGATTGGGGCGGGGCGTCCAAAAATTCGAGCTGTTGTGACGATGACATCGGCATCTGCCGCAACTTCGCAAACGGTATCATTCACTTTTTGGATGAACTCAGGGGTAAGCGGTTTTGCATAGCCAGATTCGTCTTCAAAGTCATCCATACCTTCCACTTCGATGAAGCGTCCGCCGACAGATTCAATTTGTTCTGCAGTCGATTTCCTCACATCTGATGCGTGAACAATTGCGCCCAATCGCTTGGCCGTTGCAATCGCCTGGAGACCTGCGACACCACTGCCCATAATGACAAATTTTGCCGGACGTACAGTACCCGCTGAAGTCGTCATCATCGGGATTCCCTTGGGAACCTGTGCAGC
>JASLKO010000107.1 GCA_030747475.1 Candidatus Thalassarchaeaceae archaeon | reverse complement strand
TGCATTTTTCATTTAAGGCGAGTGGTTTGCTCACTCTTCTCCATCGTCACCCTGATCTTGTTGTGCGGCTTCGAATTCTTCACGGTCGATGACACCATCTTGGTTGGTGTCCATGGAATCGAATTCATCTTCATCATCGATCAGTTCTGCAGGCAAGCGAGCGGTGAAGATAATCTCATCAACGAACCCTCCTTTTTGTTTGTCACGTAGTTCCATTACTCGTGTACCCTTGGTTGATTTACCAGAAGTTTCCTTGGTTTGGTCGGCACGAACTCGAATCATCATGCCTTTCCCAGTCAATAGGAACAGTTGGTCGCCGAGATCAGGGATGGTGTGGACGCGAACAATCTGATCGCTGTGCTCCTCATCGAGTTTCATGGTGGCTACGCCCCCTGCGCCTCTGTTTGTCTTGCGATAACCATCGCGATATTGCTTGTTCTTGCCAGTTTTTTCGTCAATTACTGGTTGACCATCTTCTAGGATGTCGTGCATTTCACCATCACCTAACCGACTCCGCTTTGCCATGCCAAACTTCGAAAGTGTGAGTACATGTGTGTCCTCATTGGATGTTGCAATCATGCCGACAACAGTATCGCCATCTTTCAGTTTCATGCCTCTAACTCCAGCGGTGACACGGCCTTGGACCTTGACAGTAAAACCAGTTGATCCGTCGGGCATTTCCTTCGTTTCACTTGGTTTGAATCTGCAGGCCCTTCCATTCTTGGATACAAGGACCACATGGTCCTCTTCAGTCGCTTCTCGGACCGCGACAAGGGTGTCCGATTCAGTCTTGAATTTCAATGCATATTTCCCATTCCGATTGATGCGCGTGTAATCCTCAAGTTTGGATCGCTTGACAACACCTTCGTGGGTTGCGAAAATAAGGTAATGTCCATCTGGATTTTCTTGAACCTCTTTAGAAATTGGTAGAATCGTTACAACTTTCTCATCTTCACGAAGTCTTTCGATTAGATTTCGAATGTGGCTTCCACGACTGAGGCGGCTGCCTTGTGGCGTTTCCCATGCCTTAAGTCCGTAAACACGACCTTGGTCGGTGAAAATCAACAATCGGTCTTTGCTAAAACAAGTCAGGATTGATTTGGGGAAATCCTCATCCTTAGTGGTCACACCTTTCAATCCCTTGCCACCGCGGTTTTGAACGCGGAATGCTTCAACGGGCAGGTGTCGAATGTAATTGTCTTCAGAGAGTGAGATGACAATCGCACGTTCTTCGACAAGATCTTCCCTGTCCATCGACAATGGCATTGGATCAATATTTGTGCGCCGCTCATCACCGTGTTTCTCAACCATTTCATCTAATTCACTCAAGAGGATTTCCAACTGACGAGTACGACTGCCTAGGATTGCATTGTATTCTGCGATTGATAATTTGAGTTCGTTGAATTCATCGTCAACCTTCTTGGTATCCATCTTTGACAGTTGGTAAAGACGCCTTTCAGCGATGGCTTTGGCTTGAGGTTCAGTGAAATCAAAAGCTGCGATGCTACCGAACTTTTCTTCGCCACGCAGAACTTTCTCAAAATGTTCTCGACTTTCGGCACCTTTGCCTGCAGCGACAACATCATCGATTCGTGCTTGGGCTTTGACCAATCCTTCCAGAACATGAGCTCGAGCTTCAGCTTTTGAAAGATCAAATTGTGTTCGTCTACGAATGACTTCTTCGCGGTGCCGAACATATGCGTGAAGGATGACAGGGAGTGTCAATTGAACTGGTTCTCTACTGATGATTCCCATCATGTTCGCCGAGTACGACTCTTGCAGCCGGCTTGATTTGTACAATTGATTCAATACCGCGTGTGGATCTGCATTTTGTTTGACTTCAATGACAACTCGAATACCTTCTTTGCTTGATTCGTCTCGAATGTCTCTGATTCCCTTGACAGTTTCCTTACTGACCAGATCTGCGATTCCTTCTAGCATGCCGGCCTTCTTGACTTGGTAAGGTATTTCGGTGATAACAATTCGTTTTCCATTGCCATCATCATGCACTTCACATTGTGCGCGTACGTGGAATTTTCCATGCCCAGTTTCATACATGTCTCGAATACCATCGATACCATGAATGGTCGCACCTGTTGGGAAATCAGGTCCCTTGAGATGTTGCATATATTCTCCAATGTCAATTCCTGGGGGGTTTTCAGGGTCGCTATTTTCGTTTCCTTCCTCGAGGATTCGATCCACGTGAAGGTGGATTGCTGACGCCACTTCAGGAAGGTTGTGTGGGGGGATTTTTGTGGCCATGCCTACAGCAATACCGTCGCTACCGTTGAGAAGTAAATTGGGCAATCTGGCAGGCAATACTTCCGGCTCTTGCTCCGAGTCATCGAAATTCGGTTGAAAGTTCACAGTCCCTTTCTTGATATCTTCCAACATATGTTTGGATAATTTATCCAACCGGCTTTCCGTGTATCGCATGGCAGCAGGAGGGTCCCCATCGATACTCCCGAAGTTACCTTGACCGTCGACCAATGGGTATCGTAGACTGAAATCTTGAGCCATTCGAACCATGGTGTCGTAGATTGATTGGTCGCCATGGGGGTGGTATTTTCCCATGACTTCTCCAACTGAACGAGCGGATTTGGAGTATGATCTGTCAGATGTATGTCCGGCTTCATGCATACCAAAAAGGACACGGCGGTGAACTGGTTTCAATCCATCTCTGACTTCAGGCAATGCACGGCCAATGATGACTGACATTGCATAATTGATGTACGACACCCTCATTTCATCGTCTACAGTATGTCGGACTTGATTGTCCGTTGGGTTTGCTGATATTTCTTCATCACTCATCTAATCACCTCACACGTCCACATTTGCTTCTGCAGCATGTCTCTCAATGAAAGCACGACGATCAGGCACATCCTCGCCCATCAACGTTTCAAAGAGTGCGGATGTTTCACCATCATCGCTGAAATTGTTAGCTGTAACCTTGAGTAAGGTTCGATTTGCAGGGTCCATTGTGGTGGTCCATAGTTGGTCGGGATTCATCTCACCAAGACCCTTGTAGCGCTGGATGCCAATTTTCACATCAGGATTGCCTTCACGGAATCCATCAATGATTTCATCCCTTTCCGCATCAGTATAGGCGTACTTTGAGGTGCGGCCGCGTGTCACCATGTACAGTGGTGGCTGTGCGATGAACACGTTTCCAGATTCAATTGCTGGCCGCATAAAACGCCACATGAATGTCAAAATAAGTGTGCGAATGTGGGCGCCATCGACATCGGCGTCAGTCATGATGATAATTTTCCCATATCGAAGTTTTTCCACATTGAAGAATGTATCAACTTCGGCAAGTGATTCTTCCCCTTCTGCCAATTCAGGAGGGTTTCCTACTCCTGCGCCAAGTGCTTTTATCATGATTTGAATCTCATTGTTTTGGTAGACCTTTGCTTGATTTCGAAGTTGTCTTTCGACGTTGAGGATTTTTCCACGCAATGGCAAAATGGCCTGAGTACGTCGATCGCGTCCCGTTTTCGCAGACCCTCCTGCCGAATCACCTTCGACGATGTAAATTTCACATTCTTCGGGATTTCGGCTCTGACAATCCGCCAATTTACCTGGCAACCCACCACCTTCGAGGACACCTTTCCTTCGGGTGAGGTCTCGGGCCTTCCGGGCGGCTTCTCTTGCTTTACTGGCGAGAACAGCTTTGTCGATTACCATCTTTGCTACAGAGGGATTTTCTTCGAAATGCTCTGCAAGTTTTTCGTTCACGATACTCTCTACAATTCCAGCGACTTCGTTGGAGACCAACTTATCCTTGGTTTGGCTAGAGAATGAAGGATCTGGATGTTTCACACTGATGACAACTGCAATCCCTTCTCGAACATCGTCGCCTGAGAGTTTGTCAACATTCTTTAGGAGATTACGGCTCTTCGCATATCGGTTCAGTGACCCGGTGAGGGCACTTCTAAGACCGGAGAGGTGAGTCCCCCCATCGCGGTTCCGGATGATGTTGGTGTAACATTGAATCACTTCATTGTAGGCATCTGACCATTGCATGGCCAATTCGATGTGTATCTCACCAACTTCAATTTCACGCATACCCTTGATGTAGACGACATCATTGTGTATTGGATTTCTTCGCTCATTCAATTGTTTCACGAATTCTGAAATGCCTCCGTCATATTGGTGCTCAACAATTTCTGGCGAGTCGCCTCTCTGATCAACAATCGTAATTTTCAATCCAGCATTTAGGAAAGCGGTTTCCCTGAGTCTTGTGTTGAGGATGTCGTAATCAAATTCGGTAACCGTTGTAAAAATTCCAAGATCAGGTTTGAACGAAATCGCTGTACCAGTACCGCTACTTTCTCCAATTTCCTCTAGGGGTCCTTGCGGTTCGCCTCTAACATAGGTCTGCTCATACATTTTGCCATCGCGTTGAATCGTCATCTTGAGCCATTCAGATACAGCATTGACAGCAGATACGCCGACACCATGTAATCCACCTGAGACCTTGTACGACGAATTGTCGAATTTCCCTCCGGCGTGCAGCTTGGTCATAATCACTTCAGCAGCACTGATGCCATATTCGGAATGTGTCCCGACGGGGATGCCACGGCCGTGGTCAACAATCGTGACCGATCCATCTTTTTGGACTACAATTTCGACAGCATCGCAATATCCAGCCAAGTGTTCATCGACAGCATTGTCGACGACTTCCCAAATGCAATGGTGAAGGGCCGAGCCGTCATGTGGGTCGCCAAGGTACATGCCTGGTCGTTTTCGTACTGCCTCCAGTCCTTCGAGGACTTGGATACTGTCTGCTTTGTAATCGGATTCACTCATTTTAGTTCCCTCTTTTGTATAATCTCTGAGGACCCCCATAGGGGGTCCTCAAGGGTTGTTTGTGGGTGGTCTGTCGGGGTTATTGAATGATTCGCCCACAGTGCCCTGAAAATGCCATTTTCGACTGTAAAAAAGCCTTGTCAAAATGGGTCATTATAGCCCACAATTTCCGACTCTTTACTCAATACGGTTAAACAGGGAGTCCGGGTCCCCGCGACGATGACAGGCCCTCAAATCTGCGTAACCCTCAGGGGTCACAGCGTTGGAGACATGATCCGTGACGCAAGCCGTGCTACGGCTGCAGGTGCTGACCTCGTCGAGGTTCGCTTTGACAACTTGTACGTCAACCGTCTCGAAGTAGACCCGATTGTCATTACAAATCATGACGGTGAAGAGTCCATCGAAAAGCAACCACCGATTATGGAAGCGCGCCCGGTTGAGGATGTCGATGTAGAAACTTCAATTCAAAGCCTCAAAGATGGCATTCAAATTCCAGTAATTTTCACCTGTCGTTCGGCGGATGATAATGGCCACTTTCATGGTGATGAAGCTGCCCGGGCAGCAATATTGACAACTGCGATCGAAAGTGGTGTATCATGGGTCGATTTGGAAATTTCCATGACTGAAAAAGTTCGCAAGTCCTTGGTAAAAGCCTGTGGAGATGGCACGTCTATCATCGCTTCAAATCACATGCCTGCGGCTCAGTCCGCTGAAGAAATCGTCGAATATGTCAACACAAATTCTGATGCTGGAAACATCATCAAGTGCTGCTATTTGGGTGTAAGTCATTCTTCCAGCCTCCATGTTTTTGAGGCCGCTCACAGCCTTTCTTCGAGTGAAATAAAGGTG
>JASLKO010000106.1 GCA_030747475.1 Candidatus Thalassarchaeaceae archaeon | reverse complement strand
ACAGAACTTGTTGAGCAAAGCCGCTTATTTTCGCTTTCGGGCACGCAACCTTGACACCTACAATTGACTGTGGGGTGGTATGGAGCCCACCTCTGTGGTTGCCACAGTGATTCCAACGTGGCAGGAAGCAGAACATATTGAACGCTGTTTGAGAAGTTTAATCGATCAAACATATCCTTCGCAACTCCACCGAATCCTCGTCCTTGATGGTGGCTCCACCGACGGAACGATTCCAATTGTGGAGCGATTGATTGAGGAATCTGAAACCAGTGGAGGACCAAGAATCACACTACTTGACAATCCATTCAAATTTGTACCCCATGCGCGAAACATGGCACTCGAATTCCTTGATTCCGATGTGGAATTTATTCTAGAGATGATAGGCCATGCATGGCTACCACCAGATCATCTGGAAATTCGAATGTCGAGATTGCATTCGATCGAGTCAGATATTGGAAAGAAGCTAGGGGGTCTAGGCGCAATTGTTCGAAAATCGGATTTGCCATTGAGTCAGGTTGGAAAATGGATTGAATCCACGCTTTCTTGCCGTTTGGGTGGTTCAGGCCAATTTGCGCGATTTTCAAAAGAGGGTCCAACAAAAATCCCCCCATTCACCCTATATCGTCGTGAAGCGATTGAAGATGTGGGCGGTTGGAATGAGCATTTCCTCACCACACAGGATAGTGAAATCAATCTCAGATTGATTCAGAATGGTTGGCCTTTATGGAGAAGTCCGGCGACTTTTGTTCGTATGGCAAAAAGAACGACTGTGAAGCAATGGTGGAAAATGGGTTACCGCTATGGTTTCTGGCGGATGAAGCACGTTATCGATGCGAAATCACGGATGCGAATTGGTGAATTTCTACCTTGGATCGGCCTCTCATTGGTTGCTGGACTCGCGATCGATGGGCAATCGTGGTTGATTCTTCCAAACTTTGTTTGGCCTATATTGGCCTATGTCTCTGCATTATTATTGGTAGGGCTAGATGAAGCATTTCAGGAAAAGGATACATCGATGGTGGCCGGTGTCCCATATATGCTAATGATATTGCATACCTCATTCAGTGTTGGCTTGTTAGCAGGAATATTTCGGCAGGGAAAACCACCAAATGACCGAGTATAATTCGGGATGGCCAATAGGTTCCTTGAAATCCGAGCCACAAATGGTTGGGGCATGGCGGCCGAAAAGAACCCCCTCAATGCTTGGATTCTTTTCGCCACCCCAATCTTCATTTTCGTGTCCATATACCAATTGGTTCCGGCCATCTCAGAGCGATTGATTACAGATTGGATCGGCATGGTCATTTACATCATAGTCGCGGTGTCAATTGGCATTGCTCTGTTCAGAAACGCACGCACAGTACGTGACCATGAATGGCATCGTCGCAAACATATCAAGAATTTACAAAAGGACTACGCCGCCGAAGATCGAGGTGTTTGGTCTAAGGCAGATTTGGCCATGTCCGAGTTAGAGGCTGATGCCCGTGGTGTTGAATCAGGATTAATGTCTCAAAAGGCATTGAACAAATTGGATGGTTCAATTGGTGGCCTGACCGGAGAACGGTTGACTGGGGAGGTTGAGAATACGGATCAAGACCAAGACAATGTCGCCTTGTTCACAGAATCCGAGCATGTTCGTCGTTCAACAGCCCGGGTCACTGGTGAAACGGGCCCGGTTGAATCTGTTGTGGGTGTTACACATGCTCAGGCTGAACCAGAGAAGGGTTTGATTGGCGGGGTCCTTGATCGACTCAAAGAGAGCCAATCTGCCATTCCGGAAAATGTAGGGTTGGCCACATCTCCTGCGCCAGCAACATCTCGGGGTGATTGGTATTCCCAAGAGATGCAAGGGGTCACAACAACTGGACAGGCATCCAATGTCATGCCTCAAACAGGAAATTCTTGTGGAAGTTGTGGACATCTGAATCCAGATGGGGAAGCCTATTGCGAAAATTGCGGCAATAAAATTTGAATTCAAATCGTCGGGTTGAATAACAATCGGCATGACGCGATGGCAAGGGGAGATTTGGGTGGCCGATAAGCGAGATTATTACGAAGTCCTTGGTGTATCCAAAAATGCCAGTGATTCTGATCTCAAGAAAGCCTTCAGAAGCCTCGCTAGGAAACATCACCCTGACAAGAATCCAGATGATTCTGAGGCCGAACATTTGTTCAAGGAAGTTCAGGAAGCCTATGCTGTATTGTCAAATCCAGATCAGCGCAAACAATACGATATGTTTGGCCATGAATCGCCAGGTGGTTCCCCATTTGGGCCGGGTGGATTCCAAGGTGTGAACATCAATCTTGATGATTTATTCAGTGGTGGTTTTGAGTCGATATTTTCTGGTATGTTTGGTGGTGGCCGAAGTACTCGAGGCCGCCGTGGAAACGATGTATTGCTAAGACACGTCGTTTCACTTGAACAAGTGTTTGAGGAACAAGATATCGAAATTTCTGCTAAACTATCTGCCACTTGTGAAACCTGTGATGGTTCAGGGGCAAAGTCACCTCAAGACATTTCCAGCTGTATGACTTGTGGCGGCCAAGGGAAAATCATGCAACAGGCTCGAGTTGGCCCATTCGTTCAGCAAATGGTTTCGGACTGTCCGGATTGTAATGGTCAGGGGAAGACCATCAAAAACCGGTGCGCTGATTGTCGGGGATCAGGTTCAGATTTACGCGAACAGACACTTCGAATTACCATCCCAAAAGGCACCGAAGATGGTCTACGATTACGTCACCGTGGCAAAGGTGAGCACATTCAGAATGGTCAACCAGGTGATTTGTATATTCAACTTGAAATTGAATCTCATGCATGGTTTGAGCGTGATGGTCCGGATTTGATCATGGCTCTACCTTTGGGATACCCCGAGATGTTATTGGGCACAGAAGTCGAGTTGCCACATATTGATGGGAAACCTTTGGCCATTCCAATTCCTGCGGGGTCCAAACCCAGTGAAACAATCATTGTTCGAGGTCGGGGGATGCCACGTCGTCGAGGTCGTGGCAGAGGGGATGTTACCGTTTTGTTGAAACTCCATGTGCCTCCTAAAGTCAACAAGTCAATGCGCGCCACTTTAGACGAGATGCGAGAATCGTTTGGTCTTCCTGAGGGTGACATCGAAAATGCAGTCCGGCGCGAAGCTGAAGACCGGCGAAATTGACGTCATTTCATCAATAGCGCATGGGCGGGAATTGCAGCCAGTGGCTTCCCATTCACGAGTCCTGAAAGGTGTAGGTCCAAACCTTCTGCCTCTCCTTCCAATTGTAATCGAAGGAATCGAGTTGAACCTGCATCCAAGGTGTCGAGGAAAATTTCATCTCCATCATGGAGTGATTTCGGTGCCACTTCTGCGATATGCCAGGATGGGCCACCTGTGGCTACAAACCTCAATGCGGCCAATTCCCAAGAGTATTGTTCAATATGGATGCCAACCAATAAATCATTCATGCCCAATTTCCATGCTTTCAGGGTCACCGATTCGGTATGGTGGGTCAAAGTAGCCTCCCCCATTTCAGCGACGGTTGCACGCCATTGCACTTCCTCTAACATTTGCAACGCGCTGTCAATTTCCAAATCACTCGCGCCCACTTGGATGAGATTGGAGAGACGTTCGCGAAGACGTACCAATCGCCCTCTTTCATGGGCTTGAACTTCATTGGCCAAGTTTGAACCACGGACACTCCAAAGCACATATCCCATTGGGGCCAACATCAGTAATCCGATTCCGATGTAAAATGGAATGAATTCCTTCCATCGGTCCACGATTGGGCCAGGCTCAATCGGCTTGTCGTCCTCATTGCTTACATTGATGGTTTGCAGGTCGAGGTGATATGGGTTGGTGCCATTTACTGAATCTTCACGTGTGACCTTGACCACATGGTACCCTGGCGTCATGTTCAATCCGACTGTACCGACACCCTCGGCAATATCTCGCGGAGAGATGTATTCTCCTGAATTATTCCATGATTGGATTTGTATAATTTCATCACCACCATCATTGGTTGCGATTAATCGATGTGTTTCCCAAGATTCCCCGGGGATGAAAATTGAATATACGTCCACAGCATCTGTCTCACTTAGGTTTCCAAATATCTCCAAATGCGCATTTTCGATAGTCACGGCATCTTGACTGATGACTCCATCATCGACGACATCTGGACAGTCATGGTGGCATAAAGCATCCCCGTCAGTCAAGATTGTCTTATTCAATGTCCAAGATGCAGCAGCAGCATTGGTCTTTGCCGAGATTGAAAATTCGTACGACTCTAGTCTAGAATTTACTGCAGGCGTATGGACTGTCATATTTCCGTAAAATGTTTCAAAATCTAATGTGGTCACATCTCCACTCGGAAGATGAGTCATGTGGCCTACAAATTCCGTCATCTCGCCTCCAAACCACTGAATTTTAATTTCGGCATTTCCTCCAGTCGTGAAGTAAGACCTGTCTCCGATGGAATCGGATTCATGGACGTAACCTGCAGCGTTTTGATCCGCCAATTCAACATCCTCATCCGCAGCGTTTGAATGCACAAGAATTCGGTACGAATTTGGCGATGTAAAATCTGCATTTGAGATTGAAATCCACATTGGATCGCCTCCACCACTGCTGAGGAATGACGTGGTATTCGCTTCGGCTTGACCGTGCAGCAGATTGTCATCTCTGACCTCAATTTTAAGCGGTTCATCAGCATGTACCAATTGAATGAAATGAACTACACCCACATCATCCCCGAGTGTAATATTGTCAACATCTTGTGGATTACTCAATACCCCCTCGTAGACGAATGTCGGCGTATCTTCACCTTCCCAATCGACAAGAGGGTCGTCTATCGAATCAACACTACTGAGTTGTTCTGCGGGAATTGGAGCTGTTGAAATCAACATGAGCAACGCTACGACGGCCACTGCTCGTGTGCGCATGGTCCGGGCCTACGGCCCGTTGCCTTTAGAATGATTCAAGTCAAGTGTATCGGCAGCCTTCATTCATGGAGCACAAACCATTGGCCCGTACCGTGCTTTCGCGTTGGCGACATGCACGGGTTTTCGGCCTAGGTGACCGGGCG
>JASLKO010000105.1 GCA_030747475.1 Candidatus Thalassarchaeaceae archaeon | reverse complement strand
TTTCATGGGTCGGCACATCAAATTCCACCTCTGAAATGTGGAATGTAACCGGTTTACAAGTTGGAAATTACACGTTTACTTCGATCTTATCTTACCAATCCAACGGTTCTTGGAATCATATTGAAACCGATGTCACCGCCTTCCAAGTCATCACCAACAATTCTGGTGGCAACCAATCTGGCAATGGAACCAATGGAACAAATAGTGGCCCTGCAGAATTGTTTGCTGCACTTTCAGCTGTTGGAACCAATTTGACTGCAACACTTGATTCCGTCAACATATCCGCAAATCACTCCTATGTTGTCGATTGGACCCTTGAGGAAAATGGGTCTTTGTTCCCATATGATGCTGGAGTCTACAATTGGACCAGCAATGGCACCAATCATACTTGGACCAACAATTGGAACGTATCTGTGGGTGACTGGTGTATTTCTGCAACATTGTCACACAATTTGAGTGCGGTTGGCAATGCGACCACATGCATGACCGTCAGTAGTGGACAAGGTGGTGGCAATGGGACCACAATGGGGCGCTCGATTCCAACCGGTTGGGATGTACGTTGGCTGACCTCCACATTCTCTAACATGAGTGCTGGTGAGAGCCAGAATGCGACGCTTCGAATCAGTGTGCCTAATGGAGAGGCGCCTGGCGATTATGGGTTCATACTTTCAGCCGGATCTGCAATGGGCAATTTCACCATCTCAGAAACAATTGTCGTCCGCGTCAATGGGACACACAACCTCACGATGTCAGCAACTGAATCCACCAACAATTGGTTGCCCAATGCCACCGGAATGGTCGATTTCGAGGTTCACAATTCCGGGACTTCCGAAGCAGAGTCCATCTATTCAATTTCCACTTCAGGAGCATGTACGGCAAGTTTGGATTCAGCAGAAGCAGACGGTGACAGACTTCTAGCAAGCGACAATGAATCAATTTCAACGGTTGTCAATATTGATTCTACAGCCAGTGAAGGTGACACTTGTGATATCACACTCGATGCTTGGGATGAGATTGGAGAAGTGAGCTACTCACACACGCACACGATTACAATCGGTGTCTCATATGGCCTTGAGATTGTAAGCAATGAAGCGTTATCACTCTCACCCGGTGGTTCGGTTTCAGGCATCATTACCATTCGAAATACTGGGACTGAAACCACTAGTATCCGCCTAACCTCCGCATCGAATGAGTTGACCATCTCCACAGATTCATCCTATGCCGCAGTTCATTCCGGTGAGACCATTGATTTGACTTGGTCAACATCCACAGCCTCGGATACATCATTGGTTGGCAATTATTCAATTGCCTTGAGCGCTGTCGCACAAGACGGCTCGTCCACACTGAATTTCTCTGGAACAATCAATGTCCTTCCATGGTCATCCATTTGGATGACTGGCCCATTGGGAGGCGCATTCGATGTTGGTGCAAACAGTCCAACATCTATTGATTTCACTTTGACAAATGATGGCACGGGTCCAGCATTGGCATCATTGGATTGGAGTGGTGCACCTGCAGGATTTACAATTTCAGTGAATAATGGTACGACAGTTGAACCCAATGGAAATCAATCAACTCTATCCATGAATGTAGCCATTGATGATGATATTGCATCGGGATCCTATTCATTCACAGTTCTTGCCATGAACCCCACTGATGGCACATCTTGGGATTCGCTGACAATCCAAGCCCAAGTCGATCAGAGAGCCGAGGTCCGACTGTTGGTCGCTGGAGATACTCTGCCCGTATCAAATGCAGCGAATTCGGTTTATGTTGCGACCGTAATCAATGATGGAAATGAGCAAGACACCTTTGCGGTTACGTTGACTGGTGCGGCTGGCTTTGAAGTGGGCATCTCTCCGCAAACACTGACCCTTGCAGCAGGTGAAAGTGGTGAAGTCAACATCTCACTGCGAAGAACAGGTGCCGCCGATGATGTGACCATGACACTGACTGTAGAAAGTGAAAACGATGATTCAGTCAATGACTCATTGTCCCTATTTGCCACCATCCCCTCAATTTCTGTTCAGTCCACTGTGACTACAAATATACAATCAATTCCCGCTGAAGGAAGTGCAATTTTGTCCCTATTCTTAGCCAATTTGGGTGAGGCTGAAGATACACTTCTAGTCACAGGGCCATCTGGATTTACTTGTGACCATCCGACACAAGTGACTCTAGCTGCTGGCTCTGTTGCTCAAAGTTACACGGTGTCATGTGTTGCCAGTAGCGGCCTGTTGGCGGGAATGCACACGATTGCATTCACTGCCACATCCTTGTCAGATTCAAGCGTGAATTCGACAGATTCAGTTGACGTTGAAATTCTTCCACAACGCAATGCAGATGGAAGCCCCATGCTTGAGGTGTCCATGATTGGAGACGATTGGTCATTGCCTTGGAACAGTTCAGCGACCTACACAGTTACCATTCGAAATGATGGAAATGAGCAAGTCAATGGGTTCCTTCGGTTGGCTGGCGAATATGCAAACGATCTTTCGGCAGATTGGAATTTGGTCGATCAAAATCTTACAGTGAGTATCTTTTCAGTTGCACCAAGAGGTGTTTCGACTTACTCGCTGACTCTGACGCCAATTGGAGAACCAACCGTTGGTACGGTTGAAATTCGAATCGAAGCCAGTGGTACTCTTTCCGACGGTCAAGGATTTGCAGTCAACAGTGAATCAAAGGACCTCGATGTTGAATTTGAGGCACCGACCCCGACCGAAGCAGAACTTTGGAGTGGTGGCCCGATGGTCAATGCGGCAAATCTTGCCATCGCCATGTTGTCCGGTTGGTTATTTGCAGGTTTACTCATCATGTGGATGCGTTTTAGTTCCAAGGCGAGGACCAAGAAGAATGCACAAGATGCATGGGATGAAGCAATCGAAGAAGAGAGCAAAGACGATGACCTCAAGCATGGTGAAATACGTGCTGATGAGGATGAAACCGCTCGTTGCCACGCCTGTGAATCACGCATTCGCTTGCCAACCAACAAGGAGCCACCATTCCGCTTCAAGTGTCCAACATGTGAAGCGATGAATCGAGTCATGCCTCCACGCGATGAATGATTAAACTCGTTCAGCGATGAGCAAAAATGCCGTGTGCCCCATCGGTGTATTTCCTGGACGCACACCACCTCGACTGGCTTTTGTCCAAACACGTTCCATCATTTCACCAGCCCAATCCACATTCAAGCCTGCTTCTTCACAAGCCTCCCAAGCCTTCTCTAATTGACTTGAAACTGGGCAATAACATGCAATCCTCCCTCCATACCTGAGTTTCTTTGAGAGTGCTGCAATGACGGGCCAAGGTTCGGGTAAATCCAAAATGATTGCATCAAATTCATCGACAATACCGTCGAATGAGGTTTCAGCAATATCACCTTCAATTAAAACCCAATTTGGGAACTCTCGTAAAGCACCGGAAGCGCGTAGCATATTTTCGCGGCCGACCACGGCATGTTCTGGTCGGTTTTCAACTGAAACCAATGTTCCATTTGCGCCGAGTACATTGGCGATGTGTAGTGCTAATCCACCTGATCCATGCCCCGCTTCGAGGACATTTTGACCAGCACCAATTCCCATCCATGCAAGTAGGAAACCAGCATCTTTTGGGTTGATGATTTGTGCTCTCCTTTTCATGCCCTTGCGCAGCTCAGGTAATCCAACTTCGACACATGTCAATACCTTTTGACCAATCGTGACCCGGTCGCCTTTATTGACATCAGTAAGAACTTTGATCGGAGAAAATCTCCCGATGCCTTTTATTTTCAATTCATCTTCTTGAAGCGGCACGATATACGTCCGGCCGTCTTCTTCCCTTAGTGCGGTAAATTCTGTCATTTTTTCACGTCCCAGTTCCGAAGAACTCGACCTTGTAGGCAAGGTGCCGACCCTGAGGCGGCTGAGTGTTCGTGCTCGCGACTAGTGCTATCTCATATCAATTCGACCATGCGATTGGAAAGGACGCCCAGGGGGCTACGCCCCCTTGGGCGAGTGAAGTTGCCAGAGCACACATTCAAGAACGTAGCCGAGCCCCAGAACTTTGCTGGAGAGGTCATCATGGTGGATGAGCAAGTCGATGAGGTTGCCGAAGAAGGCGAGGTCATCGATGAATTAGACCCCCCACAACAGGAAAAAAGTGGATTCGGCTTGGGTTCTACCGCAGATGGATCTGATGATCCAATCATTGACGAACCGGTCGATGAATGGTTGGATGGGATTTCTTTTGATTCAACCGCTGATGTTCCAATTCCAGATACTTTGGTCGACCAAGTAATCGGTCAAGAGGATGCGGCACTTGTCATTCGGAAAGCTGCAGAGCAACGCCGACACATGTTGATGATTGGTGACCCAGGTACTGGAAAGAGCATGTTGGCCAAGGCAATGACTGAATTGATGCCTTCTGAATCACTTGAAGATACAATGTGCTACATCAATGATGATGATGAGAATGAACCACGCATTCGAACCGTACCTGCCGGTCGTGGTGACCGCATTGTGAAAGATCGCCGTGCTCAACTCAAGGAACAACGAGAGCGTACAAGTCGAACATTGATGTTCGTCGCCCTATTGATTGGTGCCGCATTGTTGATGATGGCCATATCATCTGGAGAATATTTCATGCTCTTATTCGGCATGTTCTTGATTGCATTCGGTTACATGTTCATCAAAAATCGATTGGTGTCCAGTGATGAATCACGGATACCCAAATTATTGGTGAAAAGAAAGCGAGGCGACATGCCTCCGTTCATCGACGCCACCGGGACACTCGCAGGTAGCCTTCTCGGTGATGTTCGCCACGATCCATTCCAATCTGGTGGCATGGAAACACCAGCGCATGAGCGTGTTGAAGGCGGTGCGATTCACAAGGCGCATGGTGGTGTCCTTTTCATCGATGAAATCAATCTCCTACGCTTGGAAGAACAACAAGCCCTCTTGACAGCAATGCAAGAAAAGGCGTTCCCAATTTCAGGACGCTCTGAACGCTCCTCTGGTGCGCTGACCAAGACTGAGGCCGTCCCTTGTGACTTCATCTTGGTCGCTGCAGGAAATCTCGATGCAGTTCAGCACATGCACCCGGCTCTGCGCAGTCGAATCCGCGGATATGGGTATGAGGTCTATGTCAACTCCACAATGCGTGACACAGCTCGAAATCGCCGTCGTTTAATCCGATTTATTGCACAAGAAGTTCGCAATGAACAAAACAAGAAGACGGGCAATCCGATTCCCCACTTTGATCGATCCGCTGTTGAGGTTATTCTACGTGAATCTCAACGCCGTGCAGGTCGGCGGGGTAAACTCACCCTACGCCTACGTGAATTGGGTGGTTTGGTTCGAATCGCTGGAGATTTAGCCTGTGAAGAAAATGCAACAATCACCACGAGCAAGCACGTTTTGGGGGCACGCAGAATTGCTCGGCCACTAGAACAGCAAGTCGCCGATCGCATGATTGAACATCGTCTTGATTATTCTCTACTCGTCAACAGTGGTGAGCGCGTGGGTCGTGTCAACGGTCTTGCAGTGCTCGGTGCCAATAGTGGCATGTCCGACTTCAGTGGTATCATGCTTCCAGTCGAGGCCTTAGTTACACCTACACAATCGAAATCTGGTAGTGTTTTTGCTACAGGTGGGTTGTCTGATTTGGCCAAGGAAAGTGTCACCAATGTGAGTGCGGTCATCAAGAAGTTGACTGGAAAGGATGTATCTGATTATGACATTCACATTCAATTCGTGGATACACACGGTGTAGATGGCGACAGTGCAAGTATCACTATCGCAACCGCAATCATTTCTGCGTTCGAGGATATTCCAATCGATCAGAACTTGGCGATGACCGGTTCACTCTCCGTTCGTGGGGAAGTGTTGCCCATTGGTGGCGTCACGGCGAAAATCGAAGCCGCAGCCAAGAGTGGCATCAATCGAGTGATTATTCCTCGCTCCAACATGAAAGATGTTCTCATTGATGATGCATACAAGGACAAGGTCGAGGTCATTCCTGTCGATACCCTTGATGAAGTGATGGAATTCGCTTTGGTCTCCAACGAGAACAAGAGTTCGTTGGTCGAGCGCCTTGGTGCCGTAATCGATCGCTTGACACCAAACCCAAGCGGACGTCCTTCTGCTTGAGCACATGCTTATGCCCTGTCTATCATGGCCGTAGGCCATGGATACAGAGAAACAAGCTCGTGGAAGCATGAGCATTTTGTTTCTTGTTGTGTTAATCGACATGATTGGTTTCACTCTTGTCATCCCATTTCTTACCTATTTCATCCAAGATTTAGCTCAAGGTGATGGCTTCACTGACATTGGCACGAGAGATCGATGGGTTGGCATTGTTCTGGCAGCATACACCTTTGGCCAATTTCTATTTACACCAATTTTGGGTACACTTTCAGATCGCCTAGGTCGGCGTCCGATCATCCTTTTTGGATTAATATCAAACACCATTTTTCTGATTTCTTTTGGACTGGCTGGAAGTCTTTGGTTTGCATTAATCGTCCGTTTCTTGGCAGGAGCAGGCAATGGGAATATTGCTGTTGCAAGGGCCTATGTCGGCGATATCAGTACACCCGGTCAAGTTGCAGGTCGAATGGGATTGATTGGAGCTGCATTCGGCTTGGGATTCATGATTGGGCCATTCATTGGAGGGGTTCTAACCGATCCAGCGACGACATTTGGTGGAATGTTTGACACGGATTGGTGGATTGCACATCCCTATTTCCTACCGTGTCTATTCGCAGGTGTATTGTCCGCCACTTCGTTCCTCTTTGCCCTGACCTATTTACCCGAAAGTTTGCCCGCTGATTCGAGAACCAAAATCGATGATGATGCGCCCAAAGGTTTCATGCGTGTCGTCAAGAACCTCATCGGCGTTCGAGATTTGAGTCCTGGCGTCCGGACATTGATTTTAGTCAACGCCCTTTTCCTGCTATCGTTCACAATGATGCATGCCACATTCATCTTGTTCACGGGCATGGAAATTCTCAACGGCGGTTTGGGGTATGATGCCTATCAAAACGGACTGATTTTCGCATATGTGGGACTTGTTGGTGTGATTGTGCAAGGTGGTTTAATTCGGCCATTGGTCAAACGTTTCAGACCCCGAAATTTGATGGTAATGGGCATACTGATTTGTGGCCTTGGGTTGGCATGGATCCCATATCTTCAGCCCACACCTTTTGCAATTGGATTGGTGGCCATGACATGTATTGCAGTTGGCAATGGATTATTCCAACCGACTCAAAATACCCTGCTGACGTTTGAAGCTCGAGCACAAAACCTCGACCTTGGTCGCGTGATGGGCTCACAAGAAGGATTTGGGGCGATGTCAAGGGTCATCGGTCCAATCAGTGCTGGATTTATTTGGGCTGAAACTGTGGATGGATCTGGCTTTTGGACATACCACACAGTGTTTCGGATTTGTGGCATCATCATGGTCTTGGCTGTAATCGCACAAATCGGATTGAAATTAACTGCAAATGTGGAGGAAGAATGATGTCGAATCCAATGATTGTTTGTCATGGTGGTGCGGGCCATACTGCAAAGGACCAACCCGGTGTTGACTTGGCAGCGGATGCCGGTTGGGCTGTACTTTGTGCGGGTGGATCTGCAATTGATGCTGTTTTGGCTGCCGTCGAGATTATGGAAAATGACCCCGTCTTGAATGCCGGGACCGGTGGTCGAAAACGTGCGGATGGCTCAGTCCAACTGGATGCGGCCATCGCCACATCAGATGGTCGACTGGGTGCGATTATGGCGATTGAAGATACTCCAAACCCAATTCATGTTGCCGCAGGTTTACTTGATGAATCGATCCACATTTTAGCGGGAAGTGGTGCTAGAGACTGGGCCGATGTCAAAGGGTTTCCAAAAAGCACAGTCGAAGGTAGCGATGCACCCACGGGAAACGACACTGTTGGTTGTGTGGCGATAGATGCCAATGGTTTGTTGGCGGTTGCGTCGTCTACTGGAGGTTGCACAGGGCGTCCCCGTGGACGCATTGGAGATACTCCGCTTTGGGGTCCAGGGTTGTGGGTTGACGACAATATCGCCATCGCAGCAACTGGTATAGGAGAGGAGATCACAATCAAAATGCTCTGCCACAAAGTGGCCATCCAGCAAGGTTCACTCAAAGAGAAACTTGAGTATGGACTATCTCTCTTTGAACCATCCATTGAAGTTGGAATGATTGCGCTCACTGCAAATGGCGACGGTCTTGGCTTGGCCAATACTGGGATGCCATGGGCGATTAGGAGTGCAAATCAGTGAGCATTTGTTCCAATGCCGTGTTGATTTGCAAAATCAAAGTTCCAAATTCCATTGGGATGTTTGGGTCTTCATAGAGCTCTTCCAATTTCGCTTGTGTAATCGCAATTCGCACATCGAGTTGTTTGTTCTTATTCAGCAACCAATTCTCAACTGCATCTTTCGCACCCTTGCGGATGTTTCGAGGCACTTTTTGGTCATCTAATTGGGTAATAACGCTAGCAATTTGCTGCATTCGGTTCTCGATATCGACTGTCATGGTACTCCCTCGAACCTGCGCTCACGAGAATTGCGGGGCCGAGGCTGCTTTAAGTCGCTTTCCGGTGCAGGTGTTGAGTCACATGGTGGAAGCAGGGTTTGAACTGGAACTC
>JASLKO010000104.1 GCA_030747475.1 Candidatus Thalassarchaeaceae archaeon | reverse complement strand
CCGATGATGTCACTAATCCAGTGAATGCCCAAATACAGAATTGTGAAAGATGTCAAGGCGATATACACAATCAGACAATATCTCCATATTTTCCAACGATCATCCAAATCATTTCGTGCATAACAATACCAAATTGAAAATGGCATTCCAATGTGCAGACTTGGCATGCCATTGGTAAACGGGTCAATACGGGTAAACCAAGTTTGGATTTCAGGTGTCAATTGATATCCCAGTGTTTGCATTTCAGGAATGAAATCACCTGTGACCCTGACATTGAAGAAAAGATAGAATGGGAGTGCCAAAATATAGGTCATCAAAATGGTCAATGAGATTCTATCTGCCATGTGTCTGTCATCGAAATAACACGTATACACAAAGGCGCTGAACATTATCATCATGTAACCTGCAACATAGAAATGTGTCAAAACTGTCGTCAACAACTCATTTTCAAACGTCTGTTGGAACCAAAGCGACATATCGCCTTCAATCGCATAGATGTATGCAGTCATTTCAATTCGTGTGTTGGCCATCAATATTCGATCAAGACCATCAAAAATATCCTTCCAAACATAGAGTGAAAATACAACAAGCCCATGCATCCAATAGCGCCGAAACATGTCTTGAAATCCGTTGATTGTGATTCGAGCCCATGCTGGTTTGAGGAAAGGCATCAATGCGACAGAACAGATGATTGCACCAGTCACCCAAGTGACATAGATGCCTGTTTCGCCGACCATTGTCAATCCGTCCGGAGGGTGTCTAGACTCCTTCTAATCAAGAGGATTCCCGCTTAGAGAATCTCAGGAGCGTCATCTTCGCCCTTAGCGAGTTCAGCGAGAAGGTTTTCGACAATCACATCGAATGCTTGTGCAGTGTCACCTTCAGGTTCTGCAACGATGCGGTGAACACCATCATCGCCTCCACGAACAACACCGGGATCAAACGGTAGTGAACCTAAGAACGGAACTTCGAATTCAGTCGCTGCCTCCTCGCCCCCACCTTGCTTAAACAAATTGAGTGTGACTGACCAGTCACCTTCATCATTCACAATCGCCTCAACTGGCAACCCTTGTGGACCGACAACCGATACCGTGCTGTTTGGTTCGGCCGACCCTCGTAATGTATAGCCACTCATGTTTTCGACGACACCGAGAACCGGGATTTTGACTGTCTTGGAAAAGTTGATTGATTTACGACTGTCTAGAAGAGCAACATCTTGTGGAGTTGTAACAATGACCATTCCATCGATATTTGGCAAGGATTGTGCCACTGTAAGAGGTTCATCGCTGGTACCAGGGGGGAAGTCGATGATGAGAGCGTCTAGTTTGCCCCATGCCACATCACCAATGAATTGTTGAATGGCACCCAATTTGATGGGGCCACGCCAAATCACGGGTTTATCTGGATCTTCTAATAGGAAGGCCATAGACATCACTTTCAGTCCATTCGGCCCATCAGCAGGATGAATTTGATTGTCCTCTACATGCAATTCAGTTTCTTCGATGCCAAGCATCTTTGGAATATTGGGGCCGGTGATATCAATGTCTAGAACTCCAACCTTCTTGCCCTGCTTTGCCAAACTTAGCGCGAGGCCTGTCGCCACAGTGGATTTGCCGACACCACCTTTGCCGGAAAGAACCATGATTTTGTGCCCAATGTCCTCTGCGAGTCGAGTCATTCGAAGTTTGCGTCGCATCTGTGCATAGGCTTGTTCCATCTGCGCTTTTTGATCAGCTGATGCATCTTCAGACGGAGCTTTCTCTTCACCCTCACCGGGGTTATGATGGGAAACTGGACCACTCATGTCGCTCTCTCAAGAGCGCCGAGTGAACACCCATACTTCAGGCGTCCTGCTGTTTCTTCTGTGGATTCTATTGAGATGATTGTTAAGAATATCAAGCACCTGGGATTGACATGCGCGTTCTTTTTGTCTGTGTTGGCAATACTTGCCGCAGTCAAATGGCAGAAGGATTAGCCAAACATTTGGGATTGGAGGCAGCCAGTGCAGGGACACATCCGGGTTCGATTGTAGCGCCCAATGCGGTGAAAGTGATGGCTGAAATTGGGATCGAAATTTCAGATCAATCACCCTCACTAATCGATGATTTCAATCATGCTGAATTTGACAAAGTGTTCAGTATGGGTTGTGGGGTTTCCTGCCCCAATATTCCACTCGATGGTGATTGGGAATTGGATGACCCTGTGGGCAAATCCATAGATGTTTATCGAAACACTCGTGATGCGATTGAAGCGAATATTCGCAGACTAATCGAATAATTGGTACGAGTGCCGAGATTTGAACTCGGGTTCAGGCGTTGGCAACGCCCGGTGATAACCACTACACTACACTCGTATGAATCCCGGGAAACCTGAATCACTTTTGTAGGCGTCGGTGGAGGAACGTAGACTATTTCCAAGGGTCCTCGGAAGGTATCATCTGTTTGAGCCCCCCTCCACGAATCCACAATGTGATTCCAACACAAGCTCCAAGAATAAGAATACTGATGACACCGATGATGAGCCAAGTATTGCTGGCGGTTTCAAGAACGCCTTGACCACCTCCACCTCCTGTGTCTGAATTGCCCAATTCAATTTGATGTGTACGTTCATTGAGTGGTGTTTGTGCCAGCTGTTGATCAATTCCACGGATGTCGAATTGGGCTAAGCCACCCGGTGAACCTGGACGAACTTCTACGGTCACGGACCAAATGCCATCGTTTGCTACAGCATCCGGGCCCAACCCGTCATCTCGCATAGAAATCCAGTTGTCATTTTGGCCAGGTGGAGCAATCAAACCTAATTTTGCCTGGACGATTGTGACCGAATCGAGATCGGTCACCCGTGCGGATAATGTGTATTCATTCGTGCCTGTCAATGGGATGCTCAAACTATCGATTTGCTCACCATTGTTGAAGAATGTCACCTCGGAAATCACTGGACCTTGATTTAGAATATTCAGGCTAGGCAATTCTTCACCGGTGCCGAACTTGGTGGTCGAACCGCTTCCCCCAGCCCCATCTTCGAGTCGAACCGGCAAGACTTGGTTGCCACTTGGAATGGTGTCAGGAACCAATACACTGCCCATCCATTCTCCATCTGAGAGAGACAACCAAGTGACATTTCCACCCCATTGCGTCGTATCAATTCCAATCGCTGTCACGCCTGAACCATCTGTTGCATCGACTGTGACCGACACCGAATCACCACGATTTGCGGTGTTTGGAGAATAGGCAAATGATGTGATTTGTGGCAACCGATTTAGAACCAAAATATCGTGTGATTCACTGATTGTCGCCCAATCATCTGCAATCTCAATTTGAATGGAAACGTCACCATCAATTACACCCGAATATTCGATTTCAGTCGTAAACGTTTCATCGTGAACAGAGATGTCGCCTTCAAGGCCAATATCATTCAATGTAATTGTACCCAATGAAAGCGCGGAAAGATCAGCTGTGACACTGCGAACATTCCAATCGGCATCGTCGACTGTGACTTCTAGGTGTGCAATGCTTGCACCTTCATTTGTAATCGCTCCTTCTCGAATGGAGACAGATACAATGCTGGGTGGTGTGTTTTCGGATTCTGTGATAATGGATGGTGATAATACACGGGCGAGTGATTGGGTTTCACCAAATTCTAGTGAATCGCCATCATCCAAATCTAGTGACACATTACGGGTCACTTCTGCAACCAGTCCGGAAAGAATGCCTTCGTTGATGACGGCACCGTTCGCCAAACCGTCACCACCATATGACCCCTGCCAATATGTGACTGGGATGGTATGGCCGTCGCGTACGACAGTGCCCGTACTTGTTGCCGTCACGCTAAGTTGCATCAAATCAGAAGTCAACAAATCCACGCGATCTCCAGTGATTAGACCCGCTGGAGCCAAACCGGTTTCACGGGTGATGTCTACATCTCCCAATGTGCTGTTTGCTTCAGGAGCAGTTCGGTTGTTCTGGATGGGGCTACGTTCTGGGAACTCATCACCTTCAGATGGTTCACCACCTTCCATTGAATCCCATCGCAATCGAACCGTTCGATTGTCCCAGTGCTCTTGTGGAACTTCATAATCCCAAGTCTTGTTGTGAACGGCTTCCATGTCAAATGGATTATTTCCGATGCCAGATAGATTAAGCCAATTCTCGGTGAAAATCACATTGGTTGTGAATGGAACATCAGTGGCATTGTTTTGCATGAAATCGGTTGCTACTATTTCGCGAACAATGCCAAAGTCACCATTTACATCACCTGAAAATGTACCATCGACATGGAGACGGTCGCCCGTTTTATTGCCATCAACTGTTTCCGAGAATATTTCGTAGACTGTGGCATTCACAGTCATTGAGCTGTTCTCTTCTTGATCCGTGAAATCAAAAGCGCCATCACCCTGTAATCGATTCAATGATGAATGGAATTCTCCATTTTCCCAACGCTCACGATTGATGATTTGATTGATGTCCAAATCCATGTGGTAATCATCAGCAGTAATTTCCATGTCTGCTGTGCCTTCAAATTCTGTATTGGAAAGCAGACGTTGGCCATCCAAATCATGTGTCTCAATCAGAAGCAGTGCGAGGGTCCCATTGGCCTCCATGGATTCCCCACCTCCATCAGAATAGAGATGTAAACCGCCATTTGCTTCAATTCGCAATTGTTCCTCGACAACCCCTTGATCCAAACTTCGAATGATGTAGGAGTTCACGACGTTGCCAAAAATTTCAGTGGTGACCCCATCTTCACTACTGTTGACACCGATTGAACCATTGCCGCGCATCTCAAACACTTGACTTTGCAAATCCATGCCGTCAACAGTTTCGTTCAGCCAGACGGTGTCCAACCAAAGCAAGATTGTGATCGTACCAGTTCCACCTTCTGTGGATTCTTGGATGTTGAGCATGCCCGTTCCAAGTTCATTGGATTCGAGCATGTCGCCGGTTCTCTTCTGCCAACCCTGGCCGGTGAAATCAAGGTCCCAGGAACCACTTGATGTGAAATCAGATGAATTTTGGATAAGGTGCCAATTTGTCACGCGCGTAATCTCGTGATCTGAAAGTGGTTCATTCCAGATTGTGACTTGGATGGTTCTTGAACCGATGAGGTTGGAAGGTGAACAGCAACCATTCTGCCAAACTTCAACCGTGACTTCGTCTTTCCAATTGGGTGTCGAATTGACTGAAAAACTCAATTCGGTATTGTTACCTCCAGTCCAATCCATGGACCAATCTCCAATTGAGGTACCTGCCCCATCAGTGTGAGATACAGTTACAGCCAATTCATCAAGCTCAGAAAAAGAAAGAGATTCACTCAAAACAATCCGATATCCATGCGAGATATTGCCACTACCATCATCCACCCATTCAGTTAGAACGGTTGCAGAAAGCGAAATTTGTGCAGAGGCCAATGGTGAAAGAGCAACAAAAAGCATCAATGCGATACCAAAAAGACTGCTTCGGACCGAATTTTCCTCTGACATGGTGCAACCTCCACAATGAATTGGTGCTGTGTTCCTTATTCAATCCTTACGCGCCGTGAATCGTGTTCATCGTGTGACTAAGTGGTTATTCGTGGCGGGAGGCAGTTTATCTACCGTCGGGCGAAGCGGAGCCTATGCGTAAGGCATTGGTATTGATGATGACAACTTGCATTCTGCTTGCAGGGTGTCTAGAAGGATGGAAAGAAGACGTGGAAGACGCAATTGATGCGATGGCCCCTGGGTGTAATGATCCAACCGCTCTCAATTACAATGAAAGTGATACGACAAATACGACGTGTATCACCGAAGAAATCCTATTCAATTCCATCAACGAATTTGTCGAAACGATGGAATCTGAAAACTCAACCATTAATTATGGACAGAAAGGTTTTGTGATGACAATGTCGGGTGTTGATGAAGAGATGGGAGTGGGAGCATACACCATCGTATCAACAATGGCTGCCAATTCAGATTTCACGTACAGTAGTACAGAGATAACGGTTGCAAGTTTGGGCATGACCATTACACAGAGTTGGCTTGTGACTGAAAATGGAGATGGGACCTTAATCCAAGCAAGTTACATGGATGAGTCATTCCTTTTGGACTCTGCAATGTCCCTGGAGGATTTTGAAGCCGATTTAGATGATCAAACTTCAGATGATGAGGATGATTCTGATGAGGAACCAGGTGCTGCATTTTACTTCACCAACATCGATACGAATTCTAACAACCAAGTGACTTGGGATGAGGTTGATGAATTTATCATCGGTGCTGACGATGGTTGGGAATCTGACGAAGAAAGAGAGGAAGCAATGGAAGGTTTCAACCTTTCAGATACAGATGCTAACGCTATGCTTGACTTCGCTGAGTTTGATGCTTGGTTCAATCAGATGGATGACGATGACTGCCATGAATCCTGCAGTGAATGTGATGGTACAGAAGAAACCGACTGTACCGCTTGCCCAGAAGGAACAACCTTGGTTGATCATGATGGCGATGGGGCAGGGGAATGCATGCCAAATGAGGATGACAGTGATGACATGGATGATGGTTCTGATGATATGGTATTGCCAGATCCAATGGACATCCTTTCAATGTTAGATGGAATTGATGAGGATTGTGATGAATGGCCTGGTGAACATGCCTGTGGATTCCCTGAAAGTACTGGGTTTAACCTTGGAACCGATGGAATCACAGTTTCAATTCCAACAGAGGATGGCCAATCGATGGAAATGACATTTCAATGTTTTACGACAACAATGCAGCCCGGAGGTGTTGGATGCGCAATGACTGGCTTTGACATGGACATGGAAGATGGAATGCAAATGGGGATTGAATTGCTCACGGCAGTGGAAATGGGACCACTGCTTAGGTTTGATATGACACTAGAGTACGAAGCATTGCCATTCACAATAGATGCATTTGATGTGTTCATTTGTGACAATGGAGAACAAATCTCTGCTGAATGGGAAAATGATGGGATGGTAGATTGCACAGATGGGTCCGACGAAGATGATTGGGGAGATTCAGATGACGATGATGATGATCCAGAATTTACTAGCTATTGGGTGGGTTATGAAACCGCTAATTGGTCATGTAATTGGGAAGATACTGCAGACCCAGGTGAAGATGAGACTGCTTATTTCTGGAGTTGTGATGACATCCGTGACCCACCAGAAGATGTTGGAGACAATGATTGGTATTATTGTGAATATTATGATGATATTGCAAC
>JASLKO010000103.1 GCA_030747475.1 Candidatus Thalassarchaeaceae archaeon | reverse complement strand
GAAATACCTGCGAGGCCTAATCCACCAACTGCTAGGCCCATTACCGCTCCACCATTGTAAGATGTGGTCAGGGCAGAGGCTTGGCCACCATCTGCTGCAGCTTGTGCGGTACGGCCATTGGCACTGGTTGCTGAACGCATGCCGGAGAATCCGGCTGCAACGCTACATAGTGCACCAATGATGAATGCAACCATGGTTTCGAATCCAAGTCCATTCTCTTCACCACCGATCAGCAGCAACACTGCGACCGCAGCAATGAACATTGACAACATCTTGTACTCTGCGAACAAGAAGGCCATTGCCCCGTCTTGAATTCGACCAGTAATCTTCGCGACCGTTTCATTCTTGATTTCAATCGAATCTACTTTTTTGTACAACAAAAAGGCGATTATGAGTCCAAAAACTCCCGCCCCCATTCCAATTATGCCAACTTCTGTTCCTTCCATGGTAATGCCTCTAGTTGGCCGGGCGACCTACGTCACCCATATAATCTCAAGGGACGAAAATATGGCCCTTAAGGGCCATTTCAAAGCATGCAGAGTTTCGCGAAAGCAGAGAGTAGGTCTTGCCCGTCGTGCTCATCTTCAAAGGCGGCTAATTCAGCATCCCCCATGTCGCCATCTGCATGAGCTTGATCGATGACGGCACGACTGGCTTCCGGGTGGAATTGAACTCCCCAAACCGGTTTCCCTGCCATCCGCATGCCCGCATTTTCGCAATGTTTTGTAGAGATGATTCGGCGAGCACCAGGTGGCAACTCAGTGACATAATCCTGATGGGTAAAGAGGCCTTTCTGAATGGGTGAAAGTAGTGTATCACTCCCTACTGAAAATAACGTAGAAATTGAATCGATTCGATCATCGGAGCGTCCCACTTCCCCCCCAAGAGTTTTGCACAGAAGTTGATGTCCGAAGCAAATCCCAAGCACAGGGATATTGGCTGATACGGCTTGTTGTAGAACTCGTGCAGCATCATCCATCCATGGTTCCCACATGCTAACATTGGCCCGCGAACCTGAGCAAACCACCGCATCTGGGTTCAAATCCAAAATCGATTCGGGCGTGTCGATTCTTCGATAGGTGATTCCATTGGATTCCCATTCAGAACGGAACGCATCTCGTGTATCCAATTGTGGTGTCAAAAGGATGCACTCCGCGGGTGCAAAGGGCGCCATGATCTCCGCGTTTCCACCTTGTCCGAAGGCCGGGCGCTCAACCAATAAATCGAGGAGAATTACACGCGTCATATTCCTCCTAAAGGGGAACGGGTTGAAAGCCCTCCGCTCCCTCCACCTCGGTATGGGAGAGGTTGATCGCCAACTCATTCTGGAGAATGTCGGCCCTGTTCAGGCTGTTCTTGATGCCCATGATGGAGTTGTCAATGTCATCGACACCACCGACGGAATCATCATGATTGGTTTGGAAGGTGGATGTACGGGATGTAGTAGTACTCCGATGACTGCTATGCAAATCTACTATGCTTTGATGAAGTTGGATGTCGTGAACGATGTCGTATTTGTGAATGGTGAATTACCTGAATACATGCGGTCGTTTATTGATGACAAACTGAAATCAGAGGAGTGATTCCTTTGAAGAAAACAGCATTGGCTGTTGTCTTATTGCTATTTCTTATCCCATTCGCATCCGCAGAGGATAGCGATGGAGATGGATACGAAAATCCAACAGAGAATTTCACCATATGGGATGGTGCAGACGCTTTTCCGAATAATCCAGATATACACGACCCCGTTTTTTCTACAGGTTGTGACCCACCCGTTGCCACACTTGATTTGGGTGAACCAGTGATATTCACCTGCACCATTGGAAATGAGGGGCCAATCGGCGTGGACGTATACATTGAACTTGGCGAACATTCAAATTTAATCAACCAATTTAAAGCAGAAAATCTCTCTATAAATTCTAACCAAATCGTCGAATTTCAGGTCAAAGTATCTGGTCTTTCAGAGGGAGTTGCAACTGCAAAATTGAGCATTTATGCAAGAGCAAATGGTTCAGCAAGTCATACGATCGATTTGCCAATCGAAGTTACCGGTGAAGAATGGGCGGGACTTTCAAGCCAAAGTAACGTAGGTGGAAATCCGGATATTTCTTTCATCAATCGTGCTCTAGATGATACGTCGGCTTGGCTATCGGACAATACCCCATGGCAATTCTCCAGAATGAATGCAGGCCTTGTTGTGCTACTCATTGGCCTCGGGTTAATCGCTAGCATTCGAAAGTATCGTGCACGAAAAATGTGGATACAGAATATGGAAAAGAAAACCGAAAGTGATCGCCAAACAGAAGCCAGGTTTGATCAAATACGGCGTGCGGACACACATCAACATCATATTGAGCCAACCATCCCAGAAAGTCCGAAATTCATCATCAAATCCAAAAAATGACTTTTCATTCTTGATTTTCTCGGTTTTCTTTCATGATTTGATGGGGGTTCATTCCCTGTGACACATTTCTTCCTTTGATATTCAATCGTGCCAAGAATGCAAACGCCATACAGAGTACTGCAAGTGGTTTGGGTAGATATGTAGAACCCCACAGACTACCCCCTGAGACATCGAGCAACATGAGAGATACGGTTGTGCATAACGCGAATACAAACATGGCCCATTGAGCGCGATTTTCTCCCGTATCGGTTCTGGAAAGTGTTCCGATAAGAACCCACAACATTAGAGTTGATGCACACAGTGTCTGACTGAGTGCCTCTAGGGGTTCCATGAATCTTCGATGTCAAGGCAGCACTTCAGCATGTGCCAAGAGTCAAGAACATTCGATTGTCCTTGAGATACATGGTGAGTGTTGCGAGTTGGAGCCTGCCAAGGCCCCGGCGGAATGGACCACCATTTTATTCCAAGTCTAATGTCGTCATGGTCCTGGAACAAGTCGGTGTTTTGCTCGAATTGCAAGGCGCGAATCCATTCAGAGTACGCTCTTATCAAAATGCATCTAGAACACTTGCTGCATTGGAAGAAAATCTCTGGTTGGTTACAAGCGAAAATCGTCTCACCGATGTCAAGGGCATTGGCAAAGGCATTGCCGGATTAATCTCCGAAGCCCTGACCAAAGGAACATGGGGCGACATCGGGAACCTATACTCCAGTGTCCCACCAGGGCTAATTCAGATGCTATCAATTCCAGGATTAGGGCCCAAACGAATCAAGCAATTCCATGATGAATTGGGCATTGATTCCATTGAAAGATTGAAGGTTGCCGGAGAGAATGGACATCTTCAAGAATTAGATCGAATGGGTGCAAAGTCCGAGCAAAAAGTGCTCGATGGTATTGAGTTGCTAAAGAGATTTTCAGGTCGCAGAAGATTGGACGTAGGCCTCCTATATGGTGAGGCACTTGAAACTAGAATTGCTGCAATGGAAGGAGTCTCAAGGGCTCAATTGGCAGGCTCGACCCGCAGGCGTAAGGAAACGATTGGAGATCTCGATATTGTTGCTGCAGTCCGACCTGAGGATGTTGAAACGGTCACAGAACAAATTGTGACCCTGCCTGGCATTGCGGATGTGAAGGGCGCAGGGTCATCAAAGGTCAGCATCATCTTGGGCACCGAATTTTTCTCAGAAGAAGTGATTGAATCCGGTTTAGACGGTGGTGTTTTGGAAGCATTGGGTGGTGATGCATACGAAGAAATGGCATCCAATACAACGATTGATGCTCAAGTTCGTTTGGTTCCACCACATGTTTTTCCATTCACACTCGCCTATTTCACAGGGTCCAAAGAACACAATGTCAGGATGCGCCAACGTGCACTTGACAACGGCTTGCGCCTGAATGAATTTGGCCTATTCCCCGTTGATGCAGTTGGTGATCTG
>JASLKO010000102.1 GCA_030747475.1 Candidatus Thalassarchaeaceae archaeon | reverse complement strand
GTCTGCTTCTTCAAGAACATCAGCACTACATTCAGGATGGGCCAAAATCGAGAGGTTTTCTCCAATTCTTTGCTTCCATTGACGAACTTTTTCGCCGGTGAATACGGCATGAACTTCACATTCTCCATCGAATACGATGATTTCTTTCTTTCCAGCGAGTGCCTTTTGCAAGTGTGCCCCCATGAATCGATCAGGGACAAAGATGAGTCGATCCCCTGGCAAACGTTCACAGATTCGCAGATAATTGCTACTGGTTACGCTAACATCGCACTCGGCTTTGACCGCAGCCGTCGTGTTGATGTAACACGCGACAGGAATCCCTGGGTATTGTGCGCGCAAATCGCGTACATCTTGTGCCGTGATTCCATCGGACAAACTACATCCAGCTTCTGGTGAAGGATGGATAACTGTCTTGTGTGGACTGACAATTTTTGCCGTTTCTGCCATGAATCGAACACTTGAGAACAGAATCGTTTGTTGTGGCGCGTCTCTTGCAGCTTTTGAAAGTGTATAGGAATCGGCCACTTCATCTGCAACGCCATAAATGATGTCTGGAGTTTGATAGGAATGTGCAATTAGGAATACATCATTTTCTTTTTTCAGTCGATTAATCTCTAACGTAATCGGTGCAATACTACGACATGTTTCAAGTGGCCATCGTTGGTGTTGCTGAATCGCATCTTGAAGTCGAACGGCTTCAGTTTCAATTTCTTCATCAGAAAATGCTGATGAATCAACTTCCCCGCGAGGAAGTGGCACGGTCGGCAGAGGCAGACTCATTCGGTCTGCCGTCAAGTGTAACCGCTTTGAACTCATCTCATCTCCGACATTCGATGGCGGGACCTTGGATTGGGGCCGAAATGCTCCATAGAGGTGCAGAAGCGGTGGTTCATGCCGGGACCTGGATGGGCCGCGATGCTGTACTCAAACAACGTGAACCTCGTACTTGGCGCCATCCTGATTTAGATGCCCGCCTCACCAAATCTCGAATGTCTGCAGAGATTCGTTTGTTGCGACGCCTTCACTTGTCTGGTTCTCCAGTTCCAGAATTGTTGGCCACTGATGTTTCTGCAGGGTGGATGGTCACAAGCCGCATGTCAGGAGGGCCTTTGTTTGACCACCTCCGCGGAGGTGGTGGTTCGGAAATGCTGGAAGAACTCGGTTCAATCATCCGCCAAATCCATGCTACTGGAATCAGCCATGGAGATTTGACAACACACAATATTCTCTGGGATGCAAAGGATGGCCTTTCAATCATTGATTTCGGCCTTTCTCAAATTACGGATGATTTAGAGCCGATGGGGTTGGATTTACAAGTTCTCAATGAGTGTCTCAAGGCCAGTCACCCATCGATTGAAGGGGCCATTGATCGAGTCATATCCGGATATCTTACGCAAGGTGGAAAAGATGTTGTTACGCGCTTCAATGATATCCGGGGTCGTGTTCGTTATCACGGCTAAGAGGCTTGGGCAATTTTCATGCCACCGAATGCGAGCATTGGACACCCTAGAATGGTCACCAAAAGATATGTTGCAGCGGGTCCATATTCGCTATTTTCAAGCAATTGTAGTAGATCAACGCTATACGCAGACATTGTGGTAAAAGCACCCATGACCCCAGTTCCGAAAAGCAATCCCATTTCTGGTGAAAGAGACATGCCAACAATCACTCCCAGTATCAATGAACCTAGCAAGTTGACCGTCATTGTGCCCCATGGAAAACCATCTGGCATCGATTCTCCGATGAGATAACGGAGAATAGCTCCAATGGCACCTCCTGCGCCGACCAGTGCGAGCATCTTTGGCTCCATGGAGTCTGGAAAACGAGAGAAGACTTCAACCCCCACCTTCGTTTCGCGAATTACATGGGGACTCTCAACTTCCTTACGGGCAACCAAGGAAAAATCGCAGAAGCTGAGAATCTACTCGGCCCATTGAATTGGCAAATTAAATCTTTTGAAATCGAAGGTGGGGTCCCAGAAATCATTGAACCACAGAGTGATAATTTGACCACTGTTGCTCTTGCAAAAATAGCACAAGGTGTAGAATTGCTAGCCTCTCAAAATCGATTGAATGAATCTCTTCTGGTGGAGGACTCAGGATTGTTCATTGATGCCTTGCCAAACTTCCCTGGAGTGTATTCATCTGATGTCCTAAAATCGATTGGTTGTGAGGGTATATTGAGATTGTTAGATGATGAGCGCACAGCCTATTTCTTGACTGTAGCAGCACTTTGGACCGGTGAAGCAGTCGAGGTTTTTGTTGGGCGTTGCGATGGTCAAATCGCCCGGGAAATCAAGGGCCAAGGTGGATTCGGCTATGATCCAATATTCATACCGGATGAGATTGATAACAATCGCACGTTTGCTGAAATGACAAAGATGGAAAAGTCAACAATTAGCCATCGTGGCAGGGCGCTACGCGCCCTATTCGATTTCCTTGATGAGAACGGAGCCTGACGTCGGCATCCCTAAGACGGGCATTGAAGTGGATGGGTTGGAGGCGGCGATAATGGTCACGTTCAAGCGACTAATGCTTTGGTTTGCATTAATCATCGGTGTTTTGTCATTCCTTGTCATGGCAGGTCGGATTGAGCCTAAACAGCAGATGCTTTTCGGGGCTGGACTTCTTTTACTCATTATTTTCCTGATGGGAACTGGCAGAGGTCGCAAAGTTGAACGTATTCGAAAACGATCCGAAATGGTTGAACAAGCCAAATCAGATGCTGAAGAAGAGCTCCCTGCTCCTGTTCAATCGGAGGATGACGCCTCTGCTCGCCGCGATGCAAAATTATCTCGAAGCCGAAGTGGCGCTCCAAAACCAGAACCAGAAGAAGACCTCGAAGATGACGATGAACAGGTGTCCGTGAGTTTGGCAGATGAGGAAGTTGTTGTATCCGTAATTGACGAAAACGTCCATGTCGCAGAGGAATTTGTGGCAGAAATTGATGCCGAATCAATGGAAGAAGCAGACATTGAGTCATTTATTGATGATCGCCGTGACCGCCATGCTCAGATTCGTCTAAGAATCGAAGCACGACGTAGAGAACAACTTGCAGACATTCGCTCCGAGACTGCTAAGATTTACCAGTCGGCAGATGAATCTGAAGATTTGCTCACTTTGGTGGGCACAGAAAACCACGGACATACAATTCACGAAATCTCACAAGATTCATCTCCAGATAGCCCAGTTGGAGCCGTATACGTCCGCATCGATGATTCACGCCTGCTAAAAGTGCGATTGCCATTGGATCAAGGATTCATTGCCAGTGCTGAGCCGTTACCTGAATTGCCCCCTCTTCCAGATTTGGAGGGTATGCCGCTTCCACCTTTGCCCGACATTGGTGATTTGCCACTTCCACTTCCCCCTCCTGCGTCCAGTTCCAAACTTGACGCTCTTCGAGATGAGATAAGCGAGTAAATTCACAAACCATAGGGTTGAGAAGCATGGCGCCTACGGCGCCATATGGGTGCACCACCAGATACAGACGTGCTTCGAATCGAAAATGTCCCCGTTGGCACTGCAAGTCCAGCCGGTGGAATGGTTACGATTTGGACGATTAACCGACCGGACAAATTGAATTCGCTCAATGCTGAAGTCAATGCTGCCATCAAAGCTGCTTGTGCTTGGGCAGAATCAGATGATGATGTCCGGGTTATCGTCTTCACAGGAGCCTCTCCAAACGAGCCACCTGAGGGCAAAAGGGCCAAGCCTAATTCATTTGTTGCAGGTGCAGATATTTCAGAATTTGAAGGAATGTCAAGTGTTCAAATCCGACCTATTTTCGATGACAATGTTTGGGAGCACATTTGGAATTTATCGAAACCGACCATCGCAATGGTCGATGGTTTCGCACTCGGCGGTGGCTCTGAGATTGCACTTTCGTGTGACCTTCGTGTTGCCACGCCCCGCTCAAAATTTGGAACCCCTGAAATCAACTTGGGATTAATTCCCGGTGGTGGGGGTACACAGCGATTGTGTCGCCTTCTAGGATATGGTCGGGCCATGGAGATGGTCATGAGTGGTGACAACATCGATGGAACAGAAGCCCACCGAATCGGTTTGGTCAATCACTTGGTCGAACCGGATGAATTGCGAGACAAAGCGATGGCTTTAGCGGAAAATCTAGCCAGCAAATCACCACACACCATTCGAGTTGCCAAGGCTGCAGTTCGAGCCGCATTGGAACAACCCTTCAGCGCAGGAATTCTCGCAGAACGCGATTTATTTTGTGCACTCTTTGACACGGCGGACATGGAAATTGGTGTCCAGGCCTTCCTCAATCGAGATACAGCCGAATGGACTGGGGCTTGAGCATGTCAGGGGATGCATTTGTCGAGACCAAAGATCTCGGTAAACGATTTGGGGATTTCGTTGCACTGCATCCGCTCAATGTATCTGTTAATGCCGGTGAATTCTTTGGTGTATTTGGTCCGAATGGGGCTGGGAAATCGACCTTTATCAAACTCCTAACCGGTCAACTAACACCTTCGATAGGCACGGCCAATGTTCTCAATATCAACGTCGCTAGAAATCCACAGAAAGTCAAGGCAAATGTTGGAATCGTACCAGAATCTGAAAGTCCTCCATCCTATCTCACTTCAGCTGAATATCTCGACTTTGTTTGCCGTATCCGGGGCGTCAAAGATATTGATGCAAAAGTCGACCATTGGTTGGAATGGTTTGGCATTGAAGACAAGCGTGAAACGCTCTGCAAAGACCTCTCGAAAGGTCAACGCCAGAAAGTGATGCTTGCAGGGGCATTTATCCACGAACCCCGCTTGTTATTCCTCGATGAACCATTCGTCAATCTTGACCCCATATATCAGCGTAAATGTCGTGAATTATTGATGGATCACATTGCCCAAGGTGGAACCATTTTCCTTTGTTCACACATTTTGGAAGTTGCAGAAAGAATGTGCACAAGAGTTGCAGTCATTGACCAAGGTCGAGTTCTAGCCGCGGGTACGTTGGATGAACTCCGTTCTGAACCTTCGGAGGATTTGGAAGATATTTTCATTCGTCTGGTCGGTGCATCTGTTGAAGAAATCGAATCACGTGATCCTGTCTCTGAGGAGGAATGAGAATGCACGATGGCTTGAGAGAGCCACCGAAATTTTCCACATCGTTTCGTTCCAATTTCACAGTGATGTTTCATGAAGAGTGGAGACAAAATGTTGACTTTGCACGTAAACGTCACATCATGATGTTCCCCGTCATGCTCGCCCTCGTGACCATGATTATTACAGTGGGTTTGCGATTTTTGACGGGTGATGCTGGCATAGAATCGGCCTATGACACGATGAAGGCCGCCGATGCACAATCAGAAAAGGCCTTCACCTGGAACGAATTGAAAATAGGCCTACATCTTTCATTGTTCATGTTCAGTTTGGGGATGGGGTCTTTTGCATTCATTGGCCGCAACATGGTGAGTCAAAGAGCCAGTGGTAAATCCTATCTTCTTGCTAGTCCAGCTTTGTTGCCTCTGGAATTGCCTCCGGTTTATCTCGCATACTATTGCAAAGAGGTCGCCTTCTATCTCTGTTTAATTTTATCACCTGTCGTAGGGGGCATGTGCCTTGGGATTTTATTTGGCCATTTTACTGGAATTTCAGTTCCACTTTTGTGGTCATCCCTCCCTGTCGTATTGTGTTGTATGTTGGTGACGATGATGCAAGGATTGGCTTTGTCATTTTATGCCAGTGCAGTTTGGTCAAGGTCCCGTATCGGTGCCTTCTTGGTGCCGATTACAGCTGTGGTTGCTGGCGTGATTGTCGCGCTAGATATTCTACCACTCGAATCGGTGATAGCGGGCCTACATGTCCAACTTACGCATGATCTGTATTTGCTTCCAGTGGCTGCCATTGCTTGGTTGATTATCGCGGCGATGGGTGCGTATTTGGTCCCTGATGATTTTGAAGTTCGAGTCACCACTCGAGCAGAACTTTTCATCCCCATTCGCGAACGCCTCTTTTTCCTAGGAGATGGACAGATGCGAACGCTGGTTGCGAAGGAAATGGTCGATGTGTGGCGTTCCGGGACATTGTTCAAAATGCTAGGTTCCTATTGTGTGCCTCTACTTTTCTTATTGGCATTGGCTTGGATGGCTGATTTTGCAACTGGAGGGGACATGCCCATTCCAATCAATTTGCTTTCTTATGCACCATTTCTCGGTTTCTTTGGATTCAATTTCTATTCTTGGCTAAATGCAGTTGACAGCCCTGATTTTCTCAATGGATTGCCAGTTCGTGTTCCCCAATTGTTGCGGGCTAAAATCATCGTTTACTTCCTGATGACCACTTGGATTTCAGTTCTCTTTCTCGTGATTATGGCACAATTATTGAACGAATGGGAGGCATTACTCGCCGCATTAATCGTCATGATCGCCAATTCTGTTTACATCGTTGCATTGAGTGGCTTATTGATGGGACTTCGACCCAATAAGGCGATTTTCGATACACAAATTATGGCTATATTTTGGGTGGCAACCGTCATTCCATTGGTCTCATTATTCCTTTTGTCGTTTACCCAAGGCAACATCGATTTGTATGAAAATTGGGGTGCAGGAATCGGAGATGAAACTGCAACGGAATTTACAGCGCGAGCGGATTCTTACTTTGAATCGATCTTGGCCATTTCATTCGGCTTGCTCGCATTGGGGGGTGTATTCCTTTTGATGCTTGAACGTAGATGGGGTACAGCCGCGTTTGAGAACTGATGTCGGCGCAGGTCATTTTGTCTCTAGAATGGAGGGAACCATAGGTTCCCTGCGGAATGTTATAGTGTGCGAAGCAGCATCCGTCCAACAAGGGCCGGAGGTATCGAGAATGGCGCAGAGAGGTGGAGGTGGCCGACGTCAACGTCAACGTCGCCAACAAGTGCAGTATGAAGAGCTCGACAAATACCCGGTAATGCCGCCGCATGCATTCGCTAGAATCGTGCGCGATTTACGGACATTGAACATCATTTACCAAGTGATTGAGCCACCATTGACAAAGAAAGAAGAGGAGGTTCGTGGCGAAATCATGGACATTTTCATTCAGGCTTTGACAGCGGATATCGAAGAGATTGACGCCAATCCAGAACTCTATCTCCGAGCAGCCATGGACCAAATTATCAAATCATACAGATTGAAGGTCAACAAGAAATCCCGTTCGAAGATTTTTTACTATCTCAAGCGTGACTTGATTGGCTACGGTCGAATGGACGTTCTGATGAATGATGCAAACGTTGAGGACGTAAGTTTGGACGGGACCAACATTCCAATTTTCGCCTATCACCGAAAGTTCGAATCGGTGGAAACAACCATCGCATGGCCTGATGACCATGAACTGGAATCATATGTTATCAAATTGGCACAACGTTGTGGCAAACACATTTCTGTCGCTGAACCACTACTAGATGCGACACTGATGGATGGTTCTCGAATCGTCATGAAATTGGGCCGAGAGGTATCAACACGAGGTTCCACATTCTGTATTCGACGATTCCGCGAAGATCCGTTCAGCCCATGTGACATTGTCGCGTTCCGAACGATGACAAGTCTGATGGTCGCCTATCTTTGGATTGCTTTCCAAAATGAAATTTCGATGCTATTCGTCGGTGGTACAGCTTCTGGAAAGACGACAACACTGAACGCGATGTGTTTGTTTATTCCTTGGCAAATGAAAATTGTCAGTATCGAATCAACACGTGAAGTAAACATTCCACAACCAAACTGGATTCCTGGTCTAACACGACAGGGATTCGGTGGTGAGTCCAGTGAAGGTGAAATTGGTGAGTTCGAGTTGCTAAAGGCCGCTCTTCGTGAACGGCCTGAATACATCATCGTGGGTGAAATTCGTGGTGCTGAGGCCTATGTTCTGTTCCAAGCCATGGCAACAGGTCACTGTTCGTATTCCACTGTTCACGCAGACTCTGTGCCTAGCCTAGTCCACCGTCTTGAGAACAAACCGATTGACATTCCACGTGTTCTATTGCCTGCACTTGAAGCGGTTGTAATTCAGATTCAAACACGTATCAATGGACGACGTGTGCGCCGAAGCAAGCAAGTTGTCGAGATTGTCGGTGTCGATCCTCACAGCCAAGAAGTGATTACGAATGAAGTATTCAAATGGGATCCGGCTAGAGACGATTTCGATTTCTCTGGGAAGTCTTATGTTCTTGAGAAAATCATGGTGAAAATCAATTTCAGCCAAGAAAAGATGCGTCAGGAGTTGCGAACTCGAAAACGCATTCTAGATTGGATGGTTCTCAACGATATTCGTAAGTCTGACCAAGTGGCCCAAATCATCACAGAATACTATGTCCGGCCAAATGATGTTCTTGCGCGTGTCGATGGACTACGCTGATTAGACAGAAAATAAATGATGTTTGAGAGGCGCATAACATGGCGAAGAAGAAGGACACCGGACCTCTGTTTGAGGGAATGGTCCTAACGGAGTGGCAAAAGCTCTCCAATTCAATCTTCGGCGGCATGTATCGCAAGAAGGCTCGTGAAGATAAAGAACTCATGAAAACACTGGCACAGGCGGATATTCGTGTCATGCCTGAGGTGTACAAAGCCACTTCTTTGATGTCAACAATTTTCGCAGCGCTTGGGTGTTTGGGAATATTGACACTCATCTTTTTGCCTGGAGCAGGTGCGATTGCCATGTATGAGAATCAACAAACCGAAGAAACTGTTGATCCATGTATCATCTGGGCATTCGAGAATAAGGATGCCATTGACTACGATAAAGGTTGGTCAAGTGGTGGATATGAGTATGGCGGTTGTCCATTTTATGAAACAAAGACACTTGGATTCACTGCGAAAACTCTTCTCGTGATTGTCATTGGAATTTTGATGCCATTTGGGGCCTTCAGATATTTTTCCAATTCGGCTGAGCGTGAAAAGGCAGCACGTGGTGAGCGCCTCGAGAAATTCCTTCCATATGCCGCATCTTACACAGCCGCAATGGCTGCAGCGAATGCAACTCCGATGAAGATTTTCAAATCTCTCGCTGCAAACGAGAAAATTTATGGAGAAATCGCATATGACTCAGCGATGATTTATCGCGATATTTCTTTGCTCGGGATGGATTTGATTACAGCCATCAAACATGCAGTAGATCGTGCTGCATCCCCATGGGCCACTGAATTTTTCCAAGGAATGGTTGGTACACTTTCTAGTGGTGGTAATCTCAAGTTGTACTTCCTAAATCGCGCTGAGCACTACATGAGGGAGAACAGAATCCGACTGACCGAGTTCCTTGAAACTCTAGGATTGATGGCTGAATCATATGTTGTGGTTGCGGTTGCTATGCCACTGTTCCTAATCGTCATGCTTGTCATCATGTTCTGGGTATCTGGTGCGGGTAGCCAAATCAGCGAAGGCATGGTTTACGGAATTGTCATGGGTGTACTGCCAATGATTCACATTGCCTATTCAGGATTGGTTTGGTTGATGAGTGAAGAACAGAAGATGTGAGCAGGAGGTGAAATGATGGCACGTAAGAAGGATAAAATTCGCGTAAACCTTGAACTTCCAAAGGACGATAAGGCACAAACGAATTTCATTGCATTGCTAATGGTCGGAATGCTCCTGGGGATTAGTTGCCTTGGTTTTTGGATTACCAACGCTGACCTTGTGTTCAAACCGACCAATGGTCAACCCATGTTCCTAAATTTGGCTTGCCCTGACTCTTTTGATCCAAATGATCCGACCGGCCCGACATACTACGACAACCAAACTTGTTGGTTGACAGAAGAAAGCCCCAATGAGGAAGTTTGGGAGGATACTTGGGACCGTGTGAGTCCGCCTGGTACAGCGAAAGGATTCCATGTTCCTGGAATGAGCAATACTCAACTTATTGATGACGGACAAGTAAAACCACATCCAGAACAACCGATGACGGTTACAGTTCAAGCATCCGCATACCAAGATTATGAATTTGAAATTAGGATTTATCATTATGCTTTGGGCTCAAATGATCGCTCCACAATTCTTACAATGACTTGTTTTGCAAATGCGGCTTGCTCAGAATCAGTCCCTCACGTCGATCCAGGTGGGGAATATCAGTTCTGGTTGATATTCAACTCCCCAGAGGGCGATTCATCGGCGCTTCTAAACTCGGTTGATTTCAAAATCGCTGTTGATTCCTGGGATGGGATTCCTGAAAATATGAACAACAAATCCCTTTGGCTCGGACCTGAACTCAGTCTGGGACCACTCAGCCTGCGACCGACAATGTTTGTCAATTTCTTTGGCCTTGGCTTCCTCTTTATGGTCTACCCTGCAGCCATTTATTCGGACCGACAAATGAGGAAAATTGAAGCGGTTGAGGACAAGTTCCCCGACTTCTTGCGCGACTTGGCAGAATATTGGAAAGGTGGTCTTTCCATGACGCTTGCAGTGAGGACACTGGCGAATTCTGAATATGGTGCATTGAATCCTGAAATCAAGAAAATGTCTGATCAACTATCGTGGGGTATCGCTTTTGGAGACGTATTGGAAATGTTCGCAGAACGTGTAGGTACGCCTTTAGTACAACGTGCAGTTAGTCTGGTGACCGAAGCCAACAAGGCGGGTGGTAAGATTTCAGATATTCTTGTCACAGCGGCCAACGACAGTCGAGAAATTCAATTCTTGAAGGGTGAAAGAGCACGTGCCATCGGTTCGTATATCGCTGTTATTTGGGTCTCTTTCATGGTGTTTATCGGTGTTATTATCGTTCTATCGAACGTCTTTATTCCAGCGATTGCCAGCAGCAATAGTGGTGGTGAAAGCGAGACGATTGGGAACATGCAAATCAATGCGGTCGACCCTCTCTTCTTCTTAGTGGTCTTCTTTTACGGTGTGAACGCCCAAGCCATGGGCAATGGAGCCATGGCTGGAATCATGGCCACTGGTCGTTTGGCCACAGGAATGAAGCACGCTGGAATGATGATGATCATCTGTCTAATTCTGTTTAACCTTGCAGCATTCGCTCCGAGTTTGATTGGTGTACCAGCATCGGTAGGGATGAGCCCTGATCTGGGCTTCATCCCAGTAACGGGAGGTTGACGAATGTTTTCGCGACGCGAAAGCGCTGACGAATCAGCACAGGTCCACATCCTTGAGATGATTACATTGTTTTGGTTGTTCTTCATGACGGCCACATTTATTCTTCAACTCAAAGTTCCTGATCCAACTTCGCCCGCCAGTGATGGCATCTTAGATTTGGCCGCTGAAGATGCGTATGATACTCTGGCAGGAGCCACAGCCTTGGATGATGCAAATTACTCCTCTCAATTGGCTGAAATGTTGGCTGCCGGCAATCATGACACCACATGCCAAACCATGCTTGATTCCCTTTCTGCCTCGATTCGTGGCAATTGTTGGTTGGCCGTAGATGCAGGGCCGTTGGAACCCCATGGCGCTACAGCATTGCCCGAAGGCCGTTCTCTCACCATTCATCATTTGGTACATGAGGGTGGCCATGTGTGGACGGTCAGTCTCCAGGTTTGGCATACGGGAGGTGGTGCTTGATGCGTCGTCAATTGGCCAAAGATGAATCTGGACAAATGCTGTTGATGACAGGATTGATTCTGATGTTTGCCTTGTTGACGATGTCTCTTAACACGGTCAAAACCGCAAGTTTGGGTGAGCCCTATGATGCCCATGAGGATGCGGTATTGGACACGAGTGCCGAGGCTCTTTCCATTTGGCAACCCTTGCTAGAAAATCGAACGATTGCTCTGTATGATGCTGGCAATAACGAAACCACTTCAGCTGAAGCGGCAGCCCAATCTGCAGCAGACGATTTGATGCGACATGGCGAAGCCAGGGGTGTGGAGATTATTCTCTCCGACATTACGGTTACCGGAAATGGAACAACTCGAACGATTACGGCCAGTGCAGGAATTGCTGACAGTCATGCTCGGTTGCAAGTGACCTTGGAAGCAACAGTTGACTTTTCTTAATCGAGAGGGTAGCGAGGCGGGCAGCCCACTGCGAGCCCATTGACTCAGTCATTGTGAGCGTGAGGGTGTTATGGTGAATCCGTTTCAATCATTCTATGTACAACAGATTATGGATTAAACAGAAGAAACAAACCATATCAGGAAACCAACCAAAAATACACCAATACAAGATAATTGAATAGTCAATTTCCTGTTTTCGGATTTGCGATGACAGGTTTTACACGATGTTCCATTTCGACATGAATCGCACATTTTTTTCCTACATTTCTTGCATCTGTACAATGTGATTTGGCCAGTTGCGCCACAACTTGGGCACTGCACTCTTCCAGAATCAACAGTATTTGTTACGTATGTAATCTCCGTATGATCTCCACCAACCACATTGCCCATAACCACGGAATCGCTGATTTGATTCATATTACCGTGATGACTAGGGCCCATTGGTAATTAATCCTTATTCGCTTTAATTTGTGAATTATCTATCATAATCAATAATCACAATCGTAAGGGGGGCACTGAGTCGTTTCAGTACAATTCAAATAGATACAGCGCTCATAATTATTCACAGTCTAATCAATCAAAAAGAAGTTCACTTACTGCAAACCGTAGCCTTCAATAAGCATGATGTAAAGGGGAGTATAATGCAACTAGACTTGTTTGGAAATCCGATAGGAGGTTCACATCCCGTTGTTGATATTCTGGGTCAAGAACACAAATCTGTTGCTACAATGATTGAGTTTTGGAATAAAGAATACGAATCGATATCGCCCCTAGAATCACCCCCCCATTTCTTCCTGCGAGCCAATCCAGTTACACCGACAATTGCTATTTCTGAAAGAGATGAAACAATCAGAATCATCGATCCCAATGAAACCATTATCTCTGGTGATCGCAACTCGTCGATTTATCGATTGTTCAATTATCATACTAAAGTAAACCCTGAAATTGCAAGAGCGTTTATTGAGACATACACCACCCCGGGGCAGCTCGTCATCGATCCATTTTGTGGTAGTGGGATGCTTGGATTAGGAGCTCATCACGGACTAGAGGCAGGTGAACATCGAAAAGTGATTCTCTCGGATTTGAGTCCAGCCGCCGCCCATCTTGCTTGGGCCTACAACAGCAGACCTAGAACAGACATTCTTACATCTGAAAAAGAAAGAATATTGCGCGCAGTGACTGAGAGGGTAGGTGTGCTCTATGGAGCATCTCCTACTGGAGCGAAGATATCGAGGAAAACATGGGGCTATCAAGTGTGGTCAGATGTAGTAAAATGCCCTAGTTGCTCAACTGAAACGACATTTATCGAAGTCGAAAGAACTGATAGTACTTGCCCGAACTGCTCAGAACAATTCTCTTGGAGCACTACCAAAGATGGAAAGAAGGGGTGGGAAAGAGTGAAAGAAATAGTTACCGATCCTCTTTTAGATTCAACTCTTGAAACTGTGCGACAGCAACTATGCCATACTTGGTATAGCAAGAAAAAGGGATACCAGGACAGGGTGGATTTAGAATTAGAACAAGAATGCCAGCAACTTGCCAGACAACTGGTTATGGATACACAAATACCAATTGTGGAATTACCAGATGGAGAAAATCTTAACCAACCCAAGAAGTCACATGGATTAACTCATGTTCATCATTTCTACACGCTCAGGAATCTCTCTGTGCTGGCAGTTATTCATGAGGAAGTGGAGAAATCCCGTATTGAAATCAGACATGTCCTAAGACAAGCAGCACTGAGTATCCATACTAGGGGATCCATTAGAAATCGATACCTTCAGGAATATGAGCACCGGCATGTTGGTATCCAATCTGGGACGCTATATGTCCCGCCAGTTCGTGAGGAGATTAATCTAATCGAGGCATTTGACCGGAAACTCACTGCGGTCATCAGCAATCTTGGCGAAAATGAAACTGTCACCTCACCTGTTGTTGTTGGTGTTCAAAGTGCCACGAATCTTGAACAAATTCCAGATGATAGCATAGATTATGGTCTAACGGATCCACCATTTGGCTCTAATATTAACTATTCAGATTTGAATTTCCTTGGAGAAGCATGGCTAGATTCATTCACGGACATTTCACAAGAAGCGATTATCAATAAATCACAAGACAAGGACTTAGGTGACTATGGAAATTTGATGCGTGATTCCTTCAGAGAAATGCATCGGGTCCTGAGACCAGGGGCGTTTCTTACTGTAATTTTCCAAAATAGTGATAATGAAATCTGGAATGAGATTCAACGTGGACTTGTTGAGGTTGGTTTCGAAACTCATGATGTAGTGATTGTCGACAAAGGAAAAGGCACCATAAAGGCTCTATCAAGTGATCATGGGACGGGGCAAGACATTGCTATTACCATGAGGAAAACACTTCCCGATGATACAGTATCGAAGGAAGATGTGGGCGTAGATGATGATTTATGGGGACATATTGATGAAACCATTGCTGCGGTTCCTCTCGGACAACCGGTTCGTGATGATAACGGTCGTTTGAACCCCCGACATATCCACGCCCTGTTCCCAATGATGCTTCGCTTCTACCTATCAAGAGACCTTGAGGTCCCATACACGGTCGCTGAGTTCCTTGTCGAATTGCAAAATCGCTATACGATTGAGGACGGATTGGTTACTGGCGAAGAAGAG
>JASLKO010000101.1 GCA_030747475.1 Candidatus Thalassarchaeaceae archaeon | reverse complement strand
AGGTGGATGGTCGACAATCGCTCCAGAGCGAAGTGGAGAATATGTCTTCGTTGCACAGGAAAACCAAGACAGTGCCACTGGTCATGTGCAAGTACGCATCTCTAGTGATACCGGTTTGAATTGGGATGAACCCATCAACGTTGGACCCCGGAATGGCAATCCTCCCGAAGGCTATCCATTGGTCGAGACCAACGGGCAAGGTACCGTTGCGGTCGTTTGGGCAGATTGTCCCGACGGACCAACCGGGCCGTGGGATATTCGAATGGCGATGTCTTATGACCGAGGGGTGACTTGGGAATCTTGGGAAATCACCCCCCCAGATTGGGATGGTATCACAATGTATCCATTCGTCAGCATTAGCGAAGACAATGTGACGATGGTCAGCTTTTACGGAATTCCATTCAACAATACGGCTGAGGGGCAATACGTTGCAGGTCAAGAGTGGTATCTCTATTCAGGTGCCGTTCGGGAACCTCACGAAAACGATACTTTCGATTTCCAAATCGCGGCATTGAATGAGGATGGTTCACCTGAAGTATTGCACACCGTGACTCAATATGAGCAAGACGAAAGCGATGTTCACGCCTTACACGATTTCTTTGAGAGTGTAATCAGTCCTGATGGCACATGGGCCGGCATCGCCTACCAGATGAATATCGGCGAGCATCCATTCGAGGATAATGAGGAACAGCGCTACATCAAATTCGTTCGAGGAGACCTCGATGTTTGAGGTGATGATTTGTCGATTATTGATCCTGATATTCGCAAGGCTGAAACATTGCCCTCACGCTATTACACTGATTTGAACACATTTGATTCAGTCATGTCAACATTTGGACAAGAGTGGCATTTCGCTGCTCATCGAAACCAATTGGCCAATGCGACCCCGATTGACAATCCCCTCAACGAACCCATGTTGATTACAAAGGAAGGAGATGAGATTCATTGTATCTCAAACGTGTGTACACATCGGGGCATGCTCGTTTGCACCGAGTCCTCGAAAACAAAGCGATTGCAATGTCCATATCATGGCCGGGTATTTTCCTTGGATGGACAATTTCGAAGTATGCCAGAATTTGATTCAGTCGACAATTTCCCTACAGATTCTGACAACCTCCCGTCCTTTCCATTTTCAGAATGGAAAGGTCTCCTGTTCAACACCATCCAAGGAACCGATTTTTCCTCATACATTTCTGCGGTTGAAGATCGAGTCGGATGGCTCGAAATCGAGTCATTCACACATGATCCGAGTCGTCATCGAGAATACAGCATTGAATCAAATTGGGCATTGTATGTTGACAATTATCTCGAAGGATTTCACATACCATTTGTGCATGGAGATTTACATGAAGTTCTCGACTACGATTCATACAGTACCGAGTTGTTCGATGGTGGCGTATTACAAATTGGAATTGCCAATGAAGGTGAACCCACTTTTGACCTTCCAAGCAATCATATCGATTATGGAAAAAACGTCGCAGCATACTATTTCTGGCTATATCCTGGATTGATGTTGAATTTCTATCCGTGGGGACTTTCAGTCAATCTTGTGATTCCTGAATCGGTTGATAAAACTCGAATCGTATACCATGGCTTTGTTGGGGATCAATCCATGCTTGGCAAAGGTGCGGGTGGAGATTTAGACAAAGTCGAAGCAGAGGACCAATTTGTCGTCGAAAGTTGCCAGAAAGGCGTCTCTTCAGTCGCCTACGAACGAGGTCGATATTCACCCACAAAAGAGACAGGCGTGCATCACTTCCACAGAATATTGACACAGTAATCCATCGTGGTCAACTCTATGTCCTCCGACATGTTCCGAGGGACATGGTCGCAGTCGTCACATTGAGCGATGAAAATCGTGACGACCTCATCGCCTGTTGCAAAGGTGTAGCGGACATGATTGATTGGCTAGATTCACTTGACAGCCGCCCAGGGTTGTCTGAATTGGGTACAAGGTTGGAGACCATGCCGATTAATCTAGAATCTCTAAAGCAACACATCGGTTACACTGAGGATGATGGGTATCAAAGAAACATCATCAAGAAGACAGAACATTACGAAATGGTTGCAATCACATGGCGTGCAGGTCAAGATACACCCATCCATGATCACAAAGGTTCGGATTGTGCATTCCTCATCGTCGAAGGCACATCCACTGAGACCATTTACGAATTGAATGATGATGGGTTGGCATTTTCAACCGAAGTGAGAAATTACGCTCCTGGTGATGTATGTGCGGCTGAGGAACCAGATATTCATCGAATCTCAAACGATACAGAATCCAACCTCATCAATTTGCATGTATACACACCACCCCTCTCGGGCTTCGGTATGTATGATGGCGTCTGAATTATTCTGAATCGGA
>JASLKO010000100.1 GCA_030747475.1 Candidatus Thalassarchaeaceae archaeon | reverse complement strand
CTGTGTAATCCAATACTGGGTTCATCGAGAACGTACATGACTCCAGTTAAGCGTGTGCCAATTTGAGTGGCCAATCTAATGCGTTGACTTTCTCCACCAGATAGGGTATTTGCCCGGCGATCGAGGGTGAGGTAGTCAAGGCCGACTAAGGCGAGGAAGCGCAAGCGGCTTGCGATTTCTTTGATGATTTCTCGCCCAATAAATTGCTCTCTTTCATCGAGTTTTCGGATGTTTGCAATGATCGGTGGGTCTCGTTCAATCTCTGCCCAGAATTGTGCATCAATTTCACCATCCATCCAGATTTGGGAAATGGCCAATGCGTCGAGGGTGCTTGAACTGTTGAATGTCGGGAGGTTTACTCCCCCGACAATGACGCCCCTCACTGCTGGATTCAATTTGGCGCCATTGCATGAAAGACAGGGTTCGTCGGTCATGTAGGATAGAAGGCGGTTTCGTGTGCGCTCACTTGTTGTTTCGGTAAATGTTCTTTCGAGCCTGCCAAATACACCCTCCCAAGGGCGATACATTTGGTATGAAGATCCCTTTTTACTGACGAATTCATATTGTATAGATGTAGAGCCGCTCCCCCACAATAGAATATCTCTGGCGTCTTCATCTAAGTCCTGAATCGGCGTGTGGATATCAAGCCCGTAATGGTCGAAGGTTTGCCTCATCAGTGATTTGTACCAACCTGACATCATTGATCTGCGGAAAGGATAGACGCACCCTTCGTCGATGGTGGCCGTTTCATCGATGCATAAATCATGGCTGAATCTACGTTGGACCCCGAGCCCCTGGCAATCTGGGCATGCGCCCAGTGGGTTATTGAAAGAGAAAATTCGTGAGGACATTTCTGGAAGGAAGGCTCCGTGTGTGGGGCATGCGAATTCTTCCGAGTAAGGGGTGGTTGTTCCAACCTTGGTTTCACGTGCCTTGGTTCCCTCAGATAATGTGGTGTTCTTTTTTGGTGCCTCAAATGATTCAATCGCAAGGTTGCCACCACCCAACTGTAGGGCGGCGTCTATGGACTCAGTCAGCCGTTGTCGATTTGAGCGGGTGAGGCGGAGGCGGTCGATTCGGACATCGATGTTGTGTCGTAGATTTTTTTCTAATGTAGGGGGGTTGTCAAATTCTGCTTCGCGCCCGTTCACTCTACCTGCAAGATATCCCTGCTCAGATAATGATGAAAATAAATCTGCGTGTGTCCCTTTTCGATCCCTGATGATTGGAGACCATACGATGATGCCGTGCCCTTCGAAATACCACATGATGTCATCTACAATCTCTTGTACCGTTCTTCTCGCAACTTCAACCCCACATTCTGGGCAGTGTGGTTTTCCGATTCTCGCCCACAATAACCGAAGATAATCCATTATTTCGGTCACTGTAGATACGGTTGATCTGGGGTTGTGGCTTCCTTGTTTTTGATCAATTGAAATTGCAGGAGATAGCCCTTCGATGCTGTCGCAATCTGGTTTTTTCATTTGACCAAGGAATTGTCTCGCATACGAGCTGAGGCTCTCGACATAGCGGCGTTGGCCTTCTGCATACAATGTGTCGAATGCGAGACTGGACTTTCCAGAGCCGGATACACCTGAGACGACGACAAATTTCCCCCTTGGGATTTCTACATCGATATTCTGGAGGTTGTGGGTGCGTGCGCCACGCACTACAATCCAACCATCGTCGCTCGGCATGTACCTACGTTGAAGCGATTGTTCTTGAATCATTGTTGGGTGCCTAGTCGTTGAACCAGAGTGCTTCGATACGATCACCAATCTTCGCATCGGTGTCTGGTGGAAGGTGTGTGAGGCCGTTGTGTGCAACCATTGAGTGGATGTTTCCACTGCCTTGATGAGTGAGGGTTCTGGCCACTAATTTGCCGTTCTCATCTGTGATTTTGATTCGGCGGAAACACGCTTTTTTCGGGGCCCCTTTGACTGGATCTAACATCTCAACTTGGACTGTTTTCATGAGGGGTGTTTCTGGGGAAAGCCAGGGTGCGACTATCATTTGGAAAACAATATGGCTACTGACTGGGTTTCCAGGTAATCCGAACAATGGTGTGCCGTTCCAAGTGCCAAATAGAGGTGGGCCACCTGGCCTCATTGCAACTTTCCAAAAATGGAGTGTGCCTTCCTCCTCCATTAATTTACGAACGTAATCGTGGTCACCCATGCTGACTCCGCCGCTGGTTATTATAACGTCGCAATCAATCGAATTGAGTGCATTTCGAAGCCCGTCCATTGTGTCCTCTACAACTTCATGGTGTATGGGTTTACAGCCGATTTTTTCCAATAATGCACACAATCCATATGAGTTGGATTCGTAGATTTGGCCTTCTTTCAATTCACTTCCAGGTGAGATCAATTCATCTCCTGTGCTGATGACTACGACCTTCGGTCGTGAACGAACGGGGATGGTGTTGTGACCCATGGTGGCGGCTAGAGATATAGCGGCAGGCGTCATCACTTGACCGGATGTGAGGGTGGTTTCTCCTTGGCGCAAATTTTCTCCGCGTTTCCGAATGAAATTCGTGTGAGCTTTACCATTGATACCATCCTCAACCATGACAATCGCATTGGCGCCTTTGGGAATAGGTGCCCCTGTCATGATTCGAATCGCTTCACCTTCGCCGATCTCAGAGGGTGCTTCGCCTGCAGTCGTCATTCCAATCTCGACCCTGGTGGCGTCTTCACTACGAACCGCCCACCCATCCATGGCTGAATTATCAAACGCGGGGTCGTCTACCTTGGATTGTAGGTCTTTGGACAAAATGCGGTTGTATCCTTGTCCCAAAGAAACGGATTCTGTGGTGTATTGAATGGAGGATTGGCAAACGATTTCTAAGGCCCGTTCGATGGTGACAAAGGTCTCCATGGGGAGGGGATGGTGGCGGTGGGTTTGAGTTCGACGGCGTAAGCGGCCCGTTGTGGATTTGGGCTTGGTTGCTATTTCTCTCACTCTCTTGTGTGTAGCTGCGCTTTACGCTAGTGTTGGGCATGGTGGTGCATCTGGGTATCTTGCTATTCTATCACTCACCACTTATGGGGCAATGGAATCTGGATGGCTCAAACAGCATGCTTGGTGCCTGAATTTGGTAGTGGCTGCAATTGCTTTTTGGCATTTTCACCGTGCGGGACATCATGTTCCTAAATTGACGGTTCCATTCATTGTGGCGAGTGTGCCCTTTGCGATGTTAGGGGGATATCTGCTAGTGGACGGGGTGATCTATGATTTGTTGTTGTCAATTTGTTTGTTGATTGCAGCTTGGCGATTGGTTACGATTCGAGTTGATATAGTTGAGATTGATGGGGTGCCTGAATGGAAAATTGTGACGCCTGTTGGTGGAACGATTGGGTTGGCTAGTGGAATCGTTGGTGTTGGTGGAGGTGTTTTCCTTTCACCCATACTTCTGTTGAAGAAATGGGCGACGCCTAAGGGGGCCGCTGCAACGGCTGCACTGTTCGTTTGGGTTAATTCACTTGCAGGGTTGGTCGGCGCGGCACTTTCTGATCAACTGGACTTGGAACTGGGGGTGTTGGCTCCATTCGCGTTTGCTGTGCTTGTGGGGGGGTTCATTGGATCTAGGTATGGGGCGGGGGTAGCGCCGCAGCAAATGGTCCGAAGGTTGCTCATAATCGTCCTCATCGTCGCCGCGGCGAGAAGGGTTGTTGAGTTGTTCTAACTTAGAATTGTTCCAAATTGGATTACTTCATCCCCTTCGGCTTCGGAGGGCGGGGGTTGTTGTTGGGGGATTTCAGATAGTTTTTTGTGGTGTTGTAATTTGGTGATGTGGGCTATTTTTTTCGCTATTCTTTTCGCTTTGAATTTAGATAAGGAGAATCCATTGATGGAGAATATCAGCTCGTGCGTTCTATTCATTCGGAAAAGGTGAATTTCATAGTGAGTTGCTGTGCCTGAACCGCCGTCCCTAGTCCTTACCGACTCTGTTCTAACTCTGTTAACTATACAATCTGAATTCTGGTATTCGAGGTTGAGGTCTTGCTTGAATTCGGTTCTGAGGCCCCGTGAGTGTACTGATATCTCAGATTGGGTTTGGTCAACTGAAATTTTTGTACCCAGTTTTTCGTTTGTGATTAGTATACCAAGAAGGGCTATCCAAAAAATAGCGAGGACGCTGATCATTGAACATAGTTCAAAGGGTCCGGGGGCGGATTCGAAAAATGGATATATCATCAATGTTACAAAGATGAGTCCAGCAACCCATGGTAGAGCTGCTGTAAATGGAGATTTGTGATAGACAATGACTGGGTGTCTTGGTGGGTCGTTGTTACTCATAGTAGACGCGCCGCGGCGACAGCGATAACGGTTGGCCCTATCCTATCAAACAACGCCGAGTTCGTCAACATGGCCACAATCTGGGTTTGCACATTCAACCTTGTATCGGGATCTCTTTGGTTTGGGAATCTGATTCATCGCACCACACATTGTACATTGGTGGCGAATGACTTGGGGTTCCGCCGGACCTGTGTCAGCTGGTGTATTGGACTTTGCTTGCGACCAGCCAACACCGTCACTATACCCTGAATCCTTTTTCAGGCTTCGGGATTTCAAGGTCAGTCTCATCTTTCGGCGCTTTCGCTTTTTCTTGCCGCCGCCGGGAGCTGGTGCCTTTCGTGCCATGCTATCGCCCCTCGCAACGCGGGTGGACTATTAGACCGTTGGGCCGTACGATATTTGGTGGGTTCTGGGTTGAATGTTC
>JASLKO010000099.1 GCA_030747475.1 Candidatus Thalassarchaeaceae archaeon | reverse complement strand
GCCCTCAATCACCCAGAGGTCATTGCTTCCACCCGAACAGCAGTCTGCAAGCAAAAGCCCTCGAACAGGTTCTGACAATGTCATCGACAGCCCTTCTTCGACGGTTCCGTTCACCTCATCGGTGATGTCCCAACCCACGATGCGACCGGCTGAAGTACCCAGAAGAAGGGAATCTTGACCACTGGCATTTGTTCCGGGAATTGCACCAAATGTCGCACTGGTGAAAGTTTCCCCAGACAATGACATGCTCCAAGTGGTGTCAACTTCAGTGCCGAAGTTTGCGTCATCTGGTCCAGTAGGATATTGGACCATTCCAGCCCACCGTTCTGATACAATGAGGAAATGCTCCGTTCCAATTTCTTGGACAAAGAGAATTTTGGTTCCATCGAAAGGTTCGGGGAACGTTCGAGCCCAGTTCATACACTCGATTGGGTCTGCATCTCCATCATTGTAGAATCCAATCGGTTCAAAGGCTCGATGCATAATTCTCCAATCTTGGAAAGTGGCGCCATCACTAGGGTCCTTTCCATCACAAGTCTCATCCATTGCCTCGGTGGTAAACTCGTATCGTAATCCCAAATCACAATTCTTTCCATGATCATCGAGAACCTCACCTGTTTGGGAATCTAATAGAATCCACTGTGTACCTTCACACATGATGATTCCATCTGCCGTATGAGTCAATTGTACCGTTCCAGAGGTTTGTTGCTCGATTTCAGGTTCAATCGTATGGTTCCAATACTCGATTTCGCCAGAGTTTGAAACATATCGTAGTGTTGTCTCATTTGCAAATGGGTCATCGACATAGAAGAAATTGGCACCCCCTTCTTCCACGGCGACAATGTATGCTTCGGACGCATCCATATCATCTTCAGTGAATGGTGGAACATCTGGGACGAGAACCATGGCTGCCAATGGGTACAATGTGTACATCATGGCAATCCAAAGTACGCCAAGAACACCCCATCGAATGAACCTCTGTAAATTTCTCCTCGCCAGAAAGATGATCAGTGCGGTGAACAATAAAATGAATACTAGTTCAAGAAGAACAAGTCCTGCCTTTGTCGTCCCTGAGGCTCCAAATGCGCGCAGTTCGTCACGATTGTAAAACGGTTGAATCTTGATTGCCAGAAGAATCGTGACGACGAACATGCCCGCCATTCCAAGCATTGATCCTGCCTGGGCCTTGAGTTCGTCCAATAGTGACCCCTGACCTCTTCCAGAGGGGTTAGACTCAACCCCCTCGACGGTCAATCCATCACCCGACATACCTTGGGCGACCCTCAAAGGCCATTTCAAGGCGACCGTTCACCGAAGGTGTGGGGCGGCCGTATGAATGATGATGTGTGGTCGTGGTTGGATTCGTTGAAAGCCTTCGGCTACAACCCTTCTTTGGACAATACTGCGATTCTCTTGGGTCGTTTGGATATGCCTCAGCATAGCTTTCCATCCATTCATGTCGCAGGCAGCAATGGCAAGGGCACATGTTGTGCAATTTTGGCAAATGCATTGACCCTTTCAGGGACATGTACCGGATTATTCACCTCACCTCATTTGATGTCTGTAAATGAGAGAATTCGGATTGATGGTGCACCGATTTCAGATGTACTGTTTGAATCCTGCTTGAAGCAGATTCAGAACGCATGTGCTATCGAACCCACTGTTTCACCAACATTCTACGAAGCCACATTTTTGGTGGCCATGTTGGCGTTTAGGGAATTGGGTGTTCAACGAGCCGTCATTGAAACTGGATTGGGTGGTCGTTGGGATGCGACAAGGTTGGTTGATGCTGATTGTTGTATTTTGACAGAAATTTCATTGGAGCACACAGATGTGTTGGGCGAGACCCTTGCAGAAATCGCTGAGGAAAAAGCAGCGATTGTTCGTCAAAATCGGGTTTTTGTGGCTGCATGGCCGTATGACTCATCGGTTCGCAAGGTGATTGAACGAACGGTAAGCAACCACGATAGGGCATGGTGGTGGCGTGGTGATCGCCTTCAATCATTCAAATTCTCAGATGCCACCAAACCATTTCGACCACTGCCTAAGACGGACTGGTATGATGGATGGATGCCTTACCAGCAAGAAGCAGCCATGTTGGCGAAAGCGGCCTTGTATCATTTGGATGAATTTCCAGCATATGCACAAGTTGACCGCGCGGTTACACATACAAATTGGCCAGGGCGCATGCAGTGGTTGGACTTCCAAGGGATCCCCATTCTCCTTGATTGTGCTCATAATCCAAGTGGCATGGTCCGAACATGTGAACAAATTCGATTCCAAAAAACGCGTGATATGTCACCGATGCCTGGTGTCATAGTCGTAGGCAGTACGACACAGAAGGACCTGGGAATATTTCTCCAACCACTTGTTGAATTGATTGTCGAGGGACAAATTCGTCATGTCTACGTGACGCAACCACCCGATGGTCGAAAGGAAGCGGTCGATTGCGAAAGACTTGCCAAGGAATTACGCAATCAGGGTACGGACGCTGAAATTACGGCGACCCCATCTATTGAAGATGCATTGAACTTGGCGCAAAGCAAAGCGATTGACTTGGACAATGAACTTCCTCAACCGATTCTATGCATCGGGAGTATCTACCTGATTGGAGCCATTTTGGATATCATCGATGAAGAGGGTCTTATTGACTTTCAAAATATTTTGATTTCACCCAAGGGCGAGGATGGTATTGACCCTGTTGTGTGAGAAGACTCAAACACTACAGCCTTCAGGCTTGGTATGGTGTTACGATGAGTGCCAAGTGGGACAAGCGCTTCCTTGAATTGGCACACCACATTTCTGGTTGGTCAAAAGACCCCTCGACCAAGGTTGGTTGCGTTGTTGTAGGGGAAGATCGCGAGATTCGTAGTACAGGATTCAATGGGTTCCCAAGAGGCATTGCAGATGACACTGAACGCTTGGCGGACCGGGAACAAAAATATCCCCTCATTTGCCATGCTGAAGAGAATGCAATCATGCACGCTGCCCGAATTGGCCTTTCACTCAAGGGTTGCACAGCATATGTTACGTGGCCACCCTGCACTCGCTGTGCTCGTTCTCTAATTCAGGCCGGCGTCATTGAAGTGGTCTATCCTAAAGACAGTGAAGTTCCAGAACGATGGATGTCCGATTTTGACATGTCAACCAATATGATGGGAGAGGCAGGTCTTAGCATTCGTCAGGCCTGAGAAGCATCTCCAGTGATGCTTGCAATGCGTCAGAATCATCCTCATTGATGATGACAATATCTGCCAATGCAGCCGTTGCATCCAAGGCTTGACCACTATCATCTGCTGCCACCAATTCAGCTTCTTCTTGAGCGACAAAAGTATCCCAATCGGTGGGGTCTCCACCCCTTGCTCGAGATTGCAAGCGGCTCCAACGAACTTCTCGAGATGCTCGAACTTCAATCAATCTGAAATCAGGGCGTTCTCTTAGCGCTTCAACCTCAGCTGGGGTTCGAATGGAATCAATGACAAGTTTGTCACAATCTTGGTTTGCATCTCGCAACATTTCTGCAAGAATCGCAGGTCCATGCTCTGCTCGCAATCCACGTCCACCTGCAATCAGGTTGTCGCGATTAATTTCTTTCCCTTCTTGACGAAGATGTGCTCGAATTGAATCCGAACAGGATGTAGATGTGTATCCGTTCTCAACCAACCAATCGACTATGGTGGTTTTTCCAGATGCGTTTCGCCCCGTCAGCCCGAACCACATTGACACGTTGTCAGAACTCGCCGTCCATGAGGCTTCCTAACCCCAGAAGCGGCGGGTCTTGGCATATTGAATCTCAGCGTCATGAATTGCTTTTAGCAAAGAATCACGTTCAGTTCCCGGTGGATAGGCACGAAGAATTCGAGTCCCAGTCTCTTCGCCAACACCTCGCGCCATCAAACAAAGGATGGCATCTAG
>JASLKO010000098.1 GCA_030747475.1 Candidatus Thalassarchaeaceae archaeon | reverse complement strand
GGGTTGTCACGAATGATTGTATTGACGCCAACCAATATCGCATCGCATTGTCGTCTTAGGCGATGTGCGGCATCTAGGCTTTCATCAGATGTAAATCGTCCAGATTTTTCGCCGTCGACAACACCATTCGAATCCATCGCCGCTTTGAGGGTCACCAAGGGGCGCTTGAATTCACACCAGTGCATGAACGCCTGCATTTGGGTTTGCGCCTCACCTTGGAGTAATCCATCTCTGACATGAATTCCCGCATCAAGCAAGACCTGGATCCCCTCCCCTCTTACCGTTGGATTTGGATCTCGCGCGGCGATAATCACTTCACCAACACCTGCCCACAGCAATGCTTGGGTACAAGGTGGAGTACGCCCAAAATGATTGCATGGTTCGAGGGTCACGTACGCAACACATCCTTCGGTTGCCACCCCTTTTTTCTCAGCATCTGCAATTGCCGCTTGCTCAGCATGTAAATCACCGAGGTGGTCGTGCCACCCTTCTGCAATAATGACCTCTCCATTGGCCAATACACAGCCCACGGGTGGATTTGGTGAAACCTGCCCACGGCCCCGTTCTGCAAGTTCCAATGCACGCCTCATGCAGGCGATATCGAACTCAGACCATCGGCTGTCCATATACACGGGGAGATGTGATTGATACCCGTTCTTTTCGGTGAACCAATTTCAAGTGGAATGCGGGGAAACCTCTTGATTGACTGCCCATCTGGCCGGGGCATGGTTCGTATTGTCTGTATCGTGAATCCGGCTGGCCGTGATGGAACAGTTCGCAAGCGTTGGCCAAAGATTGCTGATGAAATTGAAGCTGAAGGCTTGGATTGTGAAGTGATGTGGACTGAACGTACGGGCCATGCATCAGAGATTGCCTACAGTTTACGGGACAGAGATGACCTTGATTTGGTGGTCGCGGTTGGTGGTGATGGAACAATGAATGAGGTTGCAAGTGGTTTGAGAGGTTCTTCAATCACATTAGGCATCATTCCAATGGGAAGCGGCAATGACTATGCTCGCGCACATGGAATTCCTCTGAAAAATACCCAAGGTGCAGTTGCCATTCTCAAATCAGGTATTGATAGACGAGTTGGAGCCATGCGAATCGATGGAGCACCTGCTCCTGGGTTGCCACATTACCCCTCTCCAGAAACCACAGTATGGGATGGGGAAGCGGACGAAGATTGCATGGTTCGTCGATGGGCGTTCTTAGAATCAGATGGTGGTACAACAAGCGATGTTTCACGTCGTAAAACATTGGGCCAAGGCAAAAGGATACGTGGAACTGCAAAATACACTTACTTAGGTGTCAAGAGTATTCTTGGATGGAAGAAACAGGATGGTTGGCTTAAGGTCGATGATCAAGAACTAGGCCGCGTAGATATGAGTGGGTTGTATACGACAATCATGACCGAAACGTTTGGTGGTGGTTATCGAGTTGCACCGGGCATGTGTGTGACTCGTGATTCAATGTCAGTCATTTTGGCAAACGGTCTTTCCAAGTCACGAATGTTGAGAATCATGGGTCCAATGAAAAAAGGCACTCACATTGGGAAATGGGGCATCATCACACAAAATCCTGGGAAAAGATTGGAATTACGTAACATCGATGAAAATGACCAACCACACAATGCCCCCCACGACCCTCCAATGTGGATTCAGGTCGATGGTGAACCTTGTTTGATGACGCCTGCAGTCATCCAGTTCGTTCCCGACCAACTCACGATTCGGGGTGGACAGAGTATTCCCAATGAATCCTAGAGTGAGAAATCACTGAAGTCACCGTCGTCATTGACTTCAGGGTCTTCTCTGCGTGGTATAGGCGCTTCTTCCTCTTCAACAGGATCTTCTTCGACAGAAGTTTTCCGAGTTCGACGTGTTTTCCTCTTTTCTGGTTCAGCCTTCGGCTCAGATTGGGGTTCAGTTACTACAGGTTTTGTGACCACCGAAGGTTTCGGGCGAGAGGCGATATTTTGTCGAGAAGCACCACCCCGCGGCATTCCACCAATGATATTTCGCAACCCCTTTTCCTGTAATTCCTGTTCAAATGCTTTTTCTTCTTGCATGTCAGTAATCATTTCTTCCATGGCATCAGCTTCATCGGTAGATGTAACTGAACTCCCTGCGACATAATGTCCTGTACTCTCGCCAGGCGTTTCCTCTGCTAGAGCAGCACCAATATCGAACGCTGGTGCAGCGGTCGACTTCTTACTTGGCTTACCGGTATATTCTGAATCTTTTTCTTTCTGAGAAGCGGCCATTCTGGCTTCGTGACGAGCGGCTTCGTGGCGTGCTGATTTACCAGCCCGCATTTGAGATTCTGAAAGCATGGATTGAGCTTGTGAATCTGCATTGAGAATGATTTGATTACGCGAAAAGATGTACATGGCTCCGGATGCGACTATTGAGACGAGCAACAATGTGGTATACAATCCACGACCAAAGATTGGAACATCTCCAGCAACATATTCTTCATTGCCGTCAACAACTCTTTCATCACCGTAAGTGATTGATGTCACAACCAATTCAACAGTTACCCCTGATTGATTGCTAACGATATTACATCCTGAATTAATTTCACCATTGTTCTTTGGAACGAAATTTGAATACAAAATCCATCCTTCGATTTCTACGGCTTGATTGGACTCTAACTGCATTACGGCCTCAAAGAGATTTTCATTGCTAGGCACCAAGCCCACAATCGCCCAATTTATGAATGGGAAATCACTCTGTTTGACCGTGCTACCGACCTTCCCAACATTTTCGACATTTTCGATTGCTTCATATCCCTCGACTGAAGTGGGTGTAAGCCAATCCCCCGATTTGAAATAAAGACTCCCTGCTTCCTGATTTTGAGCCTCATTATAGGACATAATTTTGATCACCCATGATGCTACTGAAGCAGTCCCCCCTCCACCATTTTGTGTACTACTTGGCTCATCAAAAATTTTGCTTTGGAGTAAGTAACCAGACAATTTCACCGGCTCTGGTGCCGCTTGTGAAGATGAGCAACCGGCAATCCCCCTCCACTCATCTAGGGTCCCGGGACTCCCAAGGCGATTGCTGATTGTGACACCGGGTGTCCCTGTTTCATCTTCTTCCAATGTGGCATGATATTCACCATTTCCTTCGCCCCAAGTGACTGGTAAACCACCCAAACATCCACCCAAACTGGGCAGAATCAGGAGGAAAACGAGAAGCGGGGCTAGGCGGCGCACGCTCTGGTGAGAACACTCCCCATTCAAGACTGTTCGCACCCGTAGGGTGCGTAATTTGCTTAATGATCGTGATGGCTATGCTCGTCAGATGATCCAGACGTACCTGAGTCATGATGGAGAAGATGTTCCAAATCTTCGATAAAATCTGCAGTCGACCAATCTGACCCACTGAACAACAATCTCTTCTTCCCATCCTTGTCAATGATGAAGGTCACAGTATTGTGTCCAACTTCATACACCTCTTCATTTCCCGAGTCCATTCCATCATGGTCGTGTGAATCATCATCACTTGGAGGACCTTGATTTGCAACCCACATGTATCCTGCAGTTTCACAATCGATTTGTTGAGTGTGATTGGTGGTTCCATGCGTGCCCATATTGTAGCAGACCATATCGCTTCCAGGTGCAGGAAGATAGGACAGATTTGCATTGGATGCTGCCCATGCAAGATGATCGGTATCTTGCATAATGATCACATCGTCAACCCCAACAGGACTCAATTCCCAAGTCTCATTTGTTGTATTCCAAATGTAAAGTGACCAATACCAGTCTGGATAACCAGGTGCATCAATGTCATTGATTCCATTCATTTCATGTCCCCATGTTTCATGAACTGAATAATTCAAAGATACGTTATTCATTGACATTGTTGTTTCAGTCAAATTCCAACCAGTCGCATTTTCTTCAGGCAACATATCATGGTGTCCATCAAGCAATGCAGTCGTGTTGTTTGGATAAAGAACTGCGACTTGATGTAACATGTCAGAATGACCGTCATGGTTAGAATGATCATCATGACTACCATCTTCACCATGGTTTGAATGATCTGAATTGATGTGGTCATTGTCCACAAGCAGATTGTAATGGTTCCAAACCTGTTCAAGTTCGCTGTGATCATCACTGGTGAGGTGTGGCCAGTCATAGCCACGCTGCGTGGTCCATTCTGCAAGGTGTTCTGGCGTATCTCGCGCAGGATCCATGGTAATGGACAAAATGACCAAATCAGATTCATCTGAGAGTTGTTCATTCACATAGTGCAGATTCGCCTCAATCGTTAGACAAACATCAGGGCATGCTGTGTATGTAAAAGCCACAACCACAACTTTATCCTCAAAATCAGAAAGTGAGACACTCTGACCATTTTGATCAGTCAAAGTGAATTCAGGCGCGGGTGAGGCTGGATCATATTCAATGCCATTGAAATCGTGAGGCTCATCGCCTCCACCGAAGCAGCCTGCCAGTGCAGATGTCAGCAATAGTATGGCCAATAGCACGGGTCTGTTATCCATATTTATTCGGCATCCAATTCTGTATATCATTGTGACGAATTTTTGTGCTGAATTTTTTGGCGCGGACGGAGAGATTTGAACTCCCGCGGCGAATACCACCGGATTTCAAATCCGGCGCGATACCAGGCTATGCGACGTCCGCTGTGTGTGGGCCGAGACACTGCTCGGCTATGTGTTTCACCCTACTCAATTGTAGAATCCTGGCCGACACCAAGCTGGCAATGTATCGGCAGCATCAGGATGCGTCAATCCGATGAATAACACCATCACGACGATGAAGAATACTGGGAATAAAGCGGTAGCCGTGAGCACACGACTGTCTGGGTCCCCTTGTAGGTGCATGAAAACTGCAGCGATTCCGACACCCTTGACGATCCCAACAGCCACGAGAATGAACACGACAGTATTCATGCTCACAGTTCCTTTCATAGAAAATGTCAGTGCAACCGCAATGACTTCTATCGCAGTGAAAATTATCAGAATCCAGAAATTTATTGCATACTTATCTAATTTCCAGCCCAAACCAGGGATTGTAATTGTTATTCCATGTTCGCCCATTTTTTCACCTCATCAATACAGATAGAATGCAGGGAAGACCAATACCCATACCAAGTCTACAAAGTGCCAATACAATCCGAAGTATTCGATACTCACTGCGTTTTGTGGTGTGTATCCGCCCTTGAATGCTTTAATCACCATATATGCCAATGCCACCATCCCACCGAATACGTGCACACCGTGTGTACCCGTCGTCACATAGAATGTTGAGGCGGCCATTCGAATATCGAAAATCGCCTCATTTCCAGGTGTACAAGCGTGAGCGGCTTCATCATACAGATGACAATAGGTATACTCAGATTCGTGTATCGTGAAATGATCGGCTAACAAACTTGGAGAATAGAAGAGTGCATCTTCACCGTGTCCAATTTCAAATCCAACAAACCATTCCACCATCTTGAACACCAAGAAGAGTGTTGCAAGAGCGAGGGTTGCCAAGAGGTATTTTCCAACCTTGCTGTTACGTTCTGCATCACTTAGAGAAGTGTCTTTTGCTGTCTTTAGTGCGAGAACAATCGTGTATGATGAGACAATCAATGCGAATGTGTTGATTGCGCCTGGAATGAGTGTGTCCGGCATGAAGCCCAATGCAGCATGTGCATTTGCTTGGTGATACCCACCTTCAGCAATGAAGTAAGATGCGGGTAGCCAACAGGATGTACCTGCTTCAATGGGGATTCCTGATGCAATGGATTGTTCAAACAATGCTTCACAATTGTCAAACCCAGTTCGGTATCGCAAATAGGTGCTGAACAAACTGCTGAACACCATCATTTCAGACATTAGGAACATCCAAATTGCGACCTTTCGAATTTCGATTGATTGGAAAGGTGTCCCTACAGCCTTTGCCTCATAGGAACCATCGTGACTCCAATCTTGGCGCCAGAATACAGTTACACCAGCCATGAATATGGCCAATCCTGCAATCAACAATCCGACTTGTGAAGAGTGAATGGCATAATCCCAAACATCTGCGCTGTCATCCCAAGTCTGAGTGAACACCTTGGTGAATCCTAGCAGGAAGAAGCTTGACCCAAAGGCCAACATGATTGGTCCCCACGAATTGTGTGGTGCCCCTCCGTGTCCTTCAGTCCAATCGTGAGGGCCCCAATGGCTGTGTTGATGATGATGATCATCATGGTCTCCGTGTCCATCGTAACTCATTCTTCTTCCCCTCCATCATCATCTTCAGGAATCATCATCCATTCTATCATTCTACCAAAGAAGCCTGGTTCTCCTTCTTCGTGTACCTCTGCAAACTGCAAGACTGGCAGGTTGCTTGGATCATGTGATGGGGTTGGTGGTGGACTGGATACCATCCATTCCATTGACCAACCACCCCATGGATCACTCGGTGCTTTCTGACCTCGCAATCCGCTACTAATCATGTTGTAGACTAGGATTAGGTTGCTTGCAAAGAACATGAATGCGGCGACAGTGATTAGCATATTCCAATCCGCTGCTTCGGCAGGCAATGCGAAATATTCGTCTGTTGTAATGAAGTAGGTATGTTGCCTTCGAGGCATACCCTGAATTCCAAGGCGGTGCATAGGCCAGAAAACTAGGTTGTAAGAAATGAAGCCGGTCATGAAGTGCAAGATTCCAATCTTTTCATTCATCATGCGCCCAGTTGCCTTCGGGAACCAATAGTAAATTCCTGAATAAAGTCCGAAGACGATACCGCCGACGAATACGTAGTGGAAGTGAGCGACAACGAAGTATGTCTCGTGTAGATGCAAATCCATTGCGACAGCAGGGAAGTACATTCCCGAAATGCCACCGAGTGTAAACGTCACCAAGAATCCGAGCGCCCACAATGTGTGTGTTCTGTAAACCAAACTGCCACCATGCATGGTCTGTAACCAATTGAAGATCTTGATACCTGTTGGAACAGCGACAAGCATTGTGGTCAACATTGTCACGAAGCGCAACACTGGACTCATTCCAGATGTAAACATGTGGTGTCCGTACACAATGAATCCGACAACGCCGATGCCCGCGAGTGCGAAGACCATCGACTTGTAACCGAAGATTGTTCTTCGAGCACTGGTTGACAATACTTCGGAAATCACACCGAATGCAGGCAGTACAACCACGTACACCTCAGGGTGTCCGAAATACCAGAACAAGTGACTCCAGAGTAGCGGATCACCACCCGCAGCGACCTCATAGAACACAGTTCCAATCGTACGATCCAGTAGAACTTGTATCAATCCGATTCCAAAGGCTGGGATTGAGATGAAGAGCATCAATGTCGCAATCAGCATCGACCAAGAGAACAATGGCATTTGCATCCAACCCATACCAGGTGCACGCATTGTACAGAATGTGGTCATGAAGTTGATACCAGATATCGTCGATGATGCAACGATTAGAATTTGTCCAGCAACCCATAACGTCGCTCCCGAATGGGCGGTATGTGATACGATATATGGGGCATAACCAGTCCAACCTGTATCGGCACCTTGTCCACTAAATATACCTGTGAATATGAGCAATGCGGCCGCTGGGTTCAACCAGAATGCGAGTGCATTCAACCGAGGCAATGCCAAATCAGGTGCTCCGATTTGTAGCGGCACAATCCAATTGGCAAAGCCTGCAATCATTGGCATAGCTGCCAAGAAAATCATCGTCGTTCCATGCATTGTGAAGAATTGGTTGTACTCATCTTGCGTTAGGAAATCATTTCCAGGAGATGCAAGTTGAATTCTGAATATGAGTGCAAATAAACCACCCACTCCAAGGAAGAACAGTCCATTGACCATATACAAAGTACCGACCTTTTTGTGGTCAGTGCTGGTCAAATAATCACTCAAGAATGGCCAGAATCGTTCCCAAGCGAAAGCGCCAGGATCACGTCGATAAAAGACCCATATGATGCATCCAAAGGTGATTGTGGCCATCAGTAACATTGCGCTTGCAAGCACGGTCAATCCACTCGCCTGTTCGACAGGTTGTGGTCCAATCGTGGCAGTCAACCGACCCCACAAATCTCCTCCACTGGTTCCATCCCCGTTGACAGAATTGGCATGGAGGATAAATTTCGCGCCCCCATCCATGGGTGCAGTCCATTCGACTTGCCAAGTCCGCTGATCGTTGCCTTGGCCAGCATCATCTTTGTCAATTCCATTGTGTGTGACACTTCCATCTGGATTGGATTTGACTTTATCATCTACAGGCGTAAGAGTGCCTGCACTTGCCCAAAGGTGGAACCCACCTAAGGCCAAAGCATCTGGATTGTTATCGTATGAAGGTCCACCTGTGAAGGAAATGTTCAGTGTATAGGTGGCTCCAGCTTCTAGTTCATCGGGCAGTCCCTCTATACTAGGAACAACTTCACTACTCGCACTTTGCCCATGACAACTACATCCATCATTTTCGACACCTGAAACGCCGTATGGCAAAGATTGGGCGCTTGGAGCAATAGCCACTGCAAATAGAAGTATAGCAAGAAGGCCCAAGGCTCGAGTGTTTTTCATTGAATTCAACATCATCATCACCTCAAGCGAATACCTCTACGACCGCAGTCATGTAACCGTGATCTTTGCCACAGTATTCGGTGCACATCAGTAGAGATGAGCCGATTTCATCAACACTGGGTGTGTGGTAGAGTCTTGTTTCAATGCCAGGTGTGGTATCTTCTTTGATTCCCCAATCGAGGAAGAACGGTGCGTGAGTCACATCATTTGAAGTCATGATAAAACCATACGATTGACCAGCCTTCACTCGTAAGAGCGGTTTCGTTTGCCCTTCGACATCAATGGTTGATATTTGACAAATCAAATTGCCATTCTCATCATAGGCCTCGGTTTGCTGACCGAATGTTGTATTGTCATCATTGTCATCAGCAACGCAATCAAAATCCCAGTACCACTGATTTGCGACGATACCAATTTCATGTGCATCTGGATCAGCAGTCCACAATTCATCGATTGGGCCCCAAGCGATGTAGGTCAAATACACGATGAGAATGAAAGGAACGATTGTCCAAGTGAGCTCCATTTTCATATTGTCATTCTCTTCAGGGAATACTCCCGGCACGAAAACATCGGAGTCGTAGGCCAGACTTTTCCCATCAGGTGAACGATATTTTAGTGAATTATGGAATTGCCAAACCACCACAATTACCAAGACGATAACCGCCCAGAAATTGAACTCATCAAAGAGGTACCAGAATATGTCTCCACCTGCTTCCATTGCGTAGCCTCAAGGCGCCCGGTGAGAGTACGCTATATGAGCGTTGTCTGGCCCCCCGTAGGGGGGTCAGTAAATCACACCGTTCCACAACTTCCAGCCGATTAAATCAAGAATCACCTGAAGCACCCGTTTAGGTGAATATAATGCCGAGTGATCGTCATGCTCGTTACACTTCCGCAGGTCGGGCTTTGGGCGAATCTAGGATTCGAAATCGACAACCATCTGACGGTGGTTGCGGGTGCCCGATAATCATCGAAGGTCGCCGGGACAGAATCGCATTGCAAGCAATGGGATTTACGGGTCCGATTGAACAAGTGAATCGGGGATGGGACTTGGCAAAATTCGTCACCCACATATTCGAGACCTATGGGATTTTGAACAAAGTTGACCAAGGTGCATCAGTGATTCTACTCATGGATTGGGATCGAACAGGGGGCCGACTTCAACGAAAACTAGGGGAGCGCTTCAATGCCTTTGGAATGCGGGTAGACAATGAAACGAGAATGGAATTGGTACGAGCGATGAAACCAGAGGGTCGAACAGTTGAGGGTTTGAAGGCGCACGCAGAAAAATTGCAACCATATATCGATCAAATCGACCCCCAAGGCAGTGAAGAAGAGTAATCATTCGAGTTGAATTGCAATTCTCAATTCCAGATTCCCGTCCAAATTATCGCGGATTTGATCTAATTCAGCCAACCGCTTGGCCAATTCATCTTGCAATTTTGTGATGAGGCTATTTTTCATTCGCACCCATCGCGGATCAGGTATTTTCCCTTCAGCCCTCGCCGTCCAATCCGCTTCAGATAATTGGCCCATCTCCCTTGAAATTCTTCGATGCCATGCTTGTTCAGCATTGGCTCTTAATTCGTCTAATAGTGGTATTAATCGGCGTTTTTCGGCTTCAAGCAAGGATTCTCCAATCGGGTTTAGCAGGTCAATTAAACAGGTCGTTTTCGTTCTTACGCCTTCTTGTAATAACCCCAATGCTTCTCCACTTTCTTCGGCCAATGGCATCCCCTCTTTTGTGAGGTACAACCAACGACGCGTGTTCGTCTTTGAGAGACTGCTCACCGTCCAATCGATGCAAACACA
>JASLKO010000097.1 GCA_030747475.1 Candidatus Thalassarchaeaceae archaeon | reverse complement strand
AAAGTCGCTGAATGGATTTAGCCTATGCCAATGAACCCATTGGATCCCATGCTGGAAGGACCACAGGTTGACTTTCTAATCCCTTCAACATCTTCTCTGTAAGGTACTCTTTGGGTGCTGCAATTTCAAACATGTATTCGTCGTACCATGAGTCATTCATGGTGTAATATCCCTTTTGGCCATTGTCATCGCCCCACGAATTTTCTACTCGCCATCGTCGTGGCGTCCCATCGACAACATCGACCCCTGTGAACAACATTGCATGGGTCATCATCGTTTGTCCATGGCGCAATCTGTTCTCTTTGTCCATACCATATTCAACACCGTATAGGCCTCCAACATTGAACAAGTTGGCATCCCAATATCCACCTTTACGATCCATCTCTTTGCCCACATCGCATCCCATCCAAACAGGAATGCCATCCTCCAAGAGTTTCTGAGTAACCGCCTTCATTTCCTCACTTGGAACATTGAGGTAGACAACCGGTGGCCCACCGGCTACATTCTGCAAATAATCAACTGTGTAAGTTTGGTAGTAGTCATTTCGGGGGTCATTGACAATACAAACATAATTTCGCCAATCAACATCCACATATTCCTCTGCAAACTCCTGCGGAGTCATCGTGCCTTTTCGATGGAATTTGTCATCCTTGTCTCTCCATTGCCAATCAAAACTTGTCGGCGGAGTCCCTAGATGGATGCACAACATGTTCCAAATGTCTGCCACCCGCTTTTCTTTGTGGGATCTGGCCTCATCTTCACTCCCACCATTTTCCAGGATGCCGCGAATTTCACAAGCTGAACTTCGAAGGATATTCTTCAATTCCATGTTCATCCAACGTGTGGCACTACTGGTGTTGGATTCAGGGTAGGCTGATTTGGGTACAAGTCCATGTTTCTCGATAAGATTCATCGCCATATTCCATTGTCCACCATCTCCGATTGGATCTGAAAGTAGGAAATGAATGGTACGATCATCTACAGGACGATCTGCAGTATCGATGATGGCCTCAAGCAGGTGATTTGATCGTTCGAATTTATCCCAGAAATGGATGTGTGCTTGGCTGAATTCGAAATCTTTGACATTCATTTTCTTCATTGCACCAACTCGGAAAAGATTCAGTGCGGCGAAAAGCCAACAACGACCACTACTCTTCTGCGACGTGACTTTCCAAGCGTCTAGTTTTGTGCTGAACGTGTTGTCAGTATTTTGGACAACACTTCGATTTAGAGCCAGTTTGGGCAGTTGAACACTGGTTACAGCGTTCTGTGCGACAATGTTTGATGGCTCATTGTCAAACGCTTTCCGTAGTTTCGCAATCTGTTCGTCAGTAATTCTCATCCCCATGGGCTCACCTTTGGTGAGCCATTGTCAGTATCGAAGACGCTTAGTCATCGCGCTTGGCAATTAACGCAGCAGACAGTCCGATGAGTATTGTCGACATCAGCGCTGGAGCTGGCAACTTTTCCTCCGGCAAGACGACGGTTTCAGGGCAGTTATTTCCACCGCTATCTTCTCCGGATACCCAGCAATCAGACCACACTTTTCCACCATTGGCAAAGCCATCTTCTGGGAATTTCTCATCTTCCCCATCCGCATAGGTTAGGACAATATCGTAGTTGACATATGAATGTGTATCAACTGGGGTTATCGTACTCGTCCAGTTTGCATCAGAACCGTTCATGGATATTCTTTCGGGAGGATTGCAAACACCACTGTTGATGCATTGTTGCACAGTCCATTCCACAATTGTTCCATTATTAGCGGCTTCAGTTGAAAGTGTAATATTGATTGTAAATTCAATTCCATCGGTTGACACATTTGGGACGCCGATAGAATCGATGGGCGTCCCCTCGACCTCAATTGTTCGATTCACACCAGGATTATCTGCAGCCGCAGCATAGGGCAAACACAGCATCAGCACTAGGCACAACACCCACGAACGCCTCATCATGTGACGTGATTCGGGACTTCCTTGAAGAATCCTCTGATAATAGGATTACAATTCAATGAATTCCGGCAACATTCCCAAATTGCTTTTTTTGGTCATTTTGCAGGTTTACTAGGGTATGCACTCAATTACTATGACAATCGCGCGGGAGCCATGGCACAAGGTACTGTCAAGTGGTTTAATCAGACAAAAGGTTTCGGATTCATCGAACGAGAAGGGGAGTCAGATCTCTTTGTTCACATCACCGAAGTAGAAGGAAAAATTGTTGATGGTGACAGAGTCGCCTTCGAAGTTGGGGAAAGTGACCGCGGTCCGAACGCAGTCAGTGTCCGCAAAGTCGACGAAGAAGAGTAATTACAACTCTAATTCCCAAAGTTCATCACCGACGTGATGAAGCATTTTGACGGCTTTACCCTTGGTCGTTTCGACCATTTCGGCTGCATCCACTGTAGCCCATCCGATGGCCAATGCTTTGCCATGCGATTGATCTCGAATCCAAATGAGGTCTCCAGTCTGTATACTTTGACAGGCACGATGAATTCCTGCGGCCATACAATCTGCACCATTCATCAGAAATGGAATGGCACCATGATCAACTTCACACCACTTTAGTGTAGGGTTCCATTCTAGAACACCTCGCAATGTTGGAAAAGCAATGGTTTGACCATCTACGTCTTCAACCTCCATTCCAAGAGGTGATTTATCGACGATGAGCAGGTTCCATGGCCCAAAAGAGGCGGTTTCAAGAAAAGCACTAGTAAGATCTGTCTCGAGACCAAGAGGTTGTGTCAATCGTTGAATCAATCCTTTGATTTTCTTATGCCGGACAGGTTTCCGTCCTTTGAGTTTCCAATCTTTCTTGGCCACGTTCTAACGAGTGACAGCCACTCTTTCAATACTCGCCTATATTCAATATGCAAGGTTCATAAGGGTCGATGACATCTCTTGTTCCATGTGTGATTTATTTGCTATGAGTTGCAATGATGAAGACCGTGCTACGCGAAGCCTTCCACGTTTCGCTCGCTATGCAACAAGTAACCCTCATGGATGGGGTTTGGGTTGGTATGAGAATGGAGTGGCCCGTGTTGAACGTGAACCTTGCCGTGCTGATTTCTCTGAAACTTTCTATGATTCAATCGAAGAAGCGAGAACGACGAACATGATTGCTCATGTCCGATATGCAACACATGGAAATCACACAACCTGTAATTGCCATCCATTCAAGCGCCATTATAGAGGTCGTGACTGGATTTTCGCCCACAATGGATGGGTCGATGGTGTTGATAATCATCCGATGGCAGAAGGAGAAACTGATTCTGAACAAATTTTCAATCATATCATGGATGAAGTTGGGCGTTATCAAAGCCGAGGCGAAATACGAGGTACATATCCGGCTCTCAAGCATGCGATTGGAACTGTTTTTGAGCGCTATGGAGATCAGATTAATCTGAATCTATTGATTAGTGATGGAAACATGCTCTACGTATACAATCACTACCCTGGTAAACCAATTTATCTGGTTCGTCGGTCAAAAGAATATGGTGATGCAGCCCTAGTATCCACGAGGGAACTAACCAATGAAAATTGGATTGAATTGGAGGCTGATCGTTTATTGGTACTTGATCGTGGTGAAGTATTCGTATACTCTAACCGCTTAATTGATGGTTGAGTGATAATTCGCCAGTCCATGCCGAGTATCTGGTGTGCGCTGCGTACATTCGATGCACACGCCGAGGAAATGGGTGGAATCCCACTGGAATCCCCGCAATTTTTCCTCAAGCCATGGGCCGCACTTGCTCACCCTCCATTGGGTTGTGAAATGATGTTGCCTCCTCATTTAATTGAAGTTCATCATGAGGTTGAATTGGTTCTTGAATTAGATGAACATTCCACCCTTTCCCGGATTGCGATTGGCCTTGACTTGACAGATCGAAATGTGCAATCAATTGCCAAAAAAGAGGGCATGCCGTGGACACGATCAAAGGGTTTTGCGAATAGTGCAATTGTCGGTAATTTCGTAGAACCTCCGATTGGTTTAGTACACCTTAGATTAGAATTGGCCATTAATGGTGAACCACGACAGGAAGCTTCCATTGGTGAAATGAGTTTCTCTCCCGTTGAATTGATTACTGAATTATCACATTGGGCGCCGATGGAAAAAGGAGATTTACTATTCTGTGGAACTCCATCTGGCGTCGGTCCACTACGCTGTGGCGATCATGTCCAAGCCCGACTGTTAAGTGAGGATGGAACCATCCTCTCAGAAATTGATTTGCTTCTCGCCTAATCATGGTGGAACAGATTCATGCATGTTCAGTACAGCACGAGCCTTGTCGATATCATCCACTGAGAAAGCGAGTTCTGTCGCACCTTGGATTCGAGACAATACGTAAATCGAAGTGATGCTCACCCCGGCTTCACCCAGGCGCTCTGAAAATTCAGCCAAAGCACCAGGCTTGTCTGGCATTGATTGCGACAATAGAGCGGTTGTTGTGTATTGAATGCCCAGAGAATTCAATGCCATTCGTGCTTCTACGACTTGGTCGGTTACGATTACAACGTTTGTATCAATGGCACACATTGTTTCAATATTGATCTCGTGGTTCGAAAATTCACGACTCACTCTGGCCAGTTGTCCAGCTTCATCAGGCAATTCTATTTTGAATTCTAGGCGTCCATCACTCATGGTCTTCACCAGTTTGGCGGGGTCGTGTTTTGGCTATTTACCCACCGGATAACAAAAAATCGCCAATCGCGCTCTTGAAATAAGGGAAGTAAGTCGCCCGCTTCCCAGAGGGAAGCATTATGGCACACTGGCACGGTATCTCACGACGCAAGCCATCAGGCGGTCGACTAAAGCGACCAAGCAGCTATCGCGGCAAGCGACGCACCGAAATCGCATCTGAAAAGCAATTCACCATGATCGGTGATGCAAGTCGCAAAAACTACCGCAAGCGTGCAGGTTCGCAAACGGTTCGTGTGTTGTATGACACAGTCATCAACGTTGCAGATAAGAAGACCGGTAAGGTCACTCAAGCGACCCTTCAATCCGTATCCGAAAATGCAGCCGACCCCAACTACGTACGTCGAAACATTATGACAAAAGGCGCCGTTGTTGAAACGGACAAGGGACAAGTAAGAATCACCAGCCGACCTGGCAGTCACGGCGTCATCAATGGCGTTCTGCTAGAGTGAAGGTTCACAACTGAGGACATTGTCCCAGTCTCGGAGGCTCCGAGATGGCTAATCACCCTGACCGCATTGTTGTGTGGCCAGGATACTTTGATGCGAAGACCAGCCGACGTTCTGGACGCCGCGTTTCAAAAGATCGTGCAATCGTAAATCCAACCCTCGATGGTTTGGCCTATGCGGCTCGCAGTGCCGGGATTCGAAAAATGAAACGTGAAGAGAAAACCAGCCACCCCTCCCGTCCTAGTGCACAAGAGGGCCGGCTGTGGGTTTCTACCAAAGATGCCCTTTCCGCGACCGGTGCAGATTCCAAAGAAGGGATTCTCCAAGCGATTGGTCGTGCGTGGAATAGTCAAGAAACTGAGGCAAAGGCTGCAGAAAAGGCTGCCAAAGTCAGTGGTCCAAAGGTCGGTGATAAGCGTGGGCGTAGTCAACGTAAGTCGTTCAAGGGAGCAAAAGGCAGCAAACCAAGTGAACGTCGAAAGAGACGGAAATGATACTGCAGGGATATCATTCACTCTGCATCGATTTCGGTCATTGGTACAGCCCTTATCCAACCGAATTCATCCGCTTCTACCTGTGTTTGTATTCCAGTTAATGCATCATACAATTCGCGGGTCACAGTTCC
>JASLKO010000096.1 GCA_030747475.1 Candidatus Thalassarchaeaceae archaeon | reverse complement strand
CCACTAAGAATGGCGAGTCTTTCAAGAGGAGATGGGGCATCAATTGGCAAATCATGCCGTTCAGCGAATTGTGCATGCGCACGAGCCCTCTGTCGAATTGAGATGTGGTCAAGCAAGGTGCTCTTTCCATCTAGAGCTTTGGCTTCACGTTCAGATTGGCCGAGGAAACGACGACTACGCTCCATAGCATCGCGTAGTGGTGTACGTATCACAGTCATTTTTCAGCCTCCTTTAGTGCAACCAGTGCTCCATCCGGATTCACTTCAAACATGTCGACAATCGATTGAATTTCAACACCTCGTGCTTCCAACTTTCGCAATCGTTCCCAAATCGTGATTTGTGTTCCACCACTGCCCGAAAATGCATTTTCCATCTTTCGCATCGAGGCCTTTTCAATATCGGCCAATCGAGCGGTTAGATGTTGGGTTCGCTGTGAACGACTGCTCGCCTCGCGCATCGCAACATTGGTTGTCAGTGCCGGTGCATCCTCAGAAAAATCATCACCAGCAGCTGCTCGGCTGGCGGCATCCATTCCGATGACACGCAAATTAGGCCCCTCATCATAATGGACACCTGGTTCAATCGTTCGTGCCTGACTGGCTGCGAAATCGAGTTTGTCTCGATTGGTGATTTTCTCCCCGGGGATGACGACTTTTGCTTCTACATCACGGGCACGGGAGGCGGCAATATCCATGCCTTCTTTCTCAAATCGATTGTTATCTTCTATGTCCATATCACCGATTTCTTGTGGTTTCAAAAAGGCCAATCCATCTTTTGCGACTGCTGCTCTGCGAACCTTTCTAGCCACATTTCCTCGATGATTGACCGTTGGTGATTGAGGGCCCTTGGGGGCTTCCACAACGACCACTTGTGGTTCGGATGGAATCTCTGGAGGTGGAGAAATCGATTCTGCAACTTCAACCTCTTTCATAGGAGCAACATGTGGGACTTCGTCCCCTCTATTGGCAGAAGGAGATGTTGCCCATTCAGGCAGTAATGTGTCATCGTTTTCAACCGGTTGAACAGATTCTGAGACATCTTGTATCTCTGTACTGCGCTCTTCACGCCACGCATCGACAACTCCACTAATCGACCAACGATTTGCCTCATCATCGATTTCAGATGTCGCTTCGACAATCGGAGCCTCCACCACTGGATCAGGGATTTCGATCGCAGACCAATCATCAGAGCAGAATGGGTGGCCTTCCAAACGGGCGGGTGTTTCCGCCCATTGTGCAACTCGAATGGAATCTAAATGGTCAACCTCCCTAAGCAAGATTGAGCGTTGTTTGGTTGTGAATACATCCAAATCAACAGGCAATAAGAGTAGATGATCGGCAGAAGTAATTGAATCAACGAGGAATCGGACCAATTCTATCGAACGGTCAAAGCCATGTAATCCCACGAGATATTCTAATCCATCTAACAAAATACAAGCACGGTTTGCACCAAATAAGAATCCATCAATTTGGCGCCGAACTTCTTCCAATGTTGAATTGCAGACATTCTCCCCTTCGCCTTTTTCAGTCAACCATTTGGTCACTGTCATCGGGAGACCCACTTCATCTTCCAATCGTACTCCTGGTGTTCTTGAAATCACCAATAATGGATGCCCGATTCGCCCAAGGTGTGCTGACATGAGCATGACTTCACCAGGTGTTTGTGAATCGATCAAGGCCACCATCCCAGGCAACAATTCAGAGCCAGGGTGGAATGGGAGCGGAGGGAGTTCATGGAATTGATTTCCTTCAGAAGTGTCCTCTTCAGGCATCCATGCATCAAGTCGCTTCCATTGCCGGCGTCGTTTTTGTCGTCGGTGCCACCAAGCTTCTGCTTCAACATCATCGCCCCAGGGGAGAACATCACCCTCTTCGAGATGCAATAATGCAAGTGGATGTAGACCCTCTATCACGTCCAGATCGATTTCGTGATGCCTGGTGAGTTGACTCCCCTCAAGT
>JASLKO010000095.1 GCA_030747475.1 Candidatus Thalassarchaeaceae archaeon | reverse complement strand
CTGATGACGGCTGCCGATGGGCATGTCGATCCAGAAGAACGGCAAGTTCTGGATTCAATTGCAATGCATGTGGGCGTAACCAATGAAGTTGTAGACAATCTACTGGCCTGGGTTCTACGCGGCTATGATTGGATGCAAGATGGATTGGATTTACTAAATTCCTGAAGGGGGGATCCGGGTGCTGCCCGATGCTGTCGATTTATTGGATGAAAAGTCCCGTGAAGCCTACGTCGGTGTTCTCATCCATGTGGCTGCGTCAGATGGGGATCTCGTACGTGAAGAAAGTGCGGCCATCGAGGCAGCGATGGGGCGTGCCATGATTCGGCCATCACAACGAGAACAATTGCGACCTCAATTGATGATGCAATCTGAACTTGGCCATTTGCTCGATCAACTTTCAGAAGATGCTTGCAAAGTTGTGCTTCGCGATGCGATGATTATTGCAGCGGTGGATGGAGACTATCATGAATCGGAACTTGAGGCGATTAAGCAAATTGCAAAAGCCAGTGGTGTTGGTCAAAAAGAACTCAAATCACTCTTCACTTGGGTCGAGGATGGTTGGCGTTGGATGGCGCGTGGAAGGGGCATTCTCGGCGTCAACCTCGCCGGGGACGAAGGTTTGCTGGACTAATTTCGAAAAACGATGTACTGTAGGCTTATTCACGCGCGTAAACGCACGCGCGCGTGCCTACGCGCGGGCGACGGATTGATATCCAGAAGGTGCTCGCGGTAGGTTGGGGTGGGGCCAGAATGCGTGGGAACGTCAGTGGTTGGTATGCAAGATTAGATCGTGAATGCGATGACAGAATCAAACAAATGAACATCTGGCTTGATGCTTGGGAAGAAGCGCTTCGAACCCACCAGCCTCAGGCCAGCCAATTGCCGAACGATTGGCCTACATTGCCCGCTAGTCTACTCACTGACCCTGGACACGTTTTGGATCATTTGCTTTGTCGACATGATGCTGAATCCGATGGTCGAAGCCCTCGGGGTGCTCATCCAACACCAACAAGATTGGCGGATGCAATCATCGCTGATGAACTTCGAAGTGATGTCAGCCTCAATGATGCAAGTCCAACGATTTCAAACGTCAACCTCGCTGCACTGCCCCCTGCATTCCGGGCACAGGCAGAGGCCATGAATGATCAAAAGGATGCGGCTAGAGAAGCCGAAGTAGATGAAGAAACAGAGCGAGAAATTGCTGCTGGTGCCCGCACACGTACCGGCATTCCTCTTCCATTTGCTGATCCAGCTGTCGGCGGAGGACTATTTCCATCTCGAATTCTAAAGTGGCACGGCGAGAACATCTCTGATGTACCTCTCGAAGATCGTGCTGAAGATACGAAAACACTTCTTTCATCGATGCAACTTCTCGATGTGTGTGAAGTCGCGGCAACAATGACTCGAAGGAGATTGCTACTTTCCGCCATCCGTGCTGGACTTGTAAGTCTAGACAACAAGGTGGTTGAAGGGCGTCTAAAGCGAAAGGAAGCTGAAGCGATTTTCAAGGACGTTGTTCGTGTTGGTGATGCGCTGCGCGACGATTGGCCATGGGATGAAAAGCCACGAATTCTAATGGGCAATCCGCCATGGTTGAGAATCAAAGATCGGTTCAGAGGACACCCCGATGGAAGCACATTGCGAAAAGAATTGGGTGAAGAATTACGAAGCCTGCGCGAAGAGGATGGTTCTCTGCGATTTAGCACTCTTCGTGGAAATGTAAACCTGTATCGATTGTTCTTGGAAAGAAGTCTGCAATTGGTTCGCTCAGGTGGTCGCGTACGTCTTATTGTCCCAGACAGTTTGCTTCGTGAACAAAGTAGTGCACCATTGCGACGTTTACTTGTAGATTCACATGAATGGACTGGGATCTGGACTTTCCCTGAATCTGCTCGTCTCTTCACCGGCGTAACTCAGGGTGTATTGATTCTCGGCATTACTGTCGAAGGCATGACTGAGGAATTGATTTGTCATGGACCTGCAGAAGCCAACGAGCTCTGCTCAAGAAATGGACTTGACAAGGATGTGCCTAGATTCGGTCTGGACAGAACCCGGTGGGCTCGATGGAGTCGAATGGAATGGGCTGTTCCTCGCCTTCCTCGCGATCGATTTGAACGTCAATCACTATTGAATATCGTCGATGATTTGGCTGACCTCCCCCGTCTGGCAGAGGATCACCATTGGCTTGCTGGAGAAAACCGACTGCGCGTTCGCGTTGGTGAAGTGGACCAAACAACCTGGAGTGCGGATATCAAACAATGGAAAAAGGGCAGCCGTGGTACACCTTTCATCCGCGGTATCCATTTCAGAAATGATGTGACAAAGGGAATTTGGCTACACCATCCATCCTTTGATTCATCGATCAATGAAGATGCTGCCGAACGAAAACAGGCACAGTGGCGTGGCCCCATTGATGCACCAAAACACCCGCGTCTCGCGTGTCAAGCCATTGTGAATGCACAACAAATG
>JASLKO010000094.1 GCA_030747475.1 Candidatus Thalassarchaeaceae archaeon | reverse complement strand
AAGAGTCAGGAGATGAAAGAAAATCTCCAAACACAATTTGCTCAAAGGGATGTAGACAGAATATATCATGCCCTTGTAGAAGGATGTCCTGAACATTCTGAAGGCACTGATTCGTCATGGCTAGTCGAGGACAAGCACCTGCACGTGAAACGTGTCAAATCAACCTTCAAAGGGTCAAAGCAATCGATTACACACTGGCGAATTGAAGATCAAGATGATTTTGTAGCCCTGATTGAAATTAAAATCGATACTGGTCGTCGACATCAAATTCGAATGGCCATGCAATTCCTCGGCTGTCCGATTGTCGGTGACACAATGCATGGGGCCGCCACAAATCCTCTCAACCGAATCTGCTTACATGCAACTGCGCTCGGATTTGTGCATCCATCAACAAATGATTATGTGCGATTTGAATCAAATGTACCCTTTGCAAATCGATTGAAAATTGATTCCGAAACCTGAACGGTGGAGGGGGCAAGACATTCAAGCGTCAGGGAGATGCGAAATAACATGGGCGGAGGATATAGCGGTGGCGGAAGCGGCTCAAATCGGACATATGGTGGCTATCTAGGCCTGCATGATTTGCTGTCCTTACAACGGGAAGATGAAGGGGTGAGCAATGATGAAATGCATTTTATCGTCACACACCAAACCTTTGAGCTATGGTTCAAACAGGTGATTCGTGAAGTAAGGGAAATTCGTGATATTTTGGCCACGGAACATGTGCCTGAAGCACACGTCCCAAAAGCGGTCGAACATCTCGGTCGCGTGACTGAAATTTTCCGACTCTTGGCCAATCAATGGAAGGTCATGGAGACATTGACTCCACAAGGCTTCCTCGCATTCCGCGATGGACTAGGGACTGCGAGTGGATTTGAATCATATCAAATGCGAGAAATGGAAATTATTCTCGGGCTCGAAACGGTCGGACGAACTTCAGATATGGATCCACTAGGCCATTTCCGTAAACTTGCTACACGCAGTGAGGAAGATGCTGCGGCACTAGCTCGCTTGGAATCTACCCTCGAAGAGGTTACTTTGGTTGAGGCCCTCACAACTTGGTTGGAACGAACACCAATTATGGGGTCATTTTTTGGGACCGATGGTGATGCTGAAACCGTTGAATCCTACGTCGATGCACACCTGGCAGCATATGCTGGAATTGGTGAGGCTGCCTGCGCGAGGATGGAAGCTCAGGGTGTAGACAATCTTGATGCGGTAAAGGCAAGGTTTGCAGCGTCTAGCCAAGGTGCCAATGATTTCCTCAAACCAGATGGCCAAGTAAACCGTGCACGCGCGGGATTATTGTTCATCGAATCTTATCGGGAATTGCCATTGCTGGCATGGCCACGTGTACTGGTCGATGCCATTGTAGAACTTGAGGAGAGTATGGTTCTCTTCAGAACACACCACGCGAGAATGGTGGAGCGAATCATCGGACGAAGAGTCGGAACTGGGGGTTCATCTGGTGTCGATTATCTCGATGCCACAACCAAATACAGAATCTTTGGTGACCTTTGGGGTGTTCGAACTATTCTACTAAAACCAGAATTAAGACCGACATTATCCAATGGGGAAATCTATGGATTTGCTGGGACTGGTTCAGACTAATTGGGAGAATGTAGCATGTCTGATGTTGTGATTTGTGCCGTCGCCCGGACTCCTGTAGGCCGCTATCGAGGGTCTCTATCAAATCGTTCAGCTGTTGAACTTGGAATTCATGCGGTGAAAGGACTACTGACACGCGCCAATATCGACCCAGAAAGTGGTATCATCGACGAGGTGCTGTTTGGTCAAGTGCTTCAAGCGGGTGCTGGACAATCACCTGCACGGCAAGTTGCTCTAGGGGCCGGCATGCCCAACAGTACGCCAGCGACAACCATCAACAAGGTCTGTGGGTCTTCATTGAAGGCAGTGATGATGGCCGCCAATAGTATACGTGCAGGCGAATACAACGTCATTGTTGCTGGA
>JASLKO010000093.1 GCA_030747475.1 Candidatus Thalassarchaeaceae archaeon | reverse complement strand
CCCGCGATGCCAGAAGTGCTAGATGGCATTGACAACGATTGTGATGAATTAGTTGACGAAGATTATGTTGGTCTTGATTCAGATGATGACGGTTTACTCGATTTGAATGAATTCAATGTATTCCTTACCGACCCATTTGACAATGACACGGATGACGATGGCCTTGATGATGGCTATGAAATGAATGTGACATTCACAGATCCATTGGTCCCAGATTTAGACAATGACGGCGATGGTTTCCGTTGGTTCGAAGATTGTGAGGATAACGATTCCAATATCCATCCCGACGCGATTGAAATTTGGGACGGATTGGATCAAAATTGCAACGATTTGATTGATGAGATGATCAATCGTGCAGGACAAATTTCTGTTTTACCAACAAGCAATGAGTTTACAATTAATGCAACATCAGATTCTCTTTTACTACAGACTTTTGTGAATATGTCGAATAATTCAATCCTCGACATTGAAACAACTTGGGTTCTCAAAATCAACGATGAATGGAGTGTAAATTTACCAGACAATAACTCGTGGATTGCCATTGGACCCTTTGATTGTGAAGGGCTAACCGGCGACTATGTAGCAGAAATTTGTGCATACAATGGCTCAACACCATCTTATCCGATCACCGTCTCAATTTCAGATGGTTATGAAATCATCAAGCATACCTGGTGGATTCAATTCACAGTTTGGCATCCACCTGAACCGGAACCCGAACCTGAACCTGAACCCGAGCCGGAACCTGAACCCGAACCTGAACCTGATCCACAGGGTGATGACAACAGCACAACGAGTGGAAGTTTGACATTAGACCCTGATACAATTGTGATTATTGGATTGGGCAGTATCGTCGCCGTCCTTGTGATAATTGTATTGTTTACAGGACGAAAGAAGTCACCTCCTCCACCCATGCGCACACCACCATCAGGACTTCCACAAATGGCTGGGCAGAATTTGTTGCGCCCATCGGATGAATTCTTTCGCTGATTAAACATCCACTAGCATGGCAACTGCATTGCCTCCACCGAGGCACAGTGTGACAATTCCTTTGCCTCCACCGGTACGCTGTAGAGCATTCATGAGCGTCATCAGGCATCGTGCGCCAGTCGCACCCAATGGATGACCGATTGCGACTGCACCCCCGTGAGGATTGAATTTTTCATCAGGGATATTGCAAGCCTTGGCAATTGCACATGAAGCCGCAGCAAAGGCCTCGTTGTGTTCTACATATGACAAATCATCAATTGAGAGTTGATTGCGCTCCAGTAGCGCTTCAATGGCCGGAATCGGTGCCGCCATTACACGAGCGGGTTCAACACCTGATGTACAGTAATCGAGTACGGTTGCAAGCACAGGCCAGCCATGTTCCATTGCTACATTTCGATTTGCCACAAGTACAGCAGCAGCACCATCTGAAAGTTGAGATGCATTGCCTGCAGTCACCACTCCACCTTCTTTGAACACAGCCCGCATCTCACTCAAATCGCTGCCTGGGCGGATTCCTTCATCGCGATCAATACCTGGTGTATCAACCACTTCAAAGTCCATCCAACCTTGTTCCCAAGCAGATTGAGCCAGTTCATGTGAACGGGCAGAAAAAGCATCAGATGTCCCTCGATCGATTGCAAATTCTTCGGAGACGGTTTCTCCGGTATTGCCCATGTGTTCATCATTGTAGACATCCCATAACCCATCATGAATCATTGTTGGTTTCATTTCACCAAATTCTGTTTTGGAAATTTTTTGAGCGAAGTAAGGAGCATTAGTCATCGATTCCATGCCTCCAGCAACAATGACGTTGTATTCGCCTGCACGTATACTATTGGCGGCCATCATCACTGCCTTCAATGAAGACCCACAGACCTTGTTGATGGTTGTCGCTGGCGTACTGTTGGGCATGCCGGCCCCTAGAGCAACTTGCCG
>JASLKO010000092.1 GCA_030747475.1 Candidatus Thalassarchaeaceae archaeon | reverse complement strand
CTAACAATCCGAGCGGGGTATCGGTACCATGCCCATTCATCATCAAATTCAAGCAATCCACATCATCGAATTCGATGTCCAGGAGGTTGTCCAAACGGTCGGCAATATCGTCACTATCTGTGAAATCTGTTCCGCCGCCATTCTCTTGATATTCTGAACCGGTGAGGACATACAGTGCCCAATCTCGAACCAATGTCTGAGCGAAATCTGGCACCTCAGTATCCTCGATTTCATCACCATCGGTGTCAATCATCATTGTGGCCATGTATCCGTATGCAGTGGCCCGTTGAACCGTTGTTGAATTCATGGGGTCAGCAATGACTGAGGACACCAATATTTCTGGGGTTCCTAGGCCCATGAATGCGGTGGGTCCGAAAGGACCACGCAGGGAGATGTTGAATTCAGGATCAAGGGGATGGAATGTGGAATACAGTGCATCATCAATCCCTGCTGACCAATCGGGGGCAGGCAACGGGTTTCCATCCATCGCATTGGGAATCATCACACTGACTTTCCCGGTCGCTTCAGCAACTCCAAGCGCAGCAGTAGCATAATTGGCGTACCCTGCTCCACCACCAACATTGGTGATGGAAGTGATGTAATCTGCAGTGGCAATTCCGGCCTGTGTCGTATTGAGGTCTTGATTCATCACCGCACTCGCAAACCCAATTTTCGTCAATTCCATGATGCCATTGATGGCTGTTCCCGTAGCGCCAATAATTTGTGGCCGGAATTGAATGTTCAACTGACTGATTTCTGTGTCACAAGGCATTGCACTGTCCGATGCACATTCAAAGGATTTGACCACATTGTAAGTCATTTCACCTGCGCTCTCATCATGTGAAATCAACGTCTTTTTCGAGGTGATTTCATAGGTAAATGGGCCCATTTTTTCGTATGTGGGGTCCGATCCATTCATCACATCCTCAAGATTTGTAATGTCCCACGCGTAGTAATCTCTAGTCGATGTTGAAGTGGCCCAGTCCGATTCAACGGAATCACAGTCACCATCTTCACCACAGGCTGAATCCAGAGAATAAGTTTCGAACTTTTCGTCAACAGCATCGGGCACTGCACCAGTGAATACAATCGGTATCAATGTCAGGTTTAGCAGTAAGAAAGTCAAACCAAGGCCAATCAGAACTTTATCGCGCAATCCAAATTCCATGCCTTCGGTTTCGGGGTTGGGCTGTTAAACGTTGAGACGGCCGACACTGAAATCCAAATCGGCATGGCCGCATTGCTTATTCATTGGGTCCGGGCGTCGGGGACCATGCAACCAATAGTGCAAGCCGCCTTCACTGTCATCGGTATCATCGCCATCATAGGCATGTATGTGGCCTATGATTTCCTTCACCACTACATTGGAATCGCCATGCGGAAGATGGCCGTTGCCCTAGGGATGGTCGGAATTCTACTCATGGCAACGAATGTTTTCGTGGTTTCACCATTTGTGATGGGTGTCGTCGATGAAAAGTTGTCCACAGCCACTGTGATGACAAGCGACACCTGGGAAGACGATGATTGGCTCAATGCGACCTCAGAGCGTTCGTTCTTTGCTTGGAATTTTTCCAATGCGGATGAATGGTTAGGTGATGAAAACACAGTCAAGGAATTCGAAAAGGTCGGGCCATTCACGTACCATTTGACCACCAAGCGCGAAGTATTGTATCACGATGAGAATGCGGGTACTCTAACCTATCGAGAATACAATGAATACGATTGGTGCGAAGATTGCCTTTACACCGATGAATCCGGAAACACACATGAATCTCTTTCTGGAGACACTCAATTGACCAACCTCAATATTCTATTCCAGACGCAGAAAGTCGGTGCCGCTGGAGCTGCAATTGAAGGTGGCGAGAGCTTTGTCAAAGGTGCATTTGCAAGTGACATGATGTACGTTGACTTGAGTGAGCGTGCTCCTTCA
>JASLKO010000091.1 GCA_030747475.1 Candidatus Thalassarchaeaceae archaeon | reverse complement strand
CGAAGACGGGCTGCAAAATGGTTGTGGACATGTCCACAATGCCTCAAAGAGCATCCTCGTAATCGAAGGGGGAATGGAAGATATCGGTGCCGTGAATGTCGGGTTGTGTTGGTTGATGTCATTTCTGAATCAATCGGTCCGAAGGGCTAAGCATCTAAACCCAAGCCAATGGACATGGGATACAAGACTTGGACCGTTGTCTTGATTCTATTTTCAATCTCATTGGTGCCACTGACATCTGCTGATTTGTCAACGGAGAACCAAACATTGAATTTGGTTTGTTCTAACAATGATTGCTTATTGTCTCCCGATTCGGTTGGCGATCTAAAATTGAGCCAAGAAGAACGCAATGCGAACCTGGCTCAACCCGTGACTGTAACCCTCGAATTCCCAATGCGACCTGATCAACAAAGCGTGAGCCTACTACCAGATGTTATGGAATCCCTGACTTTGGATTTCCGAATTGTAGAAGATGGCACTGGAATTACGAGACCTGATTTACACATCGACCTCATTCTTGGTCCATCCTCCAATGCTTGGACGATACCCGCTCCATCGGTCGGGACACAAGTGCCGTATGTATTGGAAAATGAAGCGTTAGACCTTTCTTCGGGAAGGATTCTTTCGCCTTCGGATCAAGTGCTATTGCGCATTTCTTTCGACATAAATCAGCCTGTAACTTGGGAATTGTATTTGGCAGGCAATTCAAACATCATTTTACCCATTGAATGGAGCATTGATGCTGATACTGCGAATAGAGATGAACCCACAAGTTTGACTGAGCCACGTCCGATTTCAATCATCGGCTCAACTACGTATGGGGGTTTAATGGATGCAGATGTTGATTGTTTTGAGTTCGATGTTGATGAGCAATTGAGTACCATTACAGTCAGTATTTCTTGGGACCCGACTCCAGCTGAAGTTGAACAAGCTCACTCTATACCTGAATTTTGGAATGCGCAGGGACAATCTGAGAATGAACCTGAAGTTCGGACAAGATATGAGGGTGAAGTTGTTGTCAACGAATACAGATGGTTTGAACCTCAAAGTGGAGAGCATACACTTTGTTGGACAGGAAAAGATCAACATTACCAAACATACAGTTTCATCGGTTCACAGAAATTGTTGGGAATCGGTAGTACATCTCCAGAAGAATTCACAGGTGAAGCAACATGGGATTCTGGAAATTCTCAGGTCGGCCAAATACAACAATCCGCCAGCACATCAGGTGCAGGTGTCCTTACGATGGCCGCTGCAAGTATTGCAATCATTGTCGCCCTAGTCGGATATGTTACACCCCTCTCTTCCCCTTGGCTTCCAAGATTTTTGCTGCCGATGTCAATCATTCTTCTGCTGGTTGGTGGAATCATCTCACCTGCGGTTTCGATTTCAAATGAATCGCCAAATCCGGGAGAGATGACTTTTGATGAACTTCTAGAACAAAGGGTGGATCGTGTTTACCAAGGGGTCATCAATGATGATGAAGGAAATTTTGGACCGCAATGGTATGGTGGGTTTCTCGGAATTTCTTCGGGTGAACAACTCAAGCTGATGTTGAATATCGAAGCCGCACACCCACTTGGGGATGGACGATGGCAAATCGAAGCTGCTGAGTTAAAGGAAGTCGACCTCGATCGGTTGGTCTTTGCAAAATTGAATGATGGGCGGTTATCAGAGGACAATGAGATTCGATTCATTCTGAGAGCAGGTCGATTGCTAGCCCTTGATTTGCTATTGCTTGAGGCATTGCTAATCGTTGATGAACAGCCCAGAGGAGATGTTCTTCACATCGATTGGGACATGACTTCTGATTCAGGCTTGGGATCGGTTAGTTCACCAGCCTGGGTTAGTCGACCTGATTCTGTTTCAGCCGAGGATTGGAATCAGGTAAAATCAGCGGTCAAGCCAGAATTATTGTCCGTTTCATTCTGTGATTGTGGAATCGATGCAATGGAACTCTCCATTCGTCCAAATACAGTTTATGCAAATGATCTCATTACACCTGGTGGTATTGAATCATCAAATGGTCTAATCCAGCATGACTTTTGGGTGGCCTTACTGGGATTTATGATACTGATTAGTGCAGGTATCGTAGAGAAAGAACGCCGCGCCAAGGGCATGGAATTGGCTAATCAAATCCTGAAGAATTAACTCATTCTTCTTCTTCATCAGGGATGTAGCCAAGCATTTCATCAAGCATGGCTCGCTCTTCTTTATCCAAATCATGGTCGCGTAGAGCTTCAACGATTCGAGCCAACTGGGCATCATCAAGGCCTAGTGGACGAGCGGCACCAACGATGAGATCTAATTCTGCTTCAGATACATGGTCGTCCTCGAGTGCTGATTCGATTGCCGCACGAGTAGCCATGCGTGCAGCGCTGCGCTCTGGCACTTGCAAAACTCTAGCCAACGCGCTCAGTTCAGACATTTCTTCATCGGTGAGAATTCCGTCTGCGTAAGCCATTTCATACGCATCATAGAGAAGCTGTTGATACTTGTCTGGATGCAGGAGTACATCTCGAATCAGCCCATAATCAATGGATTCACTACTTCCATCCATGTCCAAGCGAACGATTGAGGAACGAATTTCTTTGAGCAACATATCTTTGATTCCGTGCCCGAGTAAAATCAAACCCATTGCAACCACTGCAGCACCTAGCCACTGCATGACACCTGTTTCAAACAAACCACCCGGATTGAACAATTGGTGCAGACCCATTGTAATCATTGCAGCACCAATTGCGACCTCGAACCAGTCGTTAATATCCGGCTCATCATCAAAAAGAGCAAGGCGAGATGACAACTCGTTTTGGGGGCTATCAGCGCCTGCCATGATACACGCTTGGAATACGGGAGCACTTCAGACTTCCGCGGCCTTCTACCCCTATCCTTTTGGGCGGTGAACGATGGTCGAATGTCATGGTCGACAATGTGAAGGAACTCGACCTGCCCCCAAATGTCATTGAACTGCTCATCGAAAAATGGGGAATAACACGTCTTCATCCACCCCAAGCAGAAGCAATGCCAATTGCACTTTCTGGCCAAAATTTGCTGTTGGCGATCCCTACAGCAAGTGGAAAGAGTTTGGTCGCATATCTAGCCATTCTTCAACGGCTTCTTGTCGATGCACCCGGCAGTCGTGCATTTTATTTGGTTCCGTTAAAGGCTCTAGCAGCTGAAAAGGTCGAGGAACTCCGCGAGGCTGGTGATCATCTTGGACTCAAGGTTGGCATGGCTGTGGGAGATCGTGCGGGGGAAACCGTTTCTCTAGATGAGGCCGATATTATCGTTGCAACCAGTGAAAAATTCGATTCACTGATGCGGAATCGAAATAATTTCCTAAACCAAGTCAGTATTGTTGTTGCTGATGAAGTTCATCTGATCCACGACAAGAGTAGAGGGCCCACGATGGAAGTCAATTTGGCGAGGGTGAAACACGAGAAGCCTGATGCACAAATTCTCGCATTATCAGCGACGGTTGGGAATGCAGAAGATATTGCAGCATGGCTAGGAGCAAAAACTGTGCAATCGGATTGGCGACCTGTGATTCTTCGATATGGAACGGTTTGTGAAGGATTGGTTGAACCCAGATTGCAAGTTGGCCCTGATGTTGAAAAATTAGAATTGTCACCTCCTTTTGAACTGCCAGATGAAGGAGATGATTTGAGAAATGTACTACTATCGACCATTCAAGATTCTGGTCAAGTTCTCATTTTTCGTGGAACAAGGAGATATGCAGAGGGAAGTGCAACAAAACTTGGCGGTTGGATGTCAAAGCGAATGCAATCTTGGCTGAAATCACCTGAAGATGGGCCTGATGGATTGGATGTGAAACAACGTCTAGCAGCATTGGCTGATGTCGCGAATGAAATTGAAGGAAGCGAGGAGTCGACGATGATGGGAGATCGACTCGCAGAAGCATTGCGCGGGGGAATCGCATTCCATCATGCAGGGTTGACTGCAAAACAACGCAAGATTGTTGAGAATGCTTTCAGAGAACGTATTCTGTTTGCAATTTGTGCGACACCTACGCTTGCTGCTGGTGTCAATTTACCCGCACGTCGTGTGGTTGTCCGTGACATCTCTCGTTGGGAAGATGGATTGAGCAGACCATTGCCGCGAATGGAGGTTCACCAAATGTTAGGTCGGGCTGGAAGACCTCGATATGATTCAGTGGGAGATGCTTGGTTAATTGCTAGACATTTGGAACATGCTGATCAAATTGCTGAAATGTATTTTGAGCAAGATCCTGAAGCTGTTGAATCCAAATTGGCTGCAGACCCTGCGCTACGCGTTCATGTATTGGCAGCAATTGCGACTGGAGGACAGCGCGATCGTGATTCTATCGGTCGTTTTTTCCAGCAAACATTCCTGGGCCATGGTGTTGAAAACGATTGGCTTCAAGGCAGAATTGACGAGATTATCGATTGGTTGGCAACACACCGTTTCATCGAAAGAAATGGCGAAGATTCTGCGGTAATTGAACGGCTTGCTTCAATAGAGCCTACTGAATCTGATGAAGAATGGGACGATGATATGCCACTTTGGGCGCAAAGTGCGAAATCTGTTGATGGTGTGGAATTTACCGAATATGTTGAACATAAACCTCAGCAAAAAAGACCTGCGGTCATTGGATTTCAGAAAGCAGGGTTACTGGCAACACCTCCTTCGGATGAGATTGTCCCCGATTCTCCTGCGATGAGTTATTCTGCCACCCCATTTGGAGAGAGAGTAAGTCGTTTGTATCTAGATCCACTATCTGGACTCATCCTAAGAGAAGGATTGCGTAAAGCACGGAAGATCCTGTGTCGATTTATAGAGAACAAATCGATTTCTCCTTGGGCCATGTTGCACCTAATCGCATGTACACCTGATTTCCCACCACTTTGGCCAACGGGTAAACAAATGCAAATGATGACACAGAAAGTCGATGCAATGAATGATCAAACATTGCTCGATGGTCACGAATTAAATTCACTAGGATTTTTGCCCGAAGCGGAGAGCTTGGCAAAGAGTGCTTGGGCGCTGAGTCAGTGGATTGAGGAAAATTCACTCAGAGAAATTGAACAAGATTTAGGAGTTGCACCAGGTGATTTACGCGTTCGGGTAGACCATGCCGATTGGTTGATGAATGCTGCTCGGCAAATTTGTGCCAATGACGATGAACTTGATGGGGCATTGGTTGACGCAGATATTGATTTATTGGAAATACTGGATATCATGCGAAAAAGAGTGCCGAATGGTTGCAAGGAAGATTTACTCGCACTCATTTCTATTCGTGGAGTGGGTAGAGTTCGAGCAAGGACTCTCGCAAATCATGGATATAGAACGCCTCTGGAAATTTGTAGAATAACCAAAGGTGCTGCTCAAAAAATCGCCGATGAGCGAGGATGGAGTCCTCAACTTGTAGAGAATATTATGCGTTCAGCTGACAGAGCAATCCAAACAAGCACCCGCAAGCCGACCGATTGATGAGGGAGGTGTGCTTCCCTTTGTTCATGTCCCGCACCCCATACCCTTGCTGGGGCTTGAGCCTTCAAGAGCCAATTGAGGATACAGATGGATTCATTTCGACTTTCTTGAGCTGGCGTGAAAATGAAAACTGGTTG
>JASLKO010000090.1 GCA_030747475.1 Candidatus Thalassarchaeaceae archaeon | reverse complement strand
GCATATTCTTTCAGAGAAGCATACCGGCGTTTCCACTATTGTGAGAAACACCATGGTGATTTGATGTCAGGTGTTTGGAATCGTGTTCGAACACCGGATGACAAGGATGATGATCACGTCGCCCCGACTGCAATCTAGGTGTGAGAATGTCATCTAAACCACCTTGGATGGAAGATGAAAAACAAGCACCTGAGAGTGTTGTTGTTGGGACAACAAAGCCACAGCAAATGATTTCTGGACAACCGACAATGGGCGGAAATATGCTCTATGTGCAAGATCCAACATTCAAGCCAGAACCCAATTTTCGGCACATCTCATATGCGGCTCTTGCATTGGCAGCCATAGCATTTATTTTCGGCTGGGGCACTAACAATGAAGACATCGGTTGCGGTTTTTGTTGTAGCCTATTTGGGGTTGGTCTCATGCTTGATGCAGCACATTACGGCACGAAAGCAACTTGGCAAAAAGAGCGAGGTGAGAGCACAGTCGAGAGTACGATTGGACTCATTGCTGATATTTTGATTGGAATGGCATGCATCTTGTTTGCACTCTTTTTTTTGAGGATTCACGGGATATTCTGAATGGAATCACGAAAAGACTGTGATGTCGACGTTGTGTTAGTTACACAATTTATACAACGCCTTGGGCCAGCATGGCCTCAGCCACTTTCAGGAAACCTGCAATGTTAGCACCAAACACGTAGTTACCGGGCTTGCCAAACTTCTCTGCCGTTTCGAAAGCATTCTGATGAATTCGAATCATGATACCTTCCAACTCACCATCGACACGCTCTCGTGTCCAACTCATTCGGAGACTGTTTTGGCTCATTTCAAGACCGGATGTAGCAACACCACCTGCATTACTTGCCTTACCTGGCGCAAACAGAAGTCCATTCTTGTGGAATACATCAACAGCATCTGGTGTGCAGGGCATATTTGCTCCTTCAGCAACTGCTGTGCAACCGCCATCGACCAAAGCCTGTGCTTCTTCACCATTCAATTCGTTTTGAGTGGCACAAGGAAGTGCGACATCAACTGGAACTGCCCAAAGTCCGTTGACTGAAGGGTCAGGTTGAGATTGTGTGTAAGTCACACCATCGAATTGGTCAGCATATTCATTGATTCTGCCGCGACGATTGTTCTTGAGATCCATAATCCAAGCCAACTTTTCACGGTCTATACCAGCAGGGTCGTGAATCCAACCACTGGAGTCACTCATCGTCACTGGAATTCCGCCAAGGTCGAGGACCTTTTCGCAAGCAAATTGAGCCACATTTCCTGAACCACTAATGGCCACTGTTGCACCTTCAAACGACTTGTTCTTTGTAGCGAGCATCTCGCGCGCGAAGTAGACCAAACCATATCCAGTTGCTTCTGGTCGAATCAATGAACCACCGTAGGAACGTCCTTTTCCAGTCAGTACACCTGCTTCGAAGTCATTTCGAAGGCGCTTGTACATTCCAAACAGGTAACCGATTTCACGGCCACCAACACCAATGTCGCCAGCCGGCACATCGAGGTTGTGTCCGATATGTCGCCACAATTCCATCATGAATGCTTGACAGAAGCGCATAACTTCACCATCGGATTTTCCTTTTGGATTGAAATCAGAACCGCCTTTTCCGCCACCCATTGGCAGTCCGGTCAAACTGTTCTTGAAAATCTGTTCAAAGGCTAGGAATTTGAGTACGCTCGCATTGACACTAGGATGGAACCGTAGTCCACCCTTGTAAGGTCCAATCGCACCATTGTATTGGATTCTGAATCCTCGATTCACTTGTGAATGACCAGAATCATCCACCCATGTGACGCGGAATTGGATGATTCTCTCGGGTTCACAAATTCGTTCAACGATTGGAATATATTCTGGGTGAGCTTCTATGGCAGGGCCCAAAGTCTCGAGGACTTCTAGACACGCCTGATGAAATTCAGGTTGGTTCGGATCTCTAGCAACGACTTTGTCGTAAATGGCCTTCATATCAGGATTCATCATTTCACCAACAGGACTCCGCAGGGGGTTCTGACCACCACTTCGGTTATCCCGGCGACCGATGACCCCCTTTTGAAGGGTCCGCATACAGGCCCCATTCAAAGTGGGTTTTCCGATACGCTATTGCTCCGCAGTGCAACGTTTATTTGGGCAGTTTAATTATTACACCGTTTATTGAATTGGGACCCAATTCCCATCAGCATCATAGTAACCGCCCCATTGCTTGGCCTCGGCATACCACGATTTCTGCTCAGCGGTCCATTGTGACTGATCTTCGCCCCAAGTTGCGACATTTCCATGCTCGGAAATCATTTCTAAATCATTATCTGACCCTGAATCATTGGAACCTTGTGGATGTGAACTGGCGCCAACCAAATCATCTTCCAGCGCAAAGCGTTTCGATTCAAGGCGGTCTTTGAGCAGCAACCCTTGGCCTGGCCCCAAGCGATTTGATTCAAGCATCTGATCCAATTCGGATTCTACTGCTGCCAAACCGCCGTATCCTTCGGCTTGATCAACCATGAGTAGCATGTTCTCATACTCTCTTCGCTTTCCTTTTCCGGTCGCAAACATCGTCCAAGCCATGATGAGAGTCAGTAACAAACCGCTGGCTAGAACAGCCATGACACCTTGCATCACTGGATCTTCAATGGCTGACTTCTCAACTATTTCTTCGTGGTCAGCGACAAAGTCACCGTCCTTATCAGAGGGTGTCGAAAGCGGATCTAATGGGTCGGATGGAGGGGTCGCTGTAAATTCTGTGATATCCAAATACCCATCACCATCGGTATCTGAATCAAATGTATCTGGCCAGCCGTCACCATCCATATCCGGGCAACCAAGGTAAAATTGTGTACTTCGCCCATATTCCTCAGGGCAATCATCAGACAGCATAGAATCACCTCTTTGGTCAGCATATCCATCAAGGTCAGAATCGGACCAAAGGTTAGGGTCAGTATTCCATTTGTCAATTTGATCTGCCCAACCATCACCATCTCCATCTGCACATCCGAACACACCATCTTGGTCAGATGTGCCATTCCAATTCAAGCAATCATCTGCTTGATTTCCGCCAGGTTCGTCTCCAAATCCATCTTCATCTTCATCGGCCCACTGGGTCGGGTCAAGATAGAATGGATCATTCTCATCGGACACACCGTCGCCATCGGCATCAGGACAGCCATTTTGGTCAACTGTTGATGTACCCCAATTGTTGGGACAATCATCTACTTCTCCTTCACCACCACCATCGACCCATCCGTCGCCATCACTATCGGGGCAACCATTGGACAATTCACTTGCCAACGAGGGACATTCGTCATTGTCGTTTGACCAACCATCACCATCGTTATCTGGGCACCCAAATCGATCACCAGTAGATGTACCAGGCCGCTCTTTGCAAGCATCCCATTCAGTACCAGATGGGTTGTCGCCATACCCATCATCATCGAAATCTTCCCATTGCGTTGGGTTGTCATCGACCTCATCCCCTTCATCCGACCAACCATCGCCGTCAGCATCTGGGCAGCCGATTAAATCGCGTACTGATGTGCCTGCAACATATACACAGTCATCGTAAGGCCCCCAAGGTCCACCTGCGCCTAGATCTTCAAATCCATCGCCATCATAATCTAATGGTGTAGGGTCCGAAACAGTGGCATTTTCAATCCACATCCCTGGCCAATGTTCGTTGTCTTCACGCGTGGAATTCCACGATTCATCGCCCCAATTGTCACCCAATCCATCGCTATCTGAATCATACCATTGTGTTGGATTGTTCATGAAGAAGTCATTCAAATCAGATTGCCCATCAGAATCTAGGTCGCGACAACCTACACGGTCTCGCCATGAATCCCCCCATTCATTGGGACAATCATCAGGTGTGACTCCATTGGGATTTTCTCCAAATCCATCTGCATCACCATCAATCCACTGTGTAATCTCATAGGGCAAATCATCGCCTTCATCCGACCAACCATCGCCATCAGCATCGGGACAACCAAATCGATCGTTTGTTGAATTGGCAAATACAGTCGGACAACTATCACCTTGCCAGCCGTTGAGATTGTCTCCATAGCCATCTCCATCTGTGTCTCTCCATTGTGTCGAGTCCCAGGGGAAATCATCGACTTGATCACCGATACCATCCCCATCTTGATCAGCCCCGAACATTAGAATAAATCCGTCAGCGCCCCCAGAAGCACTGTAGGAGATTTGGCCAGAACCATCTGAGGCCATGCCATTGAAATATCCACCAAAGGCAAACATCCCATTTCTCATGGCAACAGAATGCCCATAGTCAGAACTTGAGCCACCAAATTTCTTGATCCAATCCCAGCCACCGGTGGGAGGAATGTGAGCCATGAATGCATCATATGATCCAGAAGACGAGATTTGAGAATTGCCAAACCAGGCTGTATTGTAAAAAATACCTGCAACTGTGATGTTCCCTGTTGTTTGATCCATGTCTAAATCATAGCAGTAATCCGAATTTGAACCACCCGCATTTTGGGCCCATTGGTAAACACCAGATGCATCCCACTTGGCCACGAAGCAGTCCCAATTGTAACTGGCCTGATATGCATCCAATCGATTGTTGTTATTCGAATCAAAATCCATCAACCTGTAAAAACGTCCACTGGCCGCCACATCACCATTATTGTCAATGGCGACTCCATCTCCGTAAGCATTGTATGAACTGGATAAATATCCTGCCATCTTCGCCCATGACAACTGACCTGAATTGGTGAACTTTGCCACCCAA
>JASLKO010000089.1 GCA_030747475.1 Candidatus Thalassarchaeaceae archaeon | reverse complement strand
TAGACATTTGAGTCGACCCGTAGGGTCGACAAATGCTCAAATGCAAGAAGTAGTGGGCCAGAGCATGAGCGGGGACCTAGTCAAACGTCTCCAGCGATTGTTGCCTAATGGTCGTGGAGTCTGGATTCCAATGGATCATGGCCTCTCAGGTTACCCCGAGGATGGGCTTGATAGAATGAATCATGTTGTCGATTCAATCATTGAAGGCGGAGCGGATGCCATCGTTTGTCAGAAGGGCGTCCTCTCACATCAATCCGGTCGAACAGGATGGGATGGTTTTGTTTGTCACGTATCTGCTTCGACGGCACATGGGGGCTCAAATTCACAATTCAAAGTCAAAGTCGCAAGTGCGAAGGAAGCCCTTTCTCGTGGCGCAACAGGGGTCTCTGGACAGATCAACCTCGGGGATGAAAACGAACCATCAATGCTTCTCGACATGGGTCAATTGACCGCTGAAGCGCATGATGTGGATATGCCAGTTCTTGGAATGGTTTACCCAAGAGGGCCCAACCTCACTCCATTGCCCAATGACATCACCGGTGGTGTGGCCCATGCAGCACGTGTGGCCTACGAATTGGGATGTCATGTTGTCAAAGTACCATGGACCGGAAATGCTGAGAGTTTTCGAAAAGTGTGCGAAGCCGTCCCCATTCCTGTATTGATTTCAGGAGGCCCCAAAGATGGGAGCTTTGCGAATACGCTAGACATTGTTCGATATGCAATGTCGGCAGGTGGTGCTGGGGTTTGTATGGGTCGGCAGGTGTTTGGCGCACAAGACCCTGCTGCTTGCATTCGGGCGCTTAGAGAAATCATTCACAACGCATGAGGTGAACACGTGGAATTGTGGCTTGATGCAGCAAGTGGAAATGGAGCCACTCTCCAACCACATCCGGCAGATCGCGTTTTGCTCGCTGCAGGAGACAATATCCCCGATTGGGTTGAAAGTCCACTATTTGCCTGCGAAGATGGGCGAATTCTCGATTCTTCGACAAGCCCGATTGGCATCCATGTCGATATCAGCGATGCCGAAGGTCAAGATGCTGCCAAATCAATGGTGGGCATGGTTTCGTGGGTGGTGATGACAACCGGTGACTGGCAAATGATTCCACTTGAGAACCTCGTTGCAGCAGCGCAGGGTACCGGCACCAGACTTGTTGCTCGCATCGATAATGAACAAGCGATTCGTGGTGCAGCGTTTGCATTACAAACCGGTGTGGATGGATTATTATTGCCTATTGATGATGCTGAAATTTGGGCGAATGCCCAAGTCATCGCTGCTGAGCGAATGGCAACTGATTCAAAGGCCGATGAAGTTTCTTTGTTTGATGAATCTACAGTCACATCCGTAGAAATTGTCGCGATTGAGGATGGAGGGTTTGGAGATCGTGCCTGTGTAGACTTGACATCAAATCTTGAGGTTGGTCAAGGCATGCTTGTTGGCTCGTCAGCAAGTGCATTGGTTTTGATTCATGGTGAAACTTTGGACAGTGAATTTGTTCCTCCGCGTCCATTCAGAGTCAACGCTGGTGCGGTCCATGCCTATGTTTTGATGGCGGATGGTACGACCAAATATCTCAGTGAGTTGCAAGCTGGGGATTCCGTTGCTGTCAGTACATGTGAGGGCGTGATTGGAAACGCCATTGTGGGGCGAGTTAAAATTGAGTCTCGCCCATTTTTGATTGTTCGTTTTGCACACACAGAAAGTGGTATTTCGGGTCAAACTTTTCTTCAACAGGCTGAAACAGTTCGTTTGGTGTCTCCAAGTGGAGATATGCCTTCAGTCACTTCAATTCAGGTTGGAGATCGTGTATTTGCACATGTTGGCTCAAGCGCTAGACATATCGGGAAGGACATCCTCTCGACCGCTGAGGAGCACTAGGGGGGAGGCGTATGGCAGTACTGGGTCGAGGCGAAGGTCATGGTGGTATTAGTGTGCTACACGCCCTTGGTGCAGGCTATGGTGCTGCGGTCAGTATCTCGATTTCCACCAGGGTGCAATTGCGAGATTCTCCCGTTAAAAAAGATCCAGAAGATGCACATGGATTGATTCCTGCCGTGATTGAAACATGGTCGGGTTCAGGTTTGCCTTTACCCGAGGCAGAAGAGTTGTATTGGGCCGTCCGTTCAGATATCCCCATTGGATGTGGATTGAAATCGAGTGCCGCTTTGGCAGTCGCCTGCATCCGTGCACTTTGCGATGCGACCGAAACAAATCTTCAGAATCATCAAATTGTAGACATTGCTTCTGCTGCACAGTTGGCCTGTGGATGTTCGTTGACAGGGTCTGTCGATGATGCGTGGGCTGCTGTCGAACCAGGATGGAAAGTGGTCGATCCAACGGTTCCAGCAGCAGATGGTGTTTTGATGCAAGGTCAAATTGACCAACCCGAAGAATGGGTCATCCTCATCTTGAATCGCGGTCCTAGAGAGATTCAGCCTGATCCCGAAAGATTCCAAATGGCTGCGGGCCAATTTCAACAAGCCATCTCAGCAGTGGAGCAAGGGCAAATTTTCAATGCAATGATTCAGAATGGAAGAGCGGTTGCTTCTGCACTTGGTGATTCAATGGGTCGAAAAACATGCAACGACATGAGTATCCTAGGCAGTCGTGTGTCAGCAATTTCAGGTTCTGGACCTGCCATCGTCCTCCTATTCCCTGCCAGCCTCGAGTCCTCGATTCGCCGTGTTCATCAAACTGTGGAACCACGGAATTGGGAGGTCATTGAAACCACCTTCCGTACGGGTGAGGCATAAGGCAGATGTCGGACTCGCGCTGCACCCGGAGGGTGCAGCGATGGGAATGAGTCTCGGTGATTCAGTTCGAGTGACGTTGTTTGGTGAAAGCCATGGATCCGCCGTAGGGGCGCTGTTAGATGGTGTTCCTGCAGGCATCCCTGTAAATATTGAGACTCTAATCGAAGATTTGGAAAGACGCCGCCCTGGTCGACGCTTGCTCTCCGCACGAGCAGAACCTGACGATTGCGAGATTCTTTCAGGTGTATATGAGGGTAAAACAACAGGTTATCCGATTCTATTGTTGGTTCGTAACAAAGATGCCAAGTCAAGAGACTACGGATTCTTGCCTGATCAACCACGCCCAGGTCATGCAGACTTACCAGAAGCAACCAGAACCGGTGGCGCAGCTGATTTGCGGGGTGGGGGTGCAAATTCAGGTCGATTGACACTGGGTTTAGTGGCTGCAGGATCAGTGCTCCGTGATGCTTTAGGTGATGTCAAGGTTGAAGCTCATTGTTGTCAAATTGGATCGATAGAGGCAGAATTTGGTGGCGAACCTGAAGGAGAGGCTTGTACGGTTCTGAATTGCAATGATGTTGCTGCTGCAGAACAAATGCTAGAATTGGTTCGTTCACTTCGAAAGGCAGGTGACAGCGTGGGTTCTAGTGTTGAGGCCATGATTTTCAATCTGCCATTGGGGGTTGGTGAGCCTTGGTTTGAAGGCCTTGAACCTGCCCTTGCACGGGGTTTGATGGCCATTCCCGCTGCACGTGGTGTAGAATTTGGTCGTGGCCGTGAGGCTGTCACAATGCATGGTTCAGAACACAATGATGTATGGGGGCCTGACCAAGTTCCCATTGGTGATGATGCAGATGGAGCATTGGGCGGGATGTCCACTGGTGCACCGTTGCGCATCCGCGTTCATTTCAAACCACCCAGTTCAATCGCAATTCCGCAAATGACCTTGCATCTTCCTTCCGGAGAACTCCGGGAATTGCAAATTGGTGGTCGTCACGATCCAGTCATTGCCCCTAGAGCCGCCCCAGTCGTCGAAGCGGTCTGTCGATTAATCATTGCAGATTTGTTACAATTGCGAGGGGATTTAGTTTGAACATCCACGTTCACAAATTTGGTGGTTCTTGCCTTTCCGCCATCGAAGATATCGATGCAATTGTAGAACGAATACGACATTCAGAAGGCCGTGCTGTGGTTGTAGTCTCAGCCTTCAACGGCATCACCGACCGATTGATTGAGCAAATTGATTATCGCGCATCATCTTCCAACTCCGCATTTACTGCCTCTATTGAATTGGAGCATATTGAGCGTGTCCCTGAAATTATCACATCACCTTGGTGTATTCGATTTTCAGATACACTTGAACATCTCACTTCAGCACTTGATTCGCATGCAGAAAATGCAAATGTCGATGTTCGAGCAGATGCTTTGGCCTGTGGTGAACGTTTGTCTAGCATCGCCATCGCGGCGGCGTTGGATGCACGTGGCATTCCATCTATGCCGGCTTGGTCAGAATATACGGGGATTAGTCTCATTGGCCGTGGTGAAGATGCACGAATCGACGCGAATCGAACAAAAGAACTCCTTGAAATTCCAACTGGAGCCGTTCCAATCATTACTGGTTGGTATGGTGTGACGAAGGATGGTTATGCCCTTCTAGGACGAGGTGGTTCGGATTTGACAGCCACGGCGGTTGCGGCTGCCTTGGATGCTTCTACAGTAACCATTTGGCGAGATGTTGAAGGGGTTCTGGCCCTTTCTCCAAGGTGGACCCTTCCGGCTCGAAACCTGTCAAACCTGTCCTATACTGAAGCATCTGAGTTTGCATTGTTCAGTGAACCTATGCTTCATCCATCGGCGGTCGAACCTCTACGTGAACCTGGCATTCCGTTGTATCTTCGACCATTGCACAGCCCGGATGTTGATGGTACAATCATCGGCCCTTCAATTCGTCTCGACACACCGACAGTTCGAGCCGTTGGATGCCTACCTCGTCTTGTCCCTCTTTCCTGGTCTTTATCCAGTGCATTGTCCTTAACCGAGTGTGTTAGTGATGCCATGTCTACGTTAGGCCGTGCTAGGATTCGCGTCTCGAGTATTCGAGCACAACCTGGACGTGTTCGGCTGCTTATCTCCAGTCGAATGGCTGCACGTGCGAAACGAATACTTTCAGAAAAACCGAGTTTACCTACACCTGAATTGGGGGATCCGCTGTCAATTCTGTGTTTTGTAGGAGAAGGCATTGGTCAAGATGAACTGATTCGAAATAATATTGAATCATTTGCCAAGGAATCGAATATTCATTTACAATTCAGCGATGATGAACATCGAGATCATGCCATACATGCAACCGTTCCAGCAAGTGAAACAGAGCGAGCCATTCGTTCACTTTGTACGGCACTGAATCTATTGGCTCAGTAAATCAGTCATCGGCTGATTCTCTCCACTGCTGAATGCGCAATGGAATGTTGGCTGCGAAAACAATGGCCACAAGAAGGAACACAAACATGGTTCCTAGGGCAACACCATACACACTCGTCAATTCAACAGATTGTGAGAGTCGAACCGAAGTTTCCTTGTCAAAGAATTCGAAGAACCAAGGGATGATGACATTGATCAGGAGGGTGGCTGAAGCAACAATCGCAGCAATGACTGGGGTGATGACAAGACTGATGTGATATCGACTCAACACCTTCTTGACATTCATGACGTAAACTTCTCCAGTTCGGATACTCGTGTCGAGCATCGAAAATCGAATGATTCCGTTTGTTACTTCCATGTACATGACGAGGGATACAGCGTAGAGAACAATCAGTTGCTTTACCCAAAATTCGCTTAGTTCTGAAAGGGCACCAGAATCAAAGGTGTCCTTTGAAGCTGCGAAACGTAATGAGATGATGATGAACAAAACATAGGAGGCGAGTAGACCACGTGCATCCCGTCGGAAAATTCCATAAAAACCAGCACCCAATGCTGCAATGACAATGAGTAGATGCAAAATTTGTCCCATTGCATCAAATCCAACCCACATTGCGAATGAATTCCACAATGTGCCATCAGATGGGGTCACAAGATAGGTTAGTACAGCGAGTAGCATCATCAATCCACCACCAACAAGTTGCAGGGTCTGCACCATTCGGTCAGCGGGAAGGAACTTCATTTTCGGAACCAGTGGTCCACCGAATAGACTTTCGACAAAAGTAGGGACGTGAACTTCTGGAACTGCATCCTTGGGTACTTCTGATCCACCGGCTGACATTTTGCCTGCCAACTTCTTGCGGGATGGAGCACCACTACGAACGGTCTTGCCATCATAGAGATGTGATGTATCTGCTGATTTTCCTGCAACCATCATTTCACCTCAGAAACCTCGTGCACCTGCCAGTGCGGTTGAAAGTAGCATATCTGGTTCCCAATCCATTACGAATGCACCCAAGCCACGCAATTCAGTCATCAGAATATCTCGCTCAGTCTTCATCACTTCATATCCAGTTCGATCTAGACGCTTTGCATCGAATTCGAATTCTAGACTGGATGGGCTGAGAACTGTGACGTCGAATTCACGAGCGCGGAAGTCACGAACGGCGTTGACCAATGTAGGGTCACCTTCAAGCGGGCTCAAGATGATGATTGGGCTGCCTTTGTTGATATGCGGCATAATTCTGTTTGTTACAACTTGCAATGGTGTATTGCCCTTTGCTGCAGCACCGGCCAATTTTGTCAGTAAAACATAGAGTTGTTTCTTACCTGTGTCTCGGTCGACGCTGTTGATGTCATCACCATAAATCACCAAACCAACAGAGTCACGCCTGCTGAGGAAATATTGAGCCAAACTGGCTGCAGCACGTGTGCTGTATACCAGGGAATTCCGACTCACAGGTCCTGTTTCCGCAATTGAGCGACTATCGACGATGAGAATAATATCGCTGACAGCGTCTCTTTCGAATTCATTGACCATCATTTTTCCTTGTCTTGCGTACGCCTTCCAATTGACCTTACGCATCGGGTCACCTGGAATATATTCGCGCAGGTTGTAGAAATTCGATCCCTCACCTGGTTGACGAATGTTTACTGCCCCAGTGAAAATCTTGGGTACACGGCTCTTGACAAAGGCATCTTTGAGATCCTCAGTCTTTGGGAATACAAGGAAATCGTCATAGACATGAATTTCCTTTTCCTTGTGGAATAATCCGAATGGATCTTGCACACGAATGCTGACTGGACCGAGTGTGTAAAATCCACGCAATGGGCATTCCACAGTATACTCAATCAGTGTCTCTCGACGTGGGCCGAGTTCCATGAGAATGTAGTTCGCGCCTTCTTTGATACGCATAACTTCGGGGACGGTATCCTTCACTTCCAGAATCTTGGAGAGTGGAGAGTTGTTCTGCAAGCGAAGTGTAACATTTATTTCGCCGTCCTCAAAGATGCGTGCCGAAGAAATCTTTCGCATCGCTGAAAGTGATGCAAGAGCAGGTGCTTCTTCAGAATCTTCATCCTCATCAATTCGTCTTCCGCTGGCCGCAACATCTGCGTGGGCAGCACGGAGTGCAGCCCAAGTTAGGAATGAAAGGAATACCACGGCAACGGTCACCAGTTGCGAATTTCGCAGCACAAGACCGAGCAAGTACAACGCTGTCGCGAGACTCGCGAACATTGCTGACTTACGACTCCATGTCATGATATCTCCTCATTTCCTACGCAAATTGTTGTAATCTACAATCAGACTGTTGGTACAGGTACTTCTCGTAGAATCGCTTCGACGACCTCTTGCTGTTCCAGACCCTTGATCTGGTGTTCAGGTTTGAGAATCAATCGGTGGCTGACCGCGAGCGGAGCCACTGCCTTGACATCGTCTGGTGTGACGAAGTCACGGCCACGCATTGCTGCTGCTGCTCGACTTGTCTTGAGCAGAGCTTGTGAACCACGAGGCGAAGAACCGACTAGAACACGTGGGTCTTCACGTGTGCGCGCGACAATTTCGACCATGTACATTCGAACGGCAGGATCGACGTACACATCTTCAATCGCTTGTTGCATTGCAACCACACGCGCTGGATCTGTGATAACATCGACATCGACAGCATCCTTTCTTCGTGTGATACGTCGTGCCAAAATCTCATCTTCATCTGCTCGATCTGGGTAACCAACACTCATCTTGAACATAAATCGGTCCAATTGAGCTTCAGGTAGGGGGTATGTTCCTTCTTGTTCCACGGGGTTTTGGGTTGCCATGGTCAGGAAAGGACTTGGTAGTTTGTGGGTAACTGTACCAATTGTCACTTGCTTTTCTTGCATAGCCTCAAGTAGAGCAGCCTGTGTCTTTGGCGGTGCTCTGTTAATCTCGTCAGACAATAGCAAATTGCAGAAAATTGGTCCAGGCTTGAACGTGAATTCGCCCTTCTTTGCATCATAGATGTTCGTACCCGTGATATCTGCAGGTAGCAGGTCAGGCGTGAATTGAACACGCTTGAAATCGCAACCTAGTGCGTCAGCGAACGTGTTTGTCATCAACGTCTTTGCAAGTCCTGGGTAATCTTCGAACAGTAGGTTACCATTCGATAGAATATTGACCATTACGTTGTCAATGACGTGTTGCTTACCGATAATTACCTTGGCAACCTCAGCGCCAATCGCTTGACCGATTGCGCCTACAGCAGCGAGTCTCTCGCGTACTTCAGGTGTGCTCTGGTGTCTCGGGGTCTGCGGA
>JASLKO010000088.1 GCA_030747475.1 Candidatus Thalassarchaeaceae archaeon | reverse complement strand
CATGACCACTTCGCCTCCAAAGTACACAGGGAGTGCACCAGGGAAGATGTCCAAAATGTTCTGTTGGTCGAGGAGTTTTGCTTGAATTGGATTTTCTAGAGGGTCGACAGTAAACGTGTGCGTCTGCGTTTCGATTCCATAGACTGAGCCTTTTCCAGTAATTTCACTGGTCGCCATCGCATATCCGCCAAGGTTTGCTGTTGCTGGTTGGTCGGCTGGATAGTAACTGCCAACGGCACCTGCTTGTACAACAGGGTCAAGCATTCCGTACGCGGCTGCATTGCGTGCAGGCGTCCGCCATGGCAAGTAAACATCTCCATCTTCAGCGATAATTTCTCCTGGGTTATGGTCACCAACCGCACCGGTGTATACCGAATAAATTGATGCGGAATTGGTTGAACATGGTCCATTTACATCCGTATCACCACAACCAAAGTAGGTGGCGTTTTTCTCCAGTGAAACCCAACCACTTTGCGGGTCTTCCCAACCAAACAACCAGTTGTTTATCGATTGAGTTCGAAGAGGCACAATACCGTAGAATGAATCTAACAATGGTTCGAGGAACTGATCGTACACTGTGTAGCTGAACAACCATCGCAATGCGCTTGCAGAGTTGTTGTCCAAACCATAGATTTGTGCCACTAGAGTATCATTCCAAACATGCACGTCACCACCTGCAGTAGGAGTGTAATTCTCATCCATTGGAACAGAATAACCCATGACTTCCCCATAGAGGAAATCTTGTGCAAAACTTCCCGTAATCTTGTGTGGGCCTTCGAATAGGCTTGCAGTAACTGCTGGGTCCAAATCGACTGGACAAGTGTTTTCGGTGGTCATTTCGGAGCAGTCACCATGTGTGTCCACGTAACCATAGACTGGGCCCCAAGCACCTTGTTGATTGAGCCCGAGTGTGATGTATTCATTGTTGATTGGATCGATCGAGCCAAAGGCTTCGTAGAACCATTCGTCAGCATCAATCCAACCTGAACCACCAGACAAAATCATCTCGTATCGCTTGTTAGGGTCCACTTCACCCATCCATCCACCTGCCCAATTGGCAAGGTCTTGTATGTCGAGCCCGCCAACTCGATCCCATTCAACAAACGTATATTCATCGACTGTACATGCAATACAGTCGGCAGCACCCAACAAGAAATGTGTTGAACCACAGAGAATTTTCTGACTATCACATTTCAGCAATCCAACGATGGTGCCATCGACTTCACCAAACAAAAGGTTCTGTAGTGTGGGTTCATGGGTAAAACTGACACCTGAAATTTCATTGAATCGATTGTTCAAATCGGTGTGATTGAGTGATTCTAGGTGAGCCCCTCCACCGTGTGCTGAAAATCGAGCATGAATCGCGTTGTAAATGAGCCAATCCAATTGGCCGGTCATGTTTGCATCAACAATTCCATTCTCACCGGTTGCTGCATAACCAAACATGGTTGCACGGTTAATCGAATTTGTAGCATTGTCTGGAACACCACCACGGACCATTAGCATGGGTCCGATTTCACAAGTTAATGCGATGCAAACCGAAGAATCACCTGGATCTTTTGCATCGTAGAGCACATGGTCAAGAGTCTCGTTCGCAATTTCAGGGTTGTTCGCCCCCATGGCCGCCCAACCAACCTCTGCACGCATGGCTTCTACACCTGTATTCGAGATGTCATCACTGACCCATCTTGAAGGAGCACGCTCACTCAAGTCAACGTACATCATGTCACTTGCAAATGCACCTTTGACAAAGCTCTCGCCACCTTCAATTGCAGCTCCAGCGGCACCGACTTTCTGCGTCTGGAATAGAATATTGAGGTTGGTCAATTG
>JASLKO010000087.1 GCA_030747475.1 Candidatus Thalassarchaeaceae archaeon | reverse complement strand
TTGCCGAAAGTTACCGAAGATACAATGCCAGGTGAGTTGGCGAATGTAGTTTCAGGAAGGGTGGCAAACCTACTTGATTTACAAGGTCCAAATTATTCAACAGATGCCGCTTGTGCATCGACTTTTGCTGCGATTCTAGACGCTTGCAGATTATTGCAAACACGCCAAGTCGACATGATGATTGCCGGCGCCAGTGATCGGACAATGGATCCATCTACATTTGCAAAATTCAGTGCGATAGGGGCCCTTTCTGCGACACATTCTACACCATTTGATTCGAAAGCCAATGGGTTTGTGATGGGAGAAGGGGCGGGTGCCCTGACATTGAAGCGACTTTCCGATGCCATTCGCGATGGCGATAATATTCAAGCCGTTATTCGTGGAGTGGGTGCCAGTAGCGACGGCCGTGGAAAAGGAATCACAGCACCGAGTACAAGAGGACAAATTCAGGCGGTTGGCAGAGCCTATATGCAAGCAGGCTATGATTCTTCAACTGTTCAATTAATTGAAGCACATGGCACTTCGACAGTTGTTGGCGATGCCACTGAATTGACATCACTTTCAGCCGCTTTTGAAAACACTCCCTCTGGTGAATCAGTGGCCGTTGGCTCCATCAAAAGTCAAATCGGACATCTGAAAGCGGCAGCAGGAATTGCAGGATTAATCAAGGCAATTCGTGCTGTGGAAACTGCCACAATACCACCAAGTGCTGGTTTTTCCACTCCGAATGAGAATGTCGAATGGACTTCAAATCCATTCTATGTCCCGACTGAACCACAAGATTGGACCACCCCCAATAATCACCCTCGCAGGGCAGGAATTTCCTCATTTGGTTTTGGAGGAACCAATTTTCATTGTGCCATTGAATCCTTTGACAAAGACTTCCATGCTCAATTGGCAGATGAATTCGATACTCGTCGAAGGGCTTGGTTGAATCCAGGTCAATCTCATGCTCCACAATCGATCGCATCAGCCACACTTTCTCATGCAGAACTCAAAGAGATCGAAGGAGGCGTATTGCTGGTCAATTCGCCTGACGTTGATTCGCTGAAAGTTCGAATGAAATCAATCCGCGATGAACTTTTCACTGGTCCAAATTTCGATGATGACCCCCTAGGTAAGCGCCTTTCATCAGTTCTCCCAGATGCAAGTAAAGGATATGTTGCAGAAGGAATCAGATGTGCAATCATTGCGAGTGATTGGTCGCAGTTGTCCAAACGGTTTGACTTGTTTGAAAAATCCATTGATGATCGTGATAAATGGGAATTTTTGTCTAAGCAAATGGTCTTGGTCACCGATACAGCCCCACTCCCCCCTCAAGCGAAAATAGCACAATTGTATCCAGGCCAAGGTAGTCAATATGTTGGCATGACACTAGATTTGTCCAAACGCTATTTGTGTGTAGGTGATACATGGGATGAAGCGGATCTAACCATGACAGATGTCCTAGATGGGGAAACATTGTCCTCATTCGTTCTTCGTGAAAATTTGAGTGATGAGAAGAAGAAAGAAGCTGAATTCAAACTCAAACAAACGGAGTATACTCAGCCCGCCATGCTCACTGCAGATTTGGCGCTATATCGGTTATTGAAAGCACATGGTCTTGAGCCAGACATGGTTGCTGGTCATTCTTTAGGTGAGTATGCAGCCCTAATGGTTGCAGATATCCTTGATTTCGATGGTGCATTGCGTGCTGTTGCTGCACGTGGTACAGAAATGGGGAATGTCGATGTTCCAGATTGTGGAATCATGGCATCGGTTACCGCCCCATTTGATCAGATTGAATCAGTACTCAATGCCGAAGATGGATATGTGATTGCAGCGAACAAAAACAGCCCAAAAATGACGGTCATCGCTGGTGAAACAGAACCGATGAAGCGTGTCATGAAAGTGTTTGATGAGGCAGGAGCACCTTGTGTCCAACTTCAAACAAGTCATGCATTCCATTCAAGAATTGTCGCTCCAGCAAATATACCACTACGAGAATTCTTGGGAAGTTTGGATATTCGTTTGCCCAATATCCCGATTACATCCAATCTCGATGGGGGGTGGTACCCATCAGTGGTCCCTGCAGGCAGTACTGAAAAAGAAGCGATATTGGCAAAATTGGCTCCACAAATGGCGTCTGCAGTTGAATGGACAAAGCAAATGGAAACAATGTATTCGGCCGGTGCTCGTTTGTTTGTTGAGGTTGGTCCCAAACGAGCTTTGGCATTATTTGCCGAACAAATTTTTGAAGACAAACCAAAAGTTGTCGCAAACACAAATCACCCGAAAGTTGGCGGCATTGCATCTTTCCATGCCGCATTGGCAGTACATGCTTTGTCTGGGAGAATTCCGAACATGCCTGATGCCGATAGTGACATCCTCACACCGGCTTTCAAAGCAGGTGTAGTTGTTCAGGCTCCCCTGACACCTTTGGAAGCGGTTGAACAAGTGAAAATACCAAGAACACCTGATTCAGAGAAACCGTTGAGTGAGGATGAGAAAGAAGAAGTTGAACGCAAAGCAAAGGAGATTGCAATCGCTTCAATCGTATCCGAAGTCAGCGGTTTTCCGACACGAATGATTCATGGTTCTACAGATTTGGAAACCATCGGTTTGGATGAAACAAAGATTGCTTTGATTCATCAGACCATTCAATCTCAATATAGTGTGAAAGGAACGACAACAGCAACGACATTGCCTACACTTGTTGATTGGTTGGATGAGGTTCCAGCAATGACTCAATCGACGCGATTAGGTCGGGACACTTCGACCTCTAATTTGCAACAAACTGCCTCTTCATCTCGGGGCACAGATCCGTTTGTTTTCAGTGGTGTCAGTCTTGGATTGCCTGGGATGGATGAAGTATTCGCTCCCGATTCATTAGATCGAATTATTCGGGGTGACAATTTTATTTCAGAATTACCTGATGATATCAAACAACGACTACTTGAACGGAATTTGGTTCGAATAATCAAACATACAGACGGCTCGGCTGAGTTTGTACCATGCAATGACTTCAGTTTGATTCCACAATTAGCGGGACGCAAAGGGCATTTCGATTTGGCAGAACAATATGGAATCGATCCGAAAATTGTTGAAGCGATGGACATTACGACTTCCCTTGCAATTGCTGCTGGTCTAGAGGCACTCAAGGATGCTGCATTGCCTTTGGTTGCAGTTGAGCAGATTAACAAAGCCGGAAAGCGGCATATACAGAATTGGCATCTTCCTGAATCTGAACGCGATAGCACAGGTGTCATTTTCGCATCATGCTTCCCAGGCATTGAGCAAGCCCTACTACATGCACAGAAGAATGGAGCCGATGAAAGTGGTAATTTCGATCGACGATTTTTGTTGCAAGTTTTGACAATGGGGCATTCTCAATTTGCCCAATCTATTGGGGCGCGTGGACCAAACACTGCAATTAACAACGCCTGTGCATCAACTCCTTCCGCGATTTCCATTGCGGAGGATTGGTTAGCGACAGGTCGTTGCGACCGTGTTATCGTTGTCAGTGCAGATGATTCAACCAGTGATGAAATGATGACCTGGATTGGATCAGGGTTCGCGGCAGCCGGTGCGCATGCCATGGGCAACGTGGTGGATGAGGTCAGTCTGCCATTCGATGCTCGGCGTAACGGTATGTTACTGGGAATGGGTGCCGCCGCTTTTGTGATTGAAAGAAATAGCATGAGTCTTGATCGTGGCGTAAAACCATATGCAGAACTTCTTGGAACCCATCTTGCCAATTCTGCTTTCCACCCCACTCGACTCGATGTCGATCATGTATCCAATGCTCTTGATTCATTCATCACAAAGATGGAACGTGATTGGAATTTAAATCGACATCAAATTGCAGAACGTACGTCTTTCATGTCCCATGAACCGGCGACACCTCCAAGAGGCGGTTCCGCTGCGGCTGAAATTCAAGCTCTACGTAGGACGTTTGGCGACAGTGCCTCCAAGATTGTCATTGCGAATACCAAAGGATTCACTGGCCATCCAATGGGTACTGGAATTGAAGATGCCGTTTCAATTCGAGGGCTGTGTCAGGGTCAATTCCCCCCTATTGCCAATTTCAAACAGCCCGATCCAGAATTGGGCAATCTTCGATTGTCGACAGGAGGTCCAGTCGATGTTGAGTATGTCATTCGACATGCAGCGGGCTTTGGATCACAAATGGCATTTACCATGATGAAGCGAATTGCAAGAAACCTAGATCGGGTGAACCGTGATGACGTTGCTGCTTGGGTTTCAAAGAGAACTGGAGGGGATTCTGACATTCGAATTTTAGATCGGAAGTTGGTTGCTTACATCAATCCAGATGAGATGATTATTGGCGGTGTCATGGGTGAAAAATGGGCAAGCTTGGATGTGGGGGGGTCACCATCTCCGTCCGTAAGCAAACCACCTCCTCCGGTAGAAAAACCTCCATCTTCTCCTGAAAAACCAATTGCAAAGTCACAATCACCACCTTCAGGAGATGTGGCCGCCAAAGTTGTCGAAGTTGTCGTGAACCACACTGGTTACCCGGCAGATTTCATCGAACTGGATCAAGATTTAGAAGGCGAATTGGGGATTGACACGGTCAAACAGGCCGAGATTATGGCGGAATTACGCGATTTCTACGGCCTCCCAGTCGATGAGTCATTTGTTTTGAGCGAACACCCGACATTGAACCACATGATTGCTTACCTGGATCAAGGTGATGAGTCAGAACACATCGAAGTAGAAGTTGTCGAATCATCTCCTCCGGTAGAACCTGAACCAGTGGTCGTCACAGTGGAAGATGAACCAGAAACTCATGGTGTTCGTCGTTGGCAAGTTGAATCAGAAGAAGCCATACCAGAAGCAACGACCCCGCTCGAGATTAATGGAAAGGTGATTGCGGTCACCGATGACCCATGGGGTGTCGCAGATATTCTATGCCACATTCTTGAGGAAGCAGGGATTGATACAGTCCGCATCATGCTCGACCCTAGTATCGTTTCGAAAATAAAAATCGAGAAGGATGGCCCTGTTGACATCATTCGAGTGGATCCGGGGAATCGTAAACAACTCGAAGAGGTCAGTACGCATTTGTCCAAGATTGGAGAAGTTGCTGCTTTGCTTCACCTATCTCCACTTCGGCTGGCAGGTGTTGGGTGGGAGACAGAAACCCAACAGGCTCATCTAACCTCGACGACACATGGCTTGTTTGGATTGTTGAAATCTTTAGATGAACATTTCAGCACAATTTCAGATGGGACCTTGATGTCAGTAAGTGCCATGGATGGGCGACATGGGAATGCTAGTAGTCGTTTCAACGCACTCGCTGCTGGCGCTCATGGAATTGTCAAATCTTATGCAAAGGAGCGGCCAAATATTCGCTGTAGAGCAGTCGATTATGATCCAGAATATTTGTCTGATCCTGAAAAATTGGCCTATGAAATTTGGAAGGAAGCCTTCGGACGTTCATCTCCATTGGAAGTTGGTGTTTCGAGGGATGGAAACCGCTGGGCACTCCGATTGTATGAAGAGGACATTGTAGATGAAGTTCAACCCCTCAAGAGCGATGATGTTTGGGTCATTTCTGGAGGTGGTGCAGGTGTCACTTCACGATGTGTGGTTGGAGTTGCAGAGGCAAGTCGTGATGCTAGAGCAATATTTGTTCTACTGGGTCGCACAAAATTAGATTCATCGGTTGAAGATTGGTTGTATGATGATGAATCAACATTACAACAGAGAAAAATGAAACTTAGAGATGACATGGTATCTCAAAGTGAATCTGGTAAAGTGACCATGGTTGAATGGGACCGAGAATGGAACACATACATGCGAAGTCTTGAGATCCACCAAACCATTCGTGATATTCAAGCAACAGGAAATCGCGCATTATACGATGCTTGTGATGTAACCAACCAAAAATCAGTGGCCAAGGTTCTG
>JASLKO010000086.1 GCA_030747475.1 Candidatus Thalassarchaeaceae archaeon | reverse complement strand
TGGAGTCTCCAACAGTTGCTCATATTCCCAGATGAACTCATCTGGCATTTCGTCACCATCTGCATCTACAACCTCTACATCTTGGATGATAAATCCGACGAGCAGTTTCTGCACAGCCGTCATGTTGTCAATGTCCTCATTAATGAGTGGCTCAAGATAGGCTTCAATGCCGGCGATAATGGCTTCTGGGTGGGCAGAAACCGCAAGCAAAGCGAGATTCTTCATCAGCGTTTGAGCGGCTTCAAATTGCTTGGTATTGTTCGCCAAGTCGTCAAGCGCGCCTTTGAGAGCGGTCCATTCATCACTGCCCAACATGGCGTTGTATGCCGCTTCAAATTGGTCTGTACCCTCAAATCGTGTGAAGTTCTCGATCGGATCAAAAGTCAGCATGTAATCCGCCATTTCGTCAAATTCATCCATTGCTCTTGGCAGTGGGAATTCGTTGAGATATGTCGTCAGCCCAGCCATCATTGTCAGTGCTGCATCGACATCATCAGAATCGAGGAATTCCATCAGGTATTCAAGGAATGTCGCACCGTCAGATAGGTTGTATTGGTCAGCCGCATCTAGCATGGCTTGCCAACTACCAGGTCCACTACCATCGGTCGCAGTGTCCACGAAATGCGACCAGCCACCGTTGGAAACAACCTGTGTTTCAAGGACGTCAAACTCCCCTTGTATTTCTGCGGTTGGATTTGCGGTATCCCACGCATCATCAATGGCTCGCAGGACATTTTCGATTTCGTAACGGAAAATTTCCTGATATTGTGTAGGGTTATCGGTTGCTTGAACAAAATCATGTTCAGCGGTAAATTCTGCAGTATATACGCCGCCCAATTCTGAGACTGGAAGCGTAAATGTTCCATCCCATATGGCGGTATTGCCATCATTCTCATGGACACCAGTCTTGGTCAGTACAACGGTTCCGACCAATTCACCCACAGTCGAACTTGGATTGCCAAATTCGCCCAACAAGTCCAATGGATCGATGTCCATACGGAAAACGTCAGCAGTGACGATGGTCTCACTCGTATGTCCACGAGTGAGGGCTTGAACCTCGACATCGCCTCCTACGCTCACCAGTTTGGTCAGTACTGAGCCATCAATGCTCAGGGTGTCTTCATTTCCATGTTTATCATTCGGTGCAGGGATGCCTGGATATTCAGCCATTGACGAAAATGACATACAAACAAGCAGGCCTACAATCAGTAATGCGGTGCGCTTCATAGCCCCGTAGGGGCTAGCGACCGTATTTCATGGTTCTCTATGCATTATCAATTCGATAGAATTTGATTAGTACTCCTGAATAGAAATTCCAAGTCGCAATACACCACTCTCATCAACCAAGGCTGCACAACCAAAATCCTCGGTCTCAATTTCTGTCCAAGTGCCGGATACTGGTGTGAAAGAAGTACTTGGAAGGGCTAGTGCTTCAAGGTAGATGCCCATCGGTGACACAGCGGTTGAACCACCGCCCTCGATTGCCCACGCTTGAGCGGCATTGATGTCCTGCGTCCCATTGGTGCACCATGTTTGCAAGTCTGTGGTCGCATCACCAAGCACCAAAATATCTCGAATTTGTTCTGTTCTTGTGGGGGCTTGGTTTGTGCTTGTCACATTCTCGATTTGCATCCATTCCGAAGGGTGAGGGATTTCAATAGGGGGTTGGGTGGGTTCGAGTACCGATGTCATTTCAATATCTGGCTCAGAAACCAAGCAGGGCATTGAACGACCGGGCAAGCACCCTTGTACATTTCTTGCTCCATCAAGCATCGCTTCAATGAGAATCCAGGGGCCAGTTCGGCTTTCACTTTCGGAGAAACCGGCATTGAATCTGTTCTCTGGTTGCCATAGAGGTGGTTCATGTGAAATCATGATGTCCCAAGTGAAATCATCGCCTCCAATTACATCCCATTCAAAGGACAACCACTCTCTAGAAATCATGTGGTCACCAATATTTTCACGAATATGCACAACTTGGATATTGGCTTGAACTCGACCCGTGCTACCGCCCTTGAGCTCGGTCACATTGACTGGGCCCTGCATCAGTACGCCGGTGCAATTCTCACACTGGTCGCTGACAACACTTTGGACATGAATATCGAGAATCGCCTTTGCATCGCGGTCAAAATCGTCTAGGCCGAGTGCATCCATAGAAGCACGAGTTGCCAGGGTAATTGTCCCTGACATATGTGTGACTTCAAACTCTTCAACAGCTTCAGTTTCAGGTTCAAATCCAATAGACAGTGTCGCTAAAACGACCAGTCCGAGGACCAACCATTCACCCATTCCTCTTGACACATTCTCCGGTCTTCGATCCATGTTCCACCATTGCTCCTTCCACTCAACTTTGACTTATTCCCCGACGGAGTAAGGGTTGTTGAACGGATGATCTACTGGTGATGTTGTCCACCCTGTGGGACCCACGACATACATTGTGTTTCTAGTCTCCACGCGAGCAGTTGCCCTTTCATCGTAAGTGATTCCCAGAATAGTGGATGTACTTACAGGTCCTTCACCAAGTTTTGGATGTGCATATGCAAATCCCTTTAATCGACCATCGACAATCTCTGCATCTCGAATGATGACCTCCGGTTTCTGTTCGACAACTTCCGCATCACTACTGACCATGTACTTGGCCAATTCACGATAATCGATTTCAGAATCCATGCCGATGCCAAGGGATGCAAATTCTTCTAACACATCATCCACTGAAATTGGATCGTCACCAATCTCAGTGAGAATTTCGAAATACTTCTGAGCAGAAATTGTACCCGTCCCTCCTTCATCGAAGACTTGGAAGGCTTCAATCAATTCTTGTTCCTCTTTCATGACGTTCTCGACATATTCTTGAACTTCCGCGGAATCTTCCTGCATGGCTTCGATTCGACCCCATTCGACATTGTCCTCAACATCACCATCATCAAAGTGAATCATGAATGTGTGATCCTCATGCTCGTTTGCAATACGACCCGGGTAGTAGTGCCCGTAGTTCTTCCAATTGACAAGAACACGTTCTCCTGCACTAAATGGTGGGGCGGCAGGGCGAATGGTCCCTGGTGCCGACCCAATCACAACAGCGTGCTTTGTTTCAACTCTAGAACTCTTAGGGACTTCAATGCGGTATGTACCATCATCATTGATACCGACCACTGTGCATCTGTCCAACCAGCGTGCATTGGTTGGGCTGTGATATTCCACGTGGTCGCCGACACTGAACGAGTTAGGCAATTCGACTTCAGGAGTCGGTGGAGGGGCTACGGGTGCCGCAGGAGTCTGGTTGACCATGCCCATTTGCTGTAGGGCAGCAATCACTGCAGTCGTGACAGCCGC
>JASLKO010000085.1 GCA_030747475.1 Candidatus Thalassarchaeaceae archaeon | reverse complement strand
GTTCTACTCTTCACTGTCTTGCGGAGGGTTTTGAGCGAGGATTGATTCAGTTGATTCTGGAATCAGTGCTTCAGATACTTCGACATCCGCGAGTGGTTCAACAGGTTCTTCTGTTCGAGAGGCATCTTGAATCTCTTCTTTCTTGTGTGTACTCTGCCCGAGTGCTTTGTCCAGCCCATGCAACACTTCACTGGCGACCAATGAGGAAATTGTCCCACTCCTCTCAGCATCGATGAGCGCCTCAATTTGAGCTGAAATCAAATCCCTTCGCGCGTGTTCAACACGCGTCGAATGGACAATGCTGGATACGGAAAGATCCTTGATTTTTGATTCACCCTCGCGCACGCGCACGCGATAAGGTTCTGAAAGTGTCGAATGATCGCCGTCACTGATCAAGCCCTGGGTGTTGAGGACACTGAGGCGCCGTAATGCTGCCCGACTTCCAATGACTTCTGCCAACGCAAGTTCGTATCGGACCTCTGCTTCTGCAGGTGCACCGCTGATGCCAAGACGTTGCATTAGAGTGCGCATTGTCAAACCTTGAACAACAAGAGAAAACAACACAACACTGAACGCAATGATGAGCATGTCATCAAAGACAGTGATTTGGCCTGCAGTTATCATCTCCCCCATGTACTCAAATTCTGGAGGGTGATTCACAACGTGAGAAATGAGTAGTAAAAGGGCGATTGGGATGCTGCCACGCAGACCACCCCACCACATTGCAACCTGCCATCGGTTGGACACAGGATTCGGATTTCGAATGTTGGCGATATTGGTCAAAGGGAAAACGGCCAATCGAGCGACCAGTGCTGCACCGATTCCAACTGCAGCGAGTTTGAACACATGAGCATCCCATGCGAATACGGCCTGCAATTCATATCCAATCAGTAGGAAGAGTACGCTGTTGACAAGGAAGGAAAGCACTTCCCAAAAGTGATGCATTCCAATTCTTGCTGTGGCCGTCATCCCTTCTTTGACTCCATGGTTCCCAACCAGTAGCCCTGCAACAACCACACTGATGACACCACTTCCATGCAACGTTTCCGCTAGCAAAAATGCACCAAATGCAAGCGCAAGTGTGATGGCAATTTCCACCAAGTGATCTTCTGATTGATGCAACAACCAATTGGCCAACAAACCACACAATAATCCTGCAACTGCGCCGACAAAGACCACGACCAAGAACTCTCCGAGTCCTGCTGTGACGATGGCCATGAGCGACACATCAACACCAGACAAAACCGCCAGTGTGGTGACAAGCAGGATGTTGAAAAGCACGACTGCTGTTCCATCATTGAACAGTGATTCACCCTCAATTAGAACCGACAAGCGTTTGGGCGCCCCGAGCGTTTTGACCAAAGCCAACACACTGACTGGATCGGTAGCAGCCAATATTGAACCCAAGAGTAAACCGTACAGTAAACCGTGCTCAGTATCTGCCCAAACCAATTTCCAACAGATGATTCCAATAACGGCGGTATTGATGAGGACACCTGGAATGGCTAGCAAGGCAATAGGTCGCCAATTTTGTTTTAATTTTTGAATCTGCATCGCACTGGCGCCTTCAAACAGTAGAGGAGGCAGGAGCAGGAAGAAGATGGTTTCAGCCGTGAGCAAACCAGTAAGCTCAATTTCCTCCGGCATCCAATATTCACCCAACCACCCGACTGTCAAGCCAACAATGACCAATGCAATGGTGTATGGAAGTTTGACCCAACGAATCGCAATGGCAACCAATAGGGCTAGAATTAATGCGCCGAGAATACTCTGGAACCAGGAGGGAGGTATCGCTGACATTGAGGGTGTGCGGTACGAGACGATTCTTCAACACATACGCCCGTACTTGTGGGATTTATGCTTTTTAGGAACGCCAGTAAATCGCGACATTGCCCCGCGCGTCAACCAATTTAGCACCCACACGTTGCGCGATTTCTTCAAAAATCGTTTTCCTCTCATCCCTCGCTTCTGTCAAGCCCTTGTTCATTTTGACTTTGACCACTTTACGGCTCGCCAATTGTGAATCTAATTCATCAAACATTGCATCGGTCAAGCCCGAACGACCGATTCGCAAGGTGACCTTGAAATTACGATCATGCGCCATTCTTCGAATGTTTGCCGGAATGCCACTCATTCGTTCACCTCATGAGGGAAATCGGGACCTCGACGAGAAATTCGACCACACCTACGGCATGTTGTGACACGCATCGCTTGACGAATTCGAACGGTCGCGGTCACACCCGGGCGAAGTGGAGATTTACAACCTCGACAAATCCAAATTCGATTTTTCGAATGCAAACCAATCCTGTGACGATTGCCAATCTTCCACATTTGCGATGCTGCTGCATCTACGGAACGGTCAGAATGTTTCCAAGGTTGAACCAATATTTCTGATAGACGATTGGACGCTTCTTCAGCGCGTTGCTTACGCAACGCAGCAGCGCGAGGTCGTCGTCTTTTGCCACGCGCCATGATTTACACCCTTACAGTACGGCAGCGATTTCCGAGCCCACTTTGGCTATATCTTGGTCGCCATTGACTGCGACAAAAATGTCTCGCTGACGATACCAATCTGCCAGTGGAGCAGTTTGTGTATGATATGCAGATAATCGTGTGCGAACGGTGTCTTCATTGTCATCAGCCCGACGCTTCATTTCAGCATGCCCACATTGATCACACACACCAGGATTTGCTGTTGGGTTGAATGTATCATGATACACCGCTGCACATGCACCACAGGTGTAACGGCCACAGATTCTCTCGACAATTCGACCATCTGGAACCTCAATAGCGATCACGACACTGACCTCAGCAATTTGGGAAAGGGCTTCAGCCTGAGCAATGGTTCTAGGAAATCCGTCAAACAACACTCCATTTTCTGCATCAGCCTCCTTTAGCCGTTCTTCGATAAGTCCGATGATAATTGAATCTGGAACCAACTGCCCCGCTTCCATGAATCCTTTCGCTTCCACCCCCAGGGATGTCCCAGCAGCCAAAGCTGCTCGCAACATGTCACCAGTTGAGACCTGAGGTTTGCCGGTCATTTCCACAATATTTCCTGCCTGTGTGCCCTTGCCTGCACCAGGTGGCCCAAACAACACGATTGAGGATGCCATATGAACGGGCGAACTGTGGAGGCTTCTTGAACTCAACGGAGCCCTACGGGCACCGTTCATCTTTGACCTGTACGCTCTAGGTACTCGTGACCGTAGTGCTTCCATTGCTCCATGGTCCATCCTGCCGGAAGACCACCTGGTGGCAAAGGTGGACCGCTGGCAGAAGGTTCTGGTGGCAGCCCAGCAGGCAGAGCACTCGGAGTCGGGGCTGCACCAGGTGGAAGACCAGTGGGGACCTGTCCCTTCATGCCAGGCAGAGTTGGAAGTGCCGCCAATTTGGGTTGACTTTGGGCTAGGGCTTGGGCCAATTCATCAGCACTCACGGACCCAGATGTTTGGTCGTTCATTGATTGGCCGATGTTCAAAGCTGCATCCCTACGATCTGCTTGAGCCCCCAATATTTCTCCTTGTGAAATCAAGCCTGAACCTTGAGAAAATGATTCAGTTCGCCTCAATTTAAGAACACCCAATCCAAACAAGACGATGATGAGTAAGGCAAAGATTGCGATTGACCACTGTGGCAGTCCCAATGATTCTAGGATACCGACCTCACTATTTCCTGACATCATCACTTCAAGGGTGGCCGAATCATTGTTGGACTCCAAGGATTCTCCTGTCAAGGGAGTGGCAATGCCACTGAAAGTCACCGATTGAAGACCACGAAGAGAAGGGCTACCCACTGTGAATTTGACTACTCGCGTTTCACCAATGGCCATGTCCTCAATGACATCGACATCCAATTCAACATCCATCCCATCTGGGGCTTCTAAAACCAATTCAACATCGCAAGCAATATTTCCAGAATTGGTCACCGATAGGTTGCCTTCAATCAGTTCACCCTGTGATAAATCGATACGAGTGTCCGTTTCGAAAGTCAGCCACAAACTCGGTTCGATGACAATCCCAAGTTGGGCTACTTTCTGGAATTGTTTTCCACCATCCAATGTCTCTGCATCAATGATGATTGAAAGTGTTCCAGATGGACCCGGTGCAGTCCCGGGTGCAACAGATAGGGAGAGGACAACATTTGTGTCATCACCTTTGATTAGTCCACCAGCCGGAGTCGATGCAAAACCAACTTGCCACCCATCGGGGAGTGTGCCAAAAGACCAACTTAGTAACAAGTCGACATTGCCGATGTTGTCAATATTGATCTCCGCCAATCCATAATCACCAATTGTGGCCGAAATTGTTCCAGATTCTGGAAGGCCAATCGAAAGGTCTGCAATTTCTTGTACAACCAAGCGGGTCCGATTCACCTGGAATCCAAAGTCACCCAATTCTGTGCGGAAATCAATTTGATTGGAATCTCCATCATTTGCATTGAAAGGAACCAATACGACAATATCGATTGTCAAGGATGTCCCCGGTTGCAATGTGAATTCCAAGAACCGGTCATCATTTAGCAGACCAGCAGTCATGTCCAAGTCCCAATTGGGCATGGCTGGAGATGCGCGGACACTGAAATCAATGGCAGTATTGCCACGGTTTTCAATCACCAATGTGTGTTCAATACGTTGTTCATTTTCGACAGAAATCTCATCGATGAATCCAGATGGACCCAGCGGAGTACCATCACCCTCATACAAATCTGCATTGAAATCTCGACTAATCCAAACCTCTACACCATTGCCCGGAGATTCTGTGGTCGATTTGGTGGGATCAGCAAGACTTGAGGTAATACATGTCACATCTTCAATCGTACCTGCAGACGGTAAACCATCGACGATGTATGGAACACGAACACGGACTGGGACTGGAATAAATTGCAATCTTGCCAACGGTTCTAGAGAAATAGATGAGGAATTGCCTGTTCCAAGCTCAATCGCCCAACGATTGGGTGTTTCACAAGAAATTTGGTAGATTGTATCTCCATTTCCAGTATTCAATACCGAAAGCGAAAATGAGGCGAAGTCCCCCGGTACTGCACCGAGGTTATTGGTTCCCGCAAGAATCGTTTCCAGTCCTTCAACCCTAAGCACTTCAACTTCCAGACGGATGGTGTGGGAAACGGTTGGATTCATTCGATAATATGCAATTACATCGACGACATAGGTCCCAGGCAAGGCATAGCGAGCCCCATTAAACGCCTCTAAATCAGCATCTAAATCACGCATTGTAACCGTGACTTGAGTGCTATTGGATTGTCCAGCAGCAGATGTCAACAGGAATGGACCCTGTGCCGAAGTGACCTTTTCCCATTCATCTTCTGGTGGATCTAAAGCCCCACTGGCTTGCATCATTTGAACCGGAGTAACCACCAATACGATTTCTTCGTCACTTGTCCCTTCGTTGGCCAATGTCAAATCCCATGATACCTCAGTACCCGTCGAAGGATCGAGCACCAATTTCCGGGCCAAATCAACTTCATCAGCATCCGCGGGCATCGAACCATCGGCCATGTGTGGAGTGATTCGGACACCAATCGCTGTGATATTCAAATCGAGTTCAGCAACATTGTTGTTGGTTCCATCCACCTCATCATTCATTTCAGTGACATTGTTGTTGGCATCTAATGTGAGTCGAATGGTGTGAACGCCAGTGGTGGTGAATTGTTTTTGGAATGAAAAAGAATCCGAAGCGCCACCGGCCAATGGGTCACGCGTACCTGTCCAGAGAACCTCATTGTCCGTGATATCTTCAACGACAACTTCGTAGCTGCCGGTCATGGCAGGCGCCTGATTGACCCAAGCCATTCGGAGAAGAACGTAATCGTTCTCAAGGGGCATCATTTGGCTGGCCCAGATAGACCCACCAAACACTGCGATATCGCTAATTGGATTTTCATTACCAACCGCTGAAATCACAAGTGCATACCCTTGTTGAGAACCACCTGAATGGGCCACAGTGATGGTCCAATCACCAGTAGCACCACTGGATAGTCGAACACGTTCGACATTGTTTAGTGAATCCTTCACACCACCAGTTGTCGAAAGTCCATTGGCAAAATCATTGCCCTTGTATGTTGTACCATCTGGAGATGTGACGGTCAAATCCAAATCATTCACCAATCTTGATGCTGATTGTGTTGCAGAGGATGAGCCTTCGCGGTCATTCCAAACCAGTGTCACATCCATTCCATAGGATCCATCAATCGCGTAATTGTAAGCATATGACAAACCTGGCGACAATGTCTGTGAGGTATCATAGAAGATATTCTTGGGAATGACGCCATCGTGTGGATACAAACTCTCTTCCAAATCGAGTTGGCCCCATCCTTCGTCCATGTTTGGAATATTGGCTGTTCCAATATCTTGGGCACCGTTAATCAAAATCGCCTTGATGAGGGCACTATCTGGATTTGAAATTGATAATTCCGTGCGCAAAAATTGTCTTGCAAGCAATGCAGCACCACCAACGACTGGTGTCGAGGAACTGGTCCCATCGGCTGATACATACAGTGGAGTCGTCGTTCCTGAATGTCGAGCACTTGAGCACGACCAACCCACTGGATTCTGCGCTTCTTCTGCTCTTGCACTGCAAATTTGCACACCGGGTGCAACGATGTCTGGCTTGATGCGGCCGTCGGCTGTAGGGCCGATACTAGAGAAAGACGCAACTTGACCTGGTGAGGCTGTGCCGGGGCGACCTGTGGTTGACGCCCCGACAGTGAGGACGTTCTTTGCAGTCGCCGGAGGGGCAATCGATTGTGCACCTTGGCTACCCTCATTTCCTGCAGCGAATAGGACGAGGAAATCGTCGTAGTCGTTCAGGAACGAATCTGCTGAACGTGAATCTGATGTGTATTGGCCCCAGGAGGATTGCGCGCCCCAAGAATTGGATTGGACATGAGCGTTCTTCTGTTGCGAATCTCGGAACATGTCGTACAATGAACCCCAACGTGCAAGTTGTCCTGACGAATCATGCTCGAGTTGGTAGAAGTGGAATGTGGCAGCGGGCGCAACACCCTGTGTGGATGAATCACCAGAACCATCACCAAGCATTGAGGCCGCAACGTGGGTCCCGTGTCCCGAGTTTGAATCGGCAGCAGAATTGTCTGGACCGTAATTGTGGTAAACGCCACGGATCCGATTTGTGAAATCACCATGGTCTTGATCCAATCCTGAATCGGACAATGCCCCCACTTCACCCGTACCATCTAGACCCCCATTGTGATTGTTCACAGTGGCATCAATGGTGGATATACTACGGGCATAATTGTTGACGATGCCAATCTGGTCGTGTGATTCAACAAACAGCAACCGGTGGTCACGAGAAAGGGATGGTAGCCAAGCAGCATCCAGCCCAATTACCTGGCATAGGTAGGCGTCACAATGAACGAATTCCGCACCGGCCATGTACAGATGTTCCTGCATCTGCGACGTGTCAACATCCAAGGCCAATGTGATGTCCAAGTCGACAACACCTGTGGCTTGATGTAAATCTACATCGAGGCGCCAAGCCGGTTGTTGTGCCCCAACCCAACGAACTCTTTCGTCATCTGCCAATTCGATGATGGCATTGCTTCGAGCCTGAGTTGTGGCTGGAAGACGCAGGACCCAAGCATCTTCAGGAAGTGTATCCACAATTGTTGCATCAACTCCCTTGGCCAAGGATTCGGCAAGTGTTCCATCGTTGAGGAAAAGTTGCATGATGAGGAAGCCGGTTGCAAATGGATCGTCAGTGGCCTGAAGATGAACCGGGGTAGCCGATTGGTCACTGAGAGGGTCAAAAGGACCGGTTTGCACCCATAGTTTTCCAGAACCGACTGAAATTTCGACATTGGCCCC
>JASLKO010000084.1 GCA_030747475.1 Candidatus Thalassarchaeaceae archaeon | reverse complement strand
CTTGCCATGGATCGCCCATTCGATGTGGGTGACCGAATCTATGTCGATGATATTGAAGGCAAGGTCGTGTCCACAGGGATTCTATCAACCAAGGTGTTGACTTGGGCAGAAGAATTGGTCATTATCCCCAACAACACATTGGTCTCAAGCACCATCATCAACAAAGCGCGCGGCGGTGGAGATGGCGTCCCGAAGCGAATCAATCTACTCGTTGACGTTGGGGTTGCATACGATGAAGATCCACCCCACGTCAAGCAAGTTCTGAATCAGGTTGCACAGGCTTGCCCATATACTCTTGATGCCCCCACTTCTCGCGCCCTCATCATTCGTCTAGGAGAATATTCGATTGATTTCAGATTGTACACTTGGATATCAGATTATTCTGATGAATGGCCGGCACGCGATTGGTTGATGCAGAACATCACCGATAGGTTCCGAGAAGAAGACATCACAATTCCATACCCGGTGAATATTGAACTCAAGTCACAGCCAGGCAGATCTGCACGTGGCAACCACGAATTGAAAGCCCGCCGCAAGGCCGCAAGACAGCATACAGCACGTTTGCAAATGGCAAGGGCCGATGAGATTCACCGAGAGGAAAGAGAGTCCATTAAGGCTGAAATTGATTGGCTAGAAAATCAAATTTCAGACACATCATTGGGCACTCGGGAGAAAGCCAAAATCCGTGCTGAAATTACCGCCCTCGCTGCAACTTTGGATATGTTTGATGGGGATTGAGGCCCACCGCCATAGGCGGTGTTCTTTTAATCGCCACACCTTCCGCTAAAGCATGACAACCACTAGGGTTTGTAAATCACTGACATTGACAGGCTTGTTGATACTCGTCTCTTGCCTTGCGATTTTCAGCGGACAGATTTCAGAAAGTGACCAATTAAATTCCGAGAAAAGCAGCGATTCCGGATCAGCAAACTCTCCCGGTTTCCAGTCCGGATCAATCTTCACTCATGATTCATTGGCAGCCGGCTCGGAGCACACATGCGCCATTCTCGATGATGGCAACATGTCCTGTTGGGGCGCCAATTCGTTCGGTCAACTGGGCATCGGCTCTACAACAGCATCTTCCAGCCCCGTTGGTGTTTCCTTCGTCAACCCAGGTGGCATCACGACATTGTATCCAGTCAGTGTCTCATCTAGTCAATATCACACCTGTGCAGTATTGAATGACGGCTCAGTACAGTGTTGGGGGGGCAATTCATATGGCCAACTTGGCGATGGAACAAACACATCTCAATCTTCACCAGTGAGCGTTGATCTCGGAGAAAACAACAGTGCCGTTATGATTGGAGTGGGCAAGACTCACACTTGTGCAATTCTCCAAGATGCAAGCGTATCCTGCTGGGGCTACAACATCCACGGCCAAATTGGCGATGGAACAAACACACAACGCAATGCCCCGACAAGTGTTGACTTGGGACAAGATCGCAGTGCGGTTGCAATTTCCTTGGGTGAATCACATACCTGCGCTCTTCTCGACGACCAGTCTCTGAAGTGCTGGGGACACAATAACGAAGGCCAACTCGGAGATGGAACCCTCGCCAACGCGAACTCACCAAACACAGTCAACCTCGGTGACGATACACCCGTTGCCGTGACTACAGGTGAGCAACATACTTGTGTAGTTCTCTCCGATGAAACAATTTCCTGTTGGGGTTGGAACGATCGCGGGCAGTTGGGTGACGGCACACTCACCAGCCAATCTTCGCCAACATCGATTACGATTGACACAGGAGTCACAGCCCTCACGACCGGGGAACGCCACACTTGTGCCATTTTGGACAATGGGACTGCAATGTGCTGGGGCAACAATATCTTCGGACAATTGGGCAATGGAGTCAATTCCAATTCCCAAATCCCAGTACATGTCGATTCACTTTCCAATGTTGTTGGAATGGTGGCAGGAGACCACCACACCTGCGCGACCATCAACGATGGTTCTGTACACTGCTGGGGTGGAAATAACGAAGGTCAGCTTGGAGATGGAACAACTTCTAGCACAAATTCACCAGGTTCAGCAATCATTGGTGTAACCTTAGCTCTCGATGATAGGGATCGCGACAATGATGGCACTATCGATATTTATGACACACATATCGCAGGAGATGAAGACGGTGACGGAATCCCAACACCACAAGATCAATTCCCAGACAACCCCGCTCGTTCCGAATCATGTAATGCTGGATTCTATGGCAGATATTCTTGTCAAGAAGCCGATGCAGGGCATCACGCTCCAGCCGGAGCCATTATCCAACTTCGATGCGACGCAGGAACCTATCAGCCGGACACAGGTCAAGCAAGTTGCATTGATGCTGACACAGGTCATTATGTTGCTCAAGAAGGAGCAACAGAGCAGGCCCCTTGCGCGATTGGCAGTCATCAATCGCTTGCTGCTCAAGCATCCTGCGACGATGCAAGTCCAGGACATTATGTCAATTCCTCAGGCTCCGATGCCCAAACAGAATGTGTCTCTGGAACATATCAACCAGGGACCGCTCAATCGTCTTGTATTGATGCATCTCCCGGATATTATGTTGACATGAACGCATCTGCAAGTCAGACCGCTTGCTTAGCCGGCTCATACAATCCAGACACAGCATCCAACAACATCTCAGCATGCTTAGACGCAGATCTTGGCCACTATGTCAGCAGTTATGGCCAATCATCGCAAACCACAGCCTCTCCTGGTTACTATGTTGATTCCACTGGTGCAACATCACAAACACCTTGTTTAGTCGGCACTTACAACCCAGAAACGGGTTCCAATGACAGTTCAGCGTGCTTAGATGCAGATTTGGGACATTATGTCAATCAACAGGGCCGATCATTCCAATCACCTGCAATGCCTGGATATTATGTCGATACAACAGGGGCGACAACCCAAACCGCTTGCCTCCCTGGAACTTACAACCCAGATTCAGCATCTACTGATGCTGCTGCCTGTGTTGATGCAGATCTTGGATACTATGTGAGCAACTCAGGAAGTGGCTCACAGACACCAGCATCTTCTGGCTACTATGTTGATACCACAGCAGCCACAACACAAATCGCTTGTTCACCAGGTTCGTACAATCCAGCAACAGCCTCTGAGAGCGCCTCAGCTTGTTTGACAGCAGACCCGGGCTACTATGTGAGTCAATCTGGCCGTTCATCGCAGACAGCAGCCTCCCCTGGACATTATGTTGATACAGCAGGGGCAACGGCTCAAATTCCCTGTTCCTCAGGTACATACAACCCAGTCTCAACATCTGATGATGCATCCGCGTGTTTGGATGCAGATCTTGGATACTATGTGAGCCAATCAGGACGTTCTTCACAGACTCCAGCCTCCCCTGGTCACTATGTAGACTCAACAGGAGCGACCGTCCAAACCCCTTGCCAAGCAGGTACTTACAACTCGAACTCTGCAGCTACAGCATCTACCGCATGCCTATCAGCCGACCCCGGATACAAAGCACCTAATTCCGGAATGGGCAATCAAATTGCCTGCTCCCCAGGAACATATCAGGATACAGCGGGCCAACTCGCTTGTTTAGACACAGACCCAGGATACTTTGCGAGCGGCTCAGGCAACTCGGATCAAACCCCTTGCCAAGCAGGCACATCAGTCAATACAACTCAATCCTCAGAATGTATTCCAACTCCACAAGGCACCTATGCAAGTGGCACAGGCAACCTCCACCCCTCACTTTGTCCTCCAGGCACATCGACAATTGGCCAGGGTGCAATATCTGTTGATGATTGTTTGAACGATTCTGATGATGACGGAACACCCAACGTGACAGACGATGATGATGACAATGATGGCGTTCTCGATCCCTACGACGCATTCCCAACCAACGCAGCAGAATCTGTAGACACAGATGGCGATGGTTCAGGAGACAATGCAGATCCAGATGATGATGGAGATGGCATAGACGACGCCGCCGATGCCTTCCCACTGGATGAGAATGAATGGTTGGATACAGACGGCGATAATATCGGTGATAATGCAGATACTGACGATGATGATGACGGTTGGTCAGACACCGCTGAGAACATTTGTGGTAGTGACACATTAGACTCTTCAATAATCCCATTGGACTCCGATGTAGACGGGCTATGCGACGACTTCCAGGACGACGACAATGACGGCGATGGTGTGGACAATTCCAATGATTTCTGCCCAGGCCATGATGATGGCTTGGACCTAGATGGTAACGGCATCCCAGATGGTTGTGATAGCGATACAGATTGGGATTTTGATGGCATCCCAAACGATCTTGATGAATGTGATGAAACCCCTGTATCTGAGATAGATTTCATTGGGCCCGATGGCTGTGGACCTTCTGAGAGTGGCGATGATGACAACGATGGTGTTGCCAACACATTGGATGATTGTCCAGAAACTCCCACGGATGAAACACCAAACTCAGCCGGTTGCGGACCATCTCAGCGTGATTCCGATGGGGACGGATGGAATGACGCTCAAGAACAAGGATGCGGCCACGATTATCTCGATGCAGACGATGTTCCTGACAAGTCATGTGGTGCTTCACAGAAAGAAGAAAATTCACCACTTATGGACCTCAGTTGCTGGATATTCCTCATCTTGTTGCTTATTGTAATCCTTGCAATAGCAATGCTCCTCGCCTCAAGACGGGACGAAGATGGTAAGATTACAATCAATATCATGGGTCTTCGGACCGCCGTAAGTGGGGATGATGACGACGATCCATTTGCAAATCTGGAAGGCGAAGTGACCCCAGAACCATCCTCAGTAGATGATTGGGATGACGAACCGCTACCGGCTCTATCATCAGCATCAGACGAAGCAGATGCAAAGATGGCAGAGATGGATGCAAAGATGGCAGAGATGGATGATAAAATGGCCAAACTTTCAGAGAAAGAGGCCCAACTTGCTCGAATTGCAGCCAAGGCTGAAGAGATTGATTTCGCGACCATTGGCACAGCATCAGTCGATGATAAGAACGACTTGAGGCGAATCAAGGGCATCGGCCCATTCATTGAAGAGAAATTGAATGCTCTTGGAATTTTCACCTTTGCACAGTTGTCCAACATGACTCCTGAAATTGAGGAGCAGGTCAACGAAGCAATCGAATTCTTCCCTGGAAGAATCAAGAGAGATAAGTGGGCCAATCAGGCCACTGAGTTCGATAGTGAGGAAGAAGAAAGTGAACTTCCGAAGATGTCAGAACTCGTCTCAGAAGACGAAAACGACGAGGAATCGGACGACGACACATTCGACGATGTAGATTGGGAGTGAAAATATGAAAGGCATTACACAATTAAGAACAACCACCACTAGCGGAAAACAACGAGGGACAATTATGCAGAGCAGAGCAATCCTACTAATCGCCATCATGGTCTTGGCTTACCAATCACCATTTGCAGCTACACAATTGGACGCAAGTTCCGATTCGGACAACACCACAGGACGAACAGGTGACATTACCCATATCCTGTATTATGGATCATGGACTGGCCAAAATGCATTGGTAAATCAGACAACAATTAACCCAATCAGCCCAATGACAATCCCATTGGCTGCCACAGCTGACAGTTTTTCATATTCGAATTCAGACATCCAAATTGCGTCTTACAATTCTCATAATTGGTGGCCAATGAATGAACCTTCGCTTGCCGATTATGGCAATCCAGGACAGGCCTCCCTCGAGCTTAATGGAAACGCGCAGATGACACATTACGGGAAAAATTTCGGTGGTGTTGAACTTGGAGGGAACTCTGGCGACAATATCACCTCGACCGATTGTAGAACCCACTCCTCCACCAATAACGGTGGCTTTGCTGGTTGGTTCAAACCCAGTTCACTTGACGGCCAGTTGTTCAGCAGAGTTCGTACAAATTCGTGGGGAACATTTGATGCATTCAACGTGAGCCTCACTTCAGATGGCTATTTGCAGACTAAGATTTACATTGATGCACAAAACGATACAGATTTCGCTTGGAACAATTATGATGCATCCCCTGAGGTAAGCAGTCACGATATGAATAGGATTTGGAATTCATCCGAAGGAATGGATGTACAAATTGAAGAGGATGAATGGAATTACATCGGACTTCGTTACAAAGACAATGGATGGAATATTGAGGTTGAAGTTTACGTCAATAATGGAACACAATCAGACAAGAGTCTTACCAGGAACCATTACATGAAGAACACTGACAAGGGGAGTTTGAATAATCATATGTATTGGGGATATTCTCCATGTGTTTTCGGTGAAGAATTTGAAGGATCAATCGATGAGTTGAGAGTTGGAACGGGAGACTACAGCAATTTCCTTGTATCTGGTCGAGCGATAGATACATGGCAAACAGATGGACCAATCACACTTCCAACAGGCCTTTCATTTGATCACGCAACAGGTACAATTTCGGGTACACCAGAAATTCCATGGCCTCCAACCGACTACAATATCACTGTATATTCAGGAGAAAACAACGCGACTACAAGCATGACCCTTGAGGTCGTGGAGCCTGAATTGCCCTCAATCACACACGGGTCAAGCAATGATTTCTATCTCACAACAGGGGATGCAGAATCCATTGCACCTCCAACAAATATTGGGGGCAGTGATTCATTTTGGACATTGACCGCCGGACATCCAAATTACACAGGTGAGGTCGATGTCTCTGAAGGCACAACATGTGCGTTAGATGATGAAGGGAAATTGTATTGTTGGGGCAAAAACCTGAATGCGAAGACCTTGGATTCTTCCCAAGGCCAAAACTACATTGTACCCAATCCAACATTGCATCCTGATGCTGCAGCTGCAGGATTGACCTTCACCAAGATCGCGGCAGAGAACAATGGTATTTGCGGAATTCTCACCAATGGAAGTTTGTGGTGTTGGGGAGACGACAACGCCTACGGATATCTTGGCCTTGGCTACGATGGGAATTACCGAAATCCCACCCACGTGTCCTTTGACCCAGCGTTGAATCCATACCAGACTACCAACCCGGTGTACGGGAATTGGAATGCCCAAGGTTGCAGTGACATCAACCCTTCCTCTGGATATGGCTTTGAATCGTTTGAGAACACATCTGCAGTCCAATGGGAACAACATCTTGTCGATGCAAGTGGTGGCCCGACAGGTAGTGATGGTAACTGGTCCTACACAAACACCAATGTACACTCAAGTTTGAACACCCTACACGGCGACTATGTGTTGGGTTCTGCTTCAAGCAACAGTGACCCCAGTTGGGATTCACAGGCCGCACACATAATCGATTCAAATGAAGAATCCATTGTCTCAATTAACATTACAACAGGAGATGGACTTCTGAGCTTCTGCTACATGTGGTCTACAGGATACTATGGTTATGGTGATCACATGTATGTATATCTCGATGGAACTCACATTGGTGGTCATACAGATTATTACAACTATTACTATGACGACTGGCGCTCTATGAGTAAACATGTCTCAGCAGGTGACCATACCTTGACAATCAAGTTCTCGCATAATGCTAACAACCATGGTCAATACTTTGATCGAGTATTCATTGACGCTTTGAAATGGCCACTTCCTTCATCGGATGTGAATTGGACCGAACCAACAGTCACTGATTTGTCATGGTATGTGGATTCAGCATGTGCAGTCGCAGATTCAGACGTATATTGTTGGGGCGAAAACGGATATGGGCAACTGGGCAATGGGGACACACAACGTCGTTACCGCCCAGTCAAGGTAAACGCACCTTCTGGATTGAGTTTCACTGAGGTGGATCTAGGTCAGCAACACGCTTGTGCATTGGCAGACAATGGATCGATGTGGTGCTGGGGTACCGGCGGCTATTATCAATTGGGACACGAGAATGGCACGGCCAGTTATTCCATTCCCACCCAAGTTGATTTCGGCGCATACGATGTTTCAGTCTCAAGTATCGACGTAGGGCCATACAATACATGTGCCATAGGAACCGATACCAACACATCAAATGAACAAGTTTGGTGTTGGGGGTATAACAATAACCGACAAACAAATCTGGGAACAACAAGCAACATTGATTTGGGTAATTCACTTTACAATTCCCCCATTTATGAATCTACAGCATCGGGCACAATCCCGACCCATGTGGAGACAGACTCACACCAAACATGTGTTCTGTTTAGCAATGCGACAGTGTATTGCATTGGCCGACAAACTGATAATTCAAACAACGGAGTATTCAGAACAGATTGGTGGTCATGGGGCTACGAAAACGTCGTCTCACTTTCAGGCGGTGGCTCCTCAACCTTTGGAATGTGCATTATGGTTCAATCTGACAAGTCTTTGATTTGTTGGGGCAATAATCAAAATCAGAACCTTGCCCGTGGCTATACGAGTTCGTATGGAACACCTGCTTCGGTCTTTGGCCTAATCGCCGGTCGCGATAACGATGTTCTCGCGCCAGGCCTGACATTAAACAATTCGAATGGTGTTATTTCAGGCACACCTACGTCTGAAAATCAAGATCCAATTGAGTTGAACATCTATGCTTGCAATGGACGCGGATGCGACTCTGCAACATTCAATTATTCAATTTGGGATCGTCCAGAACTTGGCCAGATTATGATTGAGAGCGAATATCTCAACCTCTCATCTGCACCAGTTGAAATCTACAAGGGTCGGGCGGTGAACTTGAGCATCGCCATTACAAGTGATCGTCCACTCGTTGACTTTTCATGGCGAAGCGAACATCTGAATGGAATTATTTATACTGATATTTTCCCGAATGCACAGGACATCACAACAGATCAATTACCTGTAGGCACTCAGGTGATATACTTCTCAGCAACCGATGATATTGGTGGCACCTCATCACAAGCTGCTAACTTTGTTGTTGTAAAAGTATTAGAGTCCGATGAAGATGGCGACCAGGTCCCAATATGGAACGATGCTTGCGACGACGAAAATGCTCTAGGGTATGACGTCTACACAGGAAATGGTTCATCTATTCCAATTTCTGATGGATGTATCGACAATCGAGATGACGATGACTTCTTTGATCCAGACGACGGCTGTCCAAGTCAATACACAGCCCCTGAACATGACGTATTTACCGGGATAGGAGACGCAATATCTGGTTCGGATGGTTGCGTTGATGACGTTGACGAAGATGGTGTCATTGATGATGGAACCGACGAATGCCCCAATACGCCTTATGGTCAAAGGATGGGTGTCAACCCGGCAGGTTGTGGTGTATCTGAAAGAGACACTGACAATGATGGTGTAACTGATATTGATGATGACTGCGAAGGTACCCCGGTTGGCGAATCTGTAGATAATCAAGGCTGTGGTGAGTCGCAAGTGGACTCAGATGGTGATGGTGTGTACGATGTCGCCGACCTTTGCCCCGAGACACCAATTGGTGAAACTACGGATGAAAGTGGATGTGCACCATCGGAGAGTGATGCTGATGGTGATGAAATCATGGACGATGTCGATGTGTGTGACACCACTCCCGTAGAATGGCACGATGCAGTGAATGCCGTTGGTTGCGCTGTTGAATTTGGAGACGTTGTGACTGATGACGTTGATCAGGACGGCGTTGCAGACATCTATGATGAATGTCCAATGACCCCTCTAGGTGACATTGTCGACGTGGAGGGCTGTGGAACAACCCAGAAAGATTCGGATGGCGACGGTGTCAACGATGCCACCGACGAATGTCCAGACACACCCACATACGACATCCAAACTTTGGATAACGTTGGTTGTGGCGAATCACAAAGAGACTCTGATGGTGACGGCGTTTACGATAATATCGATCAGTGTTTCAACACCCCTACAAATGTTGAAGTGGATAGTTTGGGTTGTGAAACCGGTCTTTCCGATTCAGACGGGGACGGCGTGATTGATCTCGTCGATGCCTGTCCTAGTACTGAAGGGTCACAAACGGTCAATTTGGTTGGTTGTGCACCATACCAAATCGATACAGATGGTGATGGAATCATGAATGACTTGGACATCTGTCCAACAACCCCTGCATCTTCAAAGAACAATGTGGATGCTGAGGGATGTGCGATTGATGGCATCGACTTTGAGGTTCGTGATGATGACAACGATGGTGTTGACAACCAGAATGATATGTGTCCCGATACTCCAATTGGCACCAAGGTTGTCGACGATCTTGGTTGCGCAGTAAATACAGGAACGGTCAACCCAGTAGTAACAACAGTGGCCTTTGGATTTACAGCGTTCATTTTGCTACTTCTATTACTTGCAACAATTGTAATCTTGCGTCGTCGAAAGCAACAGGAAACCATTTGGAACATTGGTGTTGCAGGTGATGAAGCATTCGATGCAATCGATGCGGACGGTGATGGAGAGATTTCAGATGCTGAATGGGAAGCTTACAAACAAAGGCAGAACAAATCAGAACCATCGTCAGAAATAGGTAATGATGATGATGACTTATTTGATTGAATCTAAGAAGATCATTCTTCCTCTAGAAGCGCATCAATAATATGGGCCTTTGTCCCACTATGCGAGACACCTTGTGCCTTGGCTAGGTCAACAAGTTCAGCCTTTTTCATCTTATTTAGTGAAGATTTGGTTGGCTTAGATGGAGCACCATCACTCTTTGAAGTAGGCCATCCCGCTGGTGTACTTAGGGTGAATTGGCTTCCATCTTCATCAGAATCACTTGTCTCTTCATTCGAACTTTCATCTGTAGAATCACCCTTTGTTTCATTTTCTGCAATCCGCTCAGACCACATCTCTAAGTAATGCTCAGGACTAAATCGACCATTCTCAACATGGCGCTTCATGCGCTTGACAGCCTCTTTTGTTGTGAGGCCAAGTGCCATTGCCTTGCGGAAAATTCGATTGAGATCCTTCGATTTTTCATCTGCTTCACCGACTTCTTCAACACTGAATTCATCCAATCGTTGGCGAATGTCATCTTGAATTCCCTCATGTTGATTTGATGTGATGAGTTTTGCACTGAACATTTCTACGGCTTGTTTGGAGATATTTCGCAGTTGCATAGGTTTCTCTGCGGCCTCCATCAAATCCCTGAGGCGCCTTTCAGAATCGTTTCTACCTTGCCTAATGTACAACATCATCCCTAGTGCGAAAATGACAATCAATGGAATGAAAACCATGGTCATTGCAACAGGATCACCTTGCATGAATTGCTCAACAAAGGATGGACCGTCCACGCACCCATCACGGTCACCATCATCGACATTGGCTACAGCAACTGAGGGGCATGCATCATTTACATCAGCGACACCATCGTTGTCATCGTCATCATCTTCGGTAACGTCTCTACAACCATCACGATCGATATCAGTGAATGAGTCCGAGGTCCAATTTGTATCTCCAAGGGGACACCGATCTAAAGTATCGTTCTTGCCATCCCCATCATCATCATCGTCTTCGACAAGGTCCTTACATCCATCGGAATCGATGTCATTGGTTGCATTGGACGTCCAACCCCATTGCATATTGGTCGGACAGTTATCATCCTCATCCTCGATACCATCTCCATCGTCATCGGTATCTTCGTTCATGTCATAGCAACCATCGTTGTCATAATCGTTGATAGGATTTGGTGCCCATCCAAGATCCCCTAGGGGACATGAATCGATATCATCGTCTTTCTGATCGTTATCATCATTGTCATCACAAACATCACCCCTTAGGTCACTATCATGGTCTGCCTGATCTGGATTCGAGATGAATGGACAATTGTCCAACCAGTCAGCAGTACCATCTGCATCTCGATCAATGACATCATCACAACCATCGGGAATACCATCATCATCGATGTCGATGACATCATTGTATCCTTCACACAAATCGAATTCATCAGACCAGCCATCACCATCAGAATCATCCCCAGGCCAAGAATTCCATTGGGTTCCGATTTCAGCATCCCCTTGAATTAAATTCGCAATTTCACTCACATTCGTTGTTCCAAACCAATTACCCTCAACTGAAATATCCGCATCACCAAGGGTGGACACATCGATTGCAGAAGTGTCAATTTGAGTAAATGAATTGTCTTCGAACATCACATCGTCAATGGTATTGGGTGTGGACTCATCGATTGTAATCGCCGAATTGACATTGGATAGGTTGTTATCGACAACGGTAATATATCGCACGTCTTGCAAAAAGATAGCTTGTGTGGAGTAAATGTTCTGCAAGTGATTATCTGCAAGATACAGTATACTAGCATCACGAATTGTTAGCATTGGTGTGTTACTGTTGCCTGTTGAATTAACACCACTATCAACAAACACATTGCCCATCACTTGTGCATTTGTAATCGA
>JASLKO010000083.1 GCA_030747475.1 Candidatus Thalassarchaeaceae archaeon | reverse complement strand
GTCTCTTGGTTGAGTGTTTACCATCAGCGAAGCAATTGGCCTGAATTGCAAGGTGAATACCCTAGCTCATATGCGACCATGGGATTGGAAAACATCGATGGTGATCTAGCAACCACTTGCCTGTATGCATCGGTTACCTCTTACTGCCCGTCGGCAGCAACCAATCGAAAAATCACAATGCGCGGTGTTGGTGCTTCCGATTGGATGGGCACACCCAGTGCGACAAGTGCGACAATCACATCGAGCACGCAGACTCTAGGAAGGCCCATCACCGACCTTACAGTTGCGACCGCAGTGACTTGGGAACCGACAGGAACTTCGGTTGATTTTGAAGTGACTAATGATGGTGGTGCAACATGGAAACGGGCCAACAATGCAGGACAAGCGATAACGTTTGCAAATGCGGGTAGTCAAATCGCTTGGCGTGCTTGGTTGAACGGAACTGCAACCGCAGCTCCATTGATTGACACCGTTGGAATCTCCTACACGTCAACATACACGAATAATGGCCAAATCAGATGGTATCGATCATCCTCGCAAGGTGTTGCTCCTGTTGCAGCATCTGTATGGTGGAATGCTTCAACACCAGGTGGAAGCACTGTTGATGTCTACTTCCGTGAGGGTTCATCCAGTTGTACAAGCGGTACGAGAGTTAGCGTGCCCTCATCCGGATCTACCGTGTCCTTACCTTCAACTTCAACAACCTTAGCAATTTGTTTTGATTTACGATCAGGGACAAGCAACCAGTATACGCCGACAATCTATGACATGAATATCGTCCAATACTCCAATGCTCCAAAGAATGTCAAGATTGACATCGGAGGTGATGGCACCTATGAATGGGAATATGAAAACGCATTGATAGGGAGAACAACCGCATCGTCATCTCAGCTTTCAGGTCAAAATTTAGACAATGCATTCAACACTCTAGTGCCACAAACTGGTTCCGGGACGATTGTCATTCCAGTCAAGATTCATTCCGACACTGCAGGCAAGGTCGAAATCAAATCGATGAGTGTTGAATATACGATGGCCACGGTCAACCTAGACATCAATTTTGATGAGAGTATGGTTCTGCATGAACGATCTGAATCATATGAAATCGTGACACGGCACGTCATTGGAGACAATGCACTCGCGATTACAGACGCGGAATTGACGTTCCTTGCATCACCGAGTGGGGATGCGCCCAAACTATCTTGGGCGGAAGATGGCACCTTGGTTGATGATGACCCCGAAGATTGGATTATTCCGGATCAAGGTGGAACTTGGACCAATTTATCCAATGGTATTTTTGAGATACACTGGATGTTCCGAGTCACCGATGATTTCCCCGAACAGAACAATGTGGGATGGCGTGTGACATGCACGGATGACAATGGAATGTCACCTGCAAGTCTCTCAACCATTGGCCAAGGAATCGTGGTCAACCAATCATATGGATTGGGATGGTTTGCCATCCATGATGTGGAAGGTGAAGTCGTCAACGATGATTTGCAAAATGGTGATTGGGTTGTCGCTGGAGAAACAGTCCACTTCCAAGGTCAAGTTTGGTTTGAAGGGACTGATGATGCCCCACTCAATTCGGTGTTTGACGTACGTGTCGCACGAAAAGATGCACAGGGAGACTTTACTGCAGCATCATGGAAGGATAACTCAAATCCAAATGGTACATTTTTCATCTCGATCACTGTACCTGACATGGACATTCCAGAAGGGGTGACCTTTGAGGTACAAACATACAATGTTCGGGACCCAACAAAGGTGATGCCAACAAACGAGTCTTGGAGACGAACATTAAGAATTGATGATTCATCGCCTGAAATTACAGATTCTTGGCCGGCAGAAGGAGATTATGAAGCCAGTTCTTCTCAACAACAGATTGCCGTGACCGTTTCTGATGAAGTGGGACAACCTGAAGCATTGACACTCAATTATTGGGTGGAGGCTGATCACGATACCAATCGAAATGGTGAGCCGGATGTCGATGAATACATCACTCAAACCATGACCAACAATACGGATGATGAAGAGAAGATTTTCTTCGGTCTCATCGATGATTCACGCAATCCAAACATGGCTAGAGTATCCTACTATGTGACAGGCCATGACCCCGCTGGAAACGTTATCCTAGGCGATGATGCGGCCGGTTTCGGTTACGACTTGGCAACCTACCTTACACGAAAGGACATGGCCTCTGTTTTCACTGGCCTCGCATGGCACAATCATGCCGACGGTGCTGACGTTTACAGTGGAACTGATCAATCGATTTCCATCGGCCTTGTGGATGCAAATGGCATCATTGATTTCGAATACATCTCTCTGATTTTCGACTTTGAAGGCCCAGACCCTGAGCGAGATCAGCAACGGATTTCTTACAATGGCCGAACCGATGTTTGGTCATCGATGAGTGATTACATCACTGTCTTGCCAAGTAGCTCAGCGGATGTGACTACAAATGACACCGGTTTGCCATGGATCCAAACAACGTTCGATTTCCAATTCTCCTGGGATTGGCCTGATGAAGACATCTCTGATTTGGCCCTTGAATTCAAAGAACTCGGTTCGCCAACACCAACTCGAATTGAATTCATTGACCATACATTTAGCGTCGAAAATGACTTGGTTCTAGATGCCTCCACTTACGCAGTAGAGGACGTTGCTGAACCACGAACTGGTCCACTTGATGATGCCACACCTGTAAGGCCTGATGACCGACTTCGTTGGTCTGGTCGTGTGGTGTATGAAGGCAGTAGTGCTCCTGCACCAAATGATTTGGGCATCACTGTCGAAGTGTTCGATGGTGTACAATATTGGTCGGATGGAAGTTTGACCAACGATGGAGGATTCAGAATTGAAGTACCTCTAACAGCAGCGAGCACGCTACAAAGTGCTGAAACACGGACGTTCCTCACCGGCGTACGAAATGTACCTGGTCGTGGAGAAGATATGACTCGTGATACTGTGGCAACGACTCTGCAATTGCAAGTTGACCACACACCCCCGCGTGTTCATCACCGACTCGCACCTGTGGATGTCATCGACATCTCAACTGCATCTGATTTGTCGGTGGTACCTGTTCTATTCACGGGTTGGGAAGAATGTGTATTGCTAGAAGATGATGATCGTTGTGCAGCATTTGGCCAATCCCCTCAATGGGTGAACTGGGTCATGCGAGATGATGCGCGAACCATTGCCGCTGGCCGCTCACCTTTGACCATGCAACTGAATGGTACTACTTTGGAATGGATTGGGGAAGTCGACTTGACCAGTGATGGAATTGTGACCCCTCGAAGTGGATATCGAGTTGGATTCTGGGTTACTGGCCATGATGCGGCAGGAAATGAATTCCCGATGGCTGCAAATACCGAAAGTGATCCTGTGCGAGAGCACGAAGATTTGGATGGAGATCAAGATCTCGCCTGGGTCAGATTGGGTGCCACCGTTGCTGAATTGATTGTGAAGAGTGTCACTTTGAATCAGGACACAGTCAGTGAAGGAACCGAAATCGAAGTGACCGCCGTGATTGCCAATATTGGTGGCGTGACTGAATCATCCTTTGCTGTTCACTTTGTGACGGATGATGGCATGGTACATTCAACGCGAATTACAGGACTCCCTGCGGGTGGAGAACATCGAATTACCACGACTTGGGAAGCTTCGGAGGGCATTGATCGAATCACAGTCATTGTCGATGCTGAAAACGAAGTTGTAGAAGTGGATGAGGATGGCAATTCTATGTCTGCCGGAATTTCGGTTGAATATTCTTGGGGACTTGGTTGGATTGACACCTGGCGCCAAAATCCACTCACTGTTCTCGGTGTAATCTTTGCATTGATCCTGTTGCCATTTATCGGTGTAATCACTTGGAAAACATCACTCTCTGGCTCAATCAGCCTCTATGATGATGAGTTGTTGGAATACGACGATGATGAGGAAGAAGAGTGGGAAGACGACGAAGATGATGGGTGGGAATAGTCCCCATCCACATTCGGCGGTTTGAAGAGGACGCGGGCACGCCCTCCCCCTACGGGGAAGGGCGATGTCAGTCTATGGGGAACTTTGTGAACCCTTGCAGAACCACCTAGATACGCAGGGTTGGACGCCTACACCAATTCAAGATGTGGCCATCAAACCTCTTCTCTCAGGACATGATCGTTTACTGGTTGCACCCACAGGGTCTGGAAAAACTGAGGCCGCAATTCTTCCGATTCTATCCAAATGTTATACCGAAGATTGGGGGCCAATGTCGATACTGTATGTGACACCATTACGTGCCCTGAACAGAGACATTGACAGACGTTTGGAGGGATTGACTGATATTGTGGAATTGAAGATTGGATTGCGACATGGTGACACGCCACAATCCGAACGAAATAAGCAATCTCGAAAACCTCCACATCTACTCGTTACAACTCCTGAAACGATGCAAATCATGCTCACAGGAAGTCGATTACGTGAGCATCTGAAGAATGTTCGAGCCATCATTGTCGATGAGGTCCACGAAATGGCTGCTTCCGAACGAGGAGCACAACTTCTGGTCGGGATATCAAGAATCGAAGAAATGGCCAAGCGCGCCATCCAAAGAGTTGGTCTTTCAGCGACTGTCGGCAATCCAAATGAAGTCGCACAATGGCTGTCTCCGAAAAAAGGAGAGGCCATTCTAGCGGAAGCCCCACGCAATACCGAAGTTCGAATTACGTGTGCTCTACCACAAGATGAAGATGAAGTCATTGCATTGGAACATAGCACGTCTCCTCAAGCTATGGCCAGTTTGCGAATGCTTGCTGGACGATTGAAAGCGGATGCGCCTTCACTCGTTTTCGTCAACAGTCGAAACGCTGCTGAAACGGTTGCAAGTCGATTGGCAACTTTTGATGAGTCATTGGAAATCGGAATTCATCATGGATCACTATCTGCAGATTTGCGGCGTGAAATGGAAGACAGGTTGCAGAAAGGTGACTTGCATGCCTTGGTGTGTACGAGTAGTTTGGAACTCGGAATCGATGTTGGGGCGATTCGACATGTACATCAAATCCAATCCCCGAGAGCAGTTGATCGCCTGTTGCAACGATTGGGAAGGGCCGAGCACGTATTGGGTGGAACAGGTCGAGGTGATTTAATCGCCTGGGAACACGATGATATCGCTGAGGCTGCCGTGATTTCCCGCCGTGCCATTGCAGGACAAATTGAGGGTGTGCGATGGAGAACAATGCCACGGGTCGTCGCGGCAAATCAAATGGTCATGATGACCTTGTCAGAGGGAATTGTACCCCTTGCGGCAACCACTGAGATATTTCAGAGAACCTCAATTTTCAATGAATGGACCGAGAATGATACAAGGGCTTTGGCAAGAATTCTCGATGATCGTTGGTTGCTAAAATTGGTAGAGGAACCCAGTACATCTGATCCATTACAATGGGCACCATCTCTTTGGAAAAAACTTGCCCAAGGCCCTGAATTGCCTGCAACTCGACCCTCAAAGGAAGAAATTGAATCGCAAAATGAGGAAACGTTGAATCGTTGGAGAACAGGAATGCGCAAATTGATTCCAAGTCATCTGAAAAATGGTTGGACATCCGCTGGTGCTCGAACCCGTTCATACATGCTAGAACATCTCTCCATGATTCCCGATGCACAACGATATACGGTTCGGGATATGGTTTCACGTCGTGCCATTGGTTCTGTAGACGAAGCCTTTGTGTTGTCATTGAATGATGCAGGTGAAGAAACCGATGGAGCACCACGAAGATTTGTCATCGTTGGTCGCACTTGGGAAATCGTCGAAGCCAATCCTGAGAAATCCGAACTGATGGTCGCACCGGTTGGCACAGGTGGAACCGCCCCCGTATGGAGTGGAGAATTGCCACCGGTTCCGGCAGAGATTGCACGTGAAGTAGGTGGATTACGCCGAGTAATTCGTGAATTGGCAACTGGGGAAGAGCCCGAAGAAATTCCCAGTAGCACGAGATTGGATCGCATTGGTGGACCATCTTCGGCTTGTGATATCGATGATTATCCACTGGCACCTGACGCACTTTCGAAATTGATGAACAAAATTGTTGAGCATGTCGATGCATCTGGAAGTCTGCCTGACGAACGACATTTGGATGTTGAAACACGTCGTGATGCAATTATCCTTCATTCGTGTCATGGCAGTCGTATCAATGAAACTCTCGCCCACTTTTTGCAGGCGATGGCCTCCACCCTTGAAGGGCGAATGGGACGGGTATTGGTTGACCCTTACAGGATCACTTTACAGGTGCCAGGCCTACATGCCAAACATGTCGTGGAATGGTTAACACAAACCAATCCAGAAAATCTGTCCTCTATCCTTCGAGTAACCATTCCAAATGGCAGACAATTGCGCTGGCGACTTGTCCAGGTCTGCAAGGTGATGGGAGTCCTTCGGTCTGGTGTAGACCCTCGCAAGGTCAATTTGAATGGAATTGCACAACGATACAAAGGCACACCTCTCATGGATGAGGCACTTGACAAATTATTCAACGAAAGAATGGATGTTGATGGCACGGTTGATTTGCTACATGCAATACAGGCTGAGGATGTACACGTTGTGCAAAGATCACCGGGGGGACTGGGTGTTTCACCTCGATCTGAGCGCGACATGCAATTGCCTGATTGGTCGAATGTTGAGGTGCGACGACGTTTGGAAAATCGATTGATGAATGAAAGAATCGTCATGATTTGTCTGCGTTGTCATACGGCAACTCGTTCCCGTGTTGCACGATTTCCAACCATTGATCGGACATGTTCCATTTGTCAAGCGACCATGAGAGCCGTTTCCAGAGAAGGCTTGGGTGATGAATTGATGAAATGGGTCACTTCAGATGATGAAAAAACCCGCAACCGAATGATGCGGAATGCTGAGATGGTCCAAAATCGAGGTCTAGATGCCATCCTTTGTTTGATGGCGCGAGGTGTTGGCGAAGAGACTGGGACTCGAATTCTTCGTGCCTATCCACCGGGAACTGAACGTGATTCTTTGCTAAAAGCAATTCATGACGCTGAGATTCAATATGCCAAGACACGCCGCTTCTGGGGTTAGGAAGCCTCATGGACGGCGAGTTCTGACAACGTGTCAATGTGGTTCGGGCTGACGGGGCGAAACGCATCCGGAAAAACCACCATTGTCGATTGGTTGGTAGAGAACGGATACACATCTACATCCTGTTCGGATTCAATTCGAGCACATCTTCGTCAAGAAGGGAAAGAAATTAATCGCGACAACCTGATTGCAGGTGGACGTGCATTACGAGCAGAGCATGGGCCTGCGATACTTGCAGAAATGTTGCGAGATGCAAACCAAGATTCTGACAAACTTGTCATTGATTCCATTCGAACCCCAGCTGAGGTTGAAGCGCTAAGAGAACGACCTGACTTCAGATTGATTGAAGTTCGAGCATCTCGAGAGGTTCGTTGGAGCCGCTTGCAATCTCGAGCAAGGAGTGGAGA
>JASLKO010000082.1 GCA_030747475.1 Candidatus Thalassarchaeaceae archaeon | reverse complement strand
TTGATGAGGGAGGTGTGCTTCCCTTTGTTCATGTCCCGCACCCCATACCCTTGCTGGGGCTTGAGCCTTCAAGAGCCAATTGAGGATACAGATGGATTCATTTCGACTTTCTTGAGCTGGCGTGAAAATGAAAACTGGTTGCTATTAGGCGCACCCGCTGCAGTCAGCGAAACACAATTGTGGACTGCGTGGCTAGGTCTCAATTCCCGTCATACGAATGGAACGATGCGCGCAAATTCAATCGATGTGGAATTTCTCCGATTAATCGCAGGAACGCATCAAATCAAAATTGGATTCCACCGTGCTGGTTTGCAAAATGGTGACCAAGAATTATGGTTAATACATATCCCAGAATGCAATAATGAGGCGATTATTGAGATGCAATGGCCGGATTTAGATCGCATTGGTTTAGATCGAGAAGCCAATCGGTTAATGTGTGCACTCAATGCAAAATTAATTCCACGAGTTCCAATGCCTCATGAAAAAAGTGTAGATCGATTGGAATTGGAAGTTGAAGATCGGAATGCCTCCGATTTTAATTCCATTGAACGAGCAGCCCTTGCTCACATCGCTCTAGCCGATTTGAACTGATTATTGAAGGGGTTTAGCGAAACGCCTTATGGCCTAGATAGTACCCCCACAAATCATGGCAAAGCACCATGCATGGCGTAAGTGCGTTGATTGTGGCATCCAGTGCACACCGATGAATTTCGTAGATGTGAAAAGTGAGAGGGTGTGCTTGGCTTGTTGGACTTCAAGGGTCAACCCCGAACATCCAGAGATGGAGACCATCATCGAAAAAGTTGAGGCTGAGGTTGAAGTTTGGAGATGCCAGAAACATACTCGAAATGAAAATGGACTTCCAGAAGGGCCGAAATCAGTCCGTGCACAAGGCAATCGTGTCAACAATCCCTGAGGCATGTGAATGGCTTCGATTGAGGGCCTCGATGCAACTGATTGGAAACAATTAGAACCGAAATATCAAGATTTTTTGAACCGGAATATTGGTTCTGCAAAAGAACTTGAATCTTGGTTAATTGAACTTGGCGATTTTGATGCCTATGTTGGAGAAACTGGTTCTATGCTCTATGTCAATATGACCTGTGATACTGAAAATGAAGAAATAAAACAGGCCTATCTTGAATTTGTAGAAAACGTTGAACCTGAATTGGCAAAGATGGGTGATTTACTCAATCGAAAATTAGCAGAATGCAAGTATGCCAATGAGCTTGACCCCGTCGAATATAATGTACTGCTCAGAGACACACGAATGGACTTGAAATTATTCCGGGAAGAAAATATTCCTCTTGGCACCGAGCTCACAAAGTTGGGCCAGCGATACAACGAAATTTGTGGTGCGATGAGTGTTCAATTTGATGGTGAAGAAAAAACAATGCAACAAATGGGCAAATATCTCCAGGTCAATGAAAGAGAAACTCGAGAAAAAGCATACATTTCCGTTGGTGAAAGACGATTCAAAGACGCGAATGAAATAGATGAGATATACGAGAAAATGATTGAACTACGGCATCAAGTCGCTCAGAATGCAGGTTACAATAACTATCGAGACTACATCTTTGACGCAAAGCACAGATTCGATTACACGCCAAAAGATTGCGAGGCATTCCATGATGCGGTTGAATCCATCTGTGTACCGTTGATGCGGGATGTTGATGAAGAACGAAGACAAAACCTGGGCCTTGAAAAACTCAGAATGTGGGACTTAGGCCACGATGTTCACGGTCGAGAGCCACTGAAACCATTCACTGATGTAGAAGAAATGGTAGCAGGTACCAGCCGAATGTTCCATCGGCTATCACCTGAACTTGGAGTGTTTTTTGACAGTCTTCGCGATGGAACCAGTTTGGATTTAGATAGTCGTAAAGGAAAGGCTCCAGGTGGATATCAATTACAACGTGATCATAGTCGAAAACCATTCATTTTCATGAACGCAACCGGGTTACAAAGGGACCTTGAAACGATGGTTCACGAAGCTGGGCACGCTTTTCACTCGATTTATGCGGATGAAATTCCATTGGTTGGTTATCGCAGTGCACCGATTGAATTTTGTGAAGTTGCCGCGATGTCAATGGAATTGTTAACCCATGATTTCCTAGATGAATTCTATACAGAAGATGATGCGAATCGAGCTGTTCGTGAACATCTCGAAGGAGTTGTTTCTATTCTAGCATGGATTGCCACAATTGATGCATTCCAGCACTGGGTTTACACAAACCCTGGGCATTCAAGGGATGATCGCCAAACAAAATGGGTGGAACTTGGAGATCGATTTGGATCGATATTGGATTGGTCTGGATTTGAAGATTGGAGAAAGATCAGTTGGCAAAAACAATTGCATCTATTCTCATATCCATTCTATTACATTGAATATGGAATCGCTCAACTGGGTGCATTGCAACT